>NZ_JAMYLL010000020.1:0-98262 GCF_040318045.1 Mesorhizobium sp. M1338 | reverse complement strand
CGATTGAAACGAAAAGTGGCGGCGTGGGACGACGAATTCCTCGTAAGCGTCATCTCACGATAATTAACTCACCCGATTCCCCTGCCCCTTCGGTGCTGTGTCGTGCAAATCTTGTGCGATGTGATATAAGTGGGGATGCAGCGGCACGGCTCGCAGGGGTTTCGCCGGATGGAGGCCATGCGTCTGGCGCAACACTGGCGCCGTCACGGCTTTTGTACGGCCCGCACGGCGGGCTTGAAACACCGGCCACGATCGTTTATATCAGCCTCAAATTCTTGGTCGGTATGACGAAGAGTGGGTCCACCCGGTCCCGCTCTTTTTTATTACCCGCCGATAACTTCGGAATAGAGCGACAGGATCTCAATGACTGCAACGGCAAGCGAGGGCGACGATCGCATCATCCGCGAAAGCGGCATTGATGCGCGCATCGCGCTGATCGTCCAGCCGGTTCTGCGCGGCATCGGCTTCCGCCTCGTGCGGGTGCATCTGTCGGGCCAGAACGGGCTGACGCTGCAGATCATGGCCGAGCGCGAGGACGGCACCATGACCGTCGAGGATTGCGAAGAGGTCAGCCGCGCGGTGTCGCCGGCGCTCGACGTCGACGATCCGATCGAAAAGGCCTATCATCTGGAGGTCTCGTCGCCCGGCATCGACCGGCCGCTCGTCCGCAAATCGGATTTCACGACCTGGACGGGTCATCTGGTCAAGATGGAAACCTCGATCGTGGTCGCCGACCGCAAGCGGTTCAAGGGCAAGATCGTCGAGGCCGGCGAAGACGATGTGCTGATCGAGCGCGAAAAGGCAGCCTATGGCGAGGAGCCGACGGTGCGTGTCCCCTATGACGCGATTTCCGAAACGCGCCTGATCCTGACCGACGATCTCATCCGCGATGCCCTGTCGAAGGACAACAGGGCGCGCAAGGAAGCAAAAAAACGTCGCGGCGAACCGGACGACGATGAGTCGGGTACGGAAGCGGACGCCACGGAAGAACACGAACAGGAACTATGATTGAGCTGCCGGGCGCGAAGGTCCGGCAAACAGGCTCGGGAGAAAAACGATGGTTGTAAGCGCCAACAGACTTGAACTGCTGCAGATCGCCGACGCGGTCGCGCGCGAAAAGTCGATCGACAAGTCGATCGTCATCGCCGCCATGGCCGATGCGATCCAGAAGGCGGCGCGTTCGCGTTACGGCCAGGAGACCAACATCCGCGCCGACATCAACCCGAACACCGGCGAGATGAAGCTGCAGCGGCTGATGGAAGTGGTCGAGAAGGTCGATGACTACGCCACGCAGATCGCCATTTCCTCGGCCCGCGAGCGCAATCCGGACGCCCAGCTCGGCGACTTCATCGCCGAACAGCTGCCGCCGATGGATTTCGGCCGCATCGCCGCCCAGTCGGCCAAGCAGGTCATCGTGCAGAAGGTGCGCGAGGCCGAGCGCGACCGCCAGTATGACGAATACAAGGACCGCATCGGCGAGATCGTCAACGGCACCGTCAAGCGCGTCGAATACGGCAACGTCATCGTCGATCTCGGCCGCGGCGAGGCAATCATCCGTCGCGACGAACTGATCCCGCGCGAAAACTACAAATACGGTGACCGCGTCCGCGCTTACGTTTACGACGTGCGCCGCGAGCAGCGCGGCCCGCAGATCTTCCTGTCGCGCACCCATCCGCAGTTCATGGCCAAGCTGTTCACCATGGAAGTGCCGGAAATCTATGACGGCATCATCGAGATCAAGTCGGTCGCCCGCGACCCCGGCTCGCGCGCCAAGATCGCGGTCATCTCGCGCGACAGCTCGATCGATCCGGTCGGCGCCTGCGTCGGTATGCGCGGCAGCCGCGTCCAGGCCGTCGTCGGCGAGTTGCAGGGCGAGAAGATCGACATCATTCCGTGGTCGCCCTCGGCGGCGTCCTTCATCGTCAACGCGCTGCAGCCGGCGGAAGTCGCCAAGGTCGTGCTCGACGAGGATGCCGAACGCATCGAAGTCGTGGTTCCCGACGACCAGCTGTCGCTGGCCATCGGCCGCCGCGGCCAGAACGTGCGGCTTGCTTCGCAACTGACCGGCTGGGATATCGATATCCTGACCGAGGCCGAAGAGTCCGAGCGTCGCCAGAAGGAATTCGTCGAGCGGTCGTCGCTGTTCATGGAAGCCCTCGACGTCGACGAGATGGTCGGCCAGGTGCTCGCCTCCGAAGGCTTCACCAGCGTCGAGGAAGTCGCCTATGTCGATTCCGGCGAGATCGCCTCGATCGACGGCTTCGACGAGGACACCGCTTCGGAAATCCAGACCCGCGCCCGCGAATATCTGGAGAAGATCGAAGCCGAACACGACGACAAGCGCAAGGCCCTCGGCGTCTCGGACGAATTGCGCGAAATCCCTGGCATCACCACCGCCATGATGGTGACGCTCGGCGAGGACGGCGTGAAGACGATCGAGGACTTCGCCGGCTATGCCGCCGACGACCTGACCGGCTGGAAGGAACGCAAGGACGGCGAAACCAAGGTATTCCCCGGCGTGCTGGCCAATCATGGCGTGACACGCGCCGATGCCGAACAGATGGTTCTGGCCGCCCGCCTTAAGGCTGGATGGATCACCGAAGACGAGCTTGCGGCCGAAGAAGAATCGGCTGACGAAGCCGTTGGTGCGTGAGGTGAAACCGCATCGCACCGAACCCGCCCTTGGACGAGATGAACGATCGCACCTGCATCGTCACCCGCAGACAGGCCGAACCGGATGATCTGATCCGGTTCGTCGTCGGCCCGGATTCGGTCGTCGTTCCCGACATCAAGAGAAATTTGCCCGGCCGAGGTTGCTGGGTGAGCGCCGACCGCCTACATATCGACAAGGCTGCGGCGAAGAACCTTTTCGCTCGCGCCTTCAAGGCACAGGTGGCCGTGCTGCCCGATCTTGGCGGCATGGTCGACGGGTTGCTTTCCAGATACGCTCTGGGCATGCTTGGTCTTGCCCGCAAGGCAGGCGCGATTGCGCTGGGCGCCACCAAGGTCGAGAGCGCTGTGCGCGGCGGATTGGCGCTTTTCGTGCTTCACGCGACCGAAGCGTCCGACGACGGTGTACGCAAGATCAGCCAGGCACGACGGGCGACAGTCCATCTCGGCGGCCCCGCAATCCTTGCCTACAAACTTTTCTCCGAGGCCGAGTTGAGCTTGGCATTGGGGGGTACAAATGTGATACATGCTGCCGTTCTCGCGGGAGACGCGGGCAGGGCGGTCCAGAAGCGCATGGTTGCGCTCGACCGGTATCGGGGCGGTTCCCCGGACGATCTGGCAATGCTTGCGGCTGTTGCTGACGAAGATGATGCCGCAGAGGATATGGAATGAACGATACGAAATCGGGTGACGACAATACGCTGAGTGTGACGCCGAAGAAGACCTTGACGCTGAAGCGCCCCGGTATGGAACAGGGCACTGTGCGCCAGAACTTCTCGCACGGCCGCACCAAGCAGGTCGTCGTCGAAACCAAGAAGCGCAAGTTCTCGATGCCCGGCGACAAGCCGGAGCCGGTTGCCGCTCCCGTCTTCACACCGAAGCCGGCGGTCGTGGCCGCACCCGCCGTCGTTCAGGAAGCGCCGAAGGCGCCACCACCCGCGCCGCCGGCCCCGGTCGAGCGCGGCGGCATGGTGCTGAACGAACTGTCGCGCAGTGAAATGGAAGCACGCCGCAGGGCGCTCGAGGGCTCGAAGGTTCGCGAGGTCGAAGACCGTCAGCGCGCCGCCGAGGATGCCAAGCGCCGCGCCGAGGATGAAGAGCGCCGCAAGCGCGAACGTGATGAATCCGCGCGCCGCCAGGCCGAGGAAGAGGCGCGGTTGCAGACCGAGGCCGAGTCCCGCCGTCGGGCCGAGGAAGAGGCGCGCCGCCGCGCGCCGCTGACCGCCGAACTTGCGACGGTCGACGACGAAGAACAGGCCAAGCCGAAGCGGACTGGTGCCGGTGCTCCGGTGCGCCGTCCGGTCACGCCCGAAGTGGCGCGTCCGGCCAAGCCGACCAAGAGCGAGGAAGACCGCCGCCGCGGCAAGCTGACCCTGAATTCAGCATTGTCCGACGAAGATGCGCGAGCCCGTTCGCTGTCGTCGATGCGTCGCCGCCAGGAAAAATTCAAGCGCGCGATGCACAATGAGCCTCGCGAGAAAGTCATGCGCGAAGTGATCCTGCCAGAGACGATTACCATTCAGGAACTGGCGCAACGCATGTCCGAGCGTGCGGTCGACCTGGTCAAGTTCTTCATGAAGCAGGGCCAGATTCTGAAGCCGGGCGACGTCATCGACGCCGACACGGCCGAACTGGTTGCCACCGAATTCGGCCATACGGTTCGCCGCGTCGCCGAATCCGACATCGAGGAAGGCCTCTTCAACATCGCCGACAATGCCGAGGACCTGGTGTCGCGTCCGCCTGTCGTGACGATCATGGGTCACGTCGATCACGGCAAGACCTCGCTGCTCGATGCCATCCGCAACGCCAACGTGGTCTCCGGCGAAGCCGGCGGCATCACCCAGCATATCGGCGCCTACCAGGTCGAGAAGGGCGGTCACAAGATCACCTTCATCGACACCCCCGGTCACGCCGCCTTCACGGCGATGCGTGCTCGTGGCGCCCAGGCGACCGACATTGCCATCCTGGTGGTCGCGGCCGACGACAGCGTCATGCCGCAGACGATCGAATCGATCAGCCATGCCAAGGCGGCCGGCGTTCCGATCATCGTGGCGATCAACAAGATCGACAAGCATGACGCCGATCCGCAGAAAGTCCGCTCGGAACTGCTGCGCCACGAGGTCTTCGTCGAATCCATGGGCGGTGAAGTTCTGGACGTCGAAGTGTCGGCGACCAAGGGCACGAATCTCGACAAGCTGCTCGAGGCGATCCTGCTGCAGGCCGAAATTCTCGACCTGAAGGCCAATCCGGATCGTACCGCCGAGGGCGTCGTCATCGAAGCCCAACTCGACAAGGGCCGTGGCCCGGTCGCCACCGTGCTGGTGCAGACCGGCACGCTGATGCCGGGCGATATCCTCGTTGCCGGCAACGAATGGGGCCGGGTGCGTGCGCTGGTCAACGATCGTGGCGCGCAGATCAAGGAAGCGCCGCCGGCGATGCCGGTGGAGGTGCTTGGTCTGCAGGGTACACCGCAGGCCGGCGACCGCTTCGCCGTGGTCAACAACGAGGCCCGCGCCCGCGAGATCACCGAATATCGCCAGCGTCTGGCGCGCGAGAAGGCGGTTGCCAAGCATGCCGGCCAGCGCGGTTCGCTCGAGCAGATGATGTCGCAGTTGCAGACGAGCGGGTTGAAGGAATTCCCGCTGGTCATCAAGGGCGACGTGCAGGGCTCGATCGAGGCGATCAACGCGGCGCTGGACAAGCTCGGCACCGACGAAGTGCGTGCGCGCATCGTCCATGCCGGCGCCGGCGCCATCACCGAAAGCGACGTGTCGCTGGCGGAGACTTCGGGTGCCGCGATCATCGGCTTCAATGTCCGCGCCAACGTCCAGGCGCGTGCCGCCGCGGCGGCCGCGGGCATCGAGATCCGCTACTACTCGATCATCTACAACCTCGTCGATGACGTGAAGGCGGCTCTATCGGGCCTTCTGTCGCCGGAGCGTCGCGAGACCTTCATCGGCAACGCGCAGATCCTCGAAATCTTCGACATCACCAAGGTCGGCAAGATCGCCGGCTGCCGTGTCACCGAAGGCAAGGTCGAGCGTGGTGCGGGCGTGCGCCTGATCCGCGACAACGTCGTCATCCACGAAGGCACGCTGAAGACCCTGAAGCGCTTCAAGGACGAAGTTTCGGAAGTCCCCGGCGGCCAGGAATGCGGCATGGCCTTCCAGAACTACGAGGATATGCGCGTCGGTGACGTCATCGAGTGCTTCCGCGTCGAGATGGTGACCCGGACGCTCTGAGTTCGAGTGACTTGTCCATACCGGGCGGTGGTCGAAAGGCCGCCGCCCAAGGTCTATTGAGAATGGCCCATATGAGACATGCGGCACGGTCCCATCCCGCGCCCCACGCTTTCAGGATCGAGAAAAATGCCCCGTCCAACCGCATCCAGCCCATCCCAGCGCATGCTGCGCGTCGCCGAACAGGTTCGCCATGCGCTGTCCGAGACCTTGCAACGCGGCGAGATCATCGATCCGCTGATCGAGAACACCGTGGTCTCGGTCTCGGAAGTGCGCATGTCGCCCGACCTGAAGGTCGCCACCGCTTTCGTCTCGCCGCTCGGCGCCAAGGATACCGATGCGGTGGTCGAGGCGCTGAACAAGCATGCGAAGTTCGTCCGTGGCCGGGTCTCGGGCGCATTGCGGCAGATGAAGTTCATGCCGGAGTTCCGCTTCAAGCTCGACACCTCCTTCGACAATTTCGCCAGGATCAACGACCTGTTGAAGTCGCCCGAGGTGGCGCGCGATCTGGGTCCTGAAGACCAGGACAAAGACGACAACAAGGACACCGAATAGTGGCGCGTCGCGGCAAGAAGAAAGGCCGGCCGATCTCGGGCTGGCTGATCCTGGACAAGCCGGTCGGCATGGGCTCGACCGAGGCCGTCTCCAAGATCAAATGGCTGTTCCAGGCGGAAAAGGCAGGCCATGCCGGCACGCTCGACCCGCTCGCCTCCGGCATGCTGCCGATCGCGCTTGGCGAGGCCACCAAGACCGTGCCTTACGTGCAGGACGGCGCCAAGATCTATCGCTTTACCGTGGCGTGGGGGCAGGAGCGCTCCACCGATGATCTCGAGGGTCCGGTGACGAAGGAGTCCGATCTGCGTCCGTCGGAGGCCGAGGTGCTTGCCCTGCTGCCGAAATACACCGGCATCATCATGCAGACGCCGCCACAATTCTCCGCCATCAAGATCGCGGGCGAGCGCGCCTATGATCTGGCCCGCGATGGCGCGACAGTCGATATTCCACCTCGCGAGGTCGAGATCGGCCGGCTCGATATTGTCGGGCACAACGCTGACCACACGGTTTTCGAGGTCGAATGCGGCAAGGGCACTTACGTGCGCTCGCTGGCCCGCGACATGGGCCGCGACCTCGGCTGTTTCGGCCATATTTCAGAATTGCGCCGGGTCGAGGTCGAGCCGTTCACGCCGGAGGATTTCGTCACCATCGCCGAGCTGGAAGCCGCTCGTTTCGGCGTGCGGGATGAAGACAGCTCGGAGGCGACGGATGTCGCCGACACGGCAGAAGCCTCCGGCATGACAGAAGCCATTGACGCGAGAGAAGCCGCTGGCGCGGTGGAAGCGCCAATCGACTTCGACGCCATCGATGCGCTTCTGGTCGATACGGCGGCCGCCCTCGACTGCCTGCCGCAGGTCGCCATCAGCGACGATGCGGCGACCAAGATCCGCCTTGGCAATCCAGTCATCATCCGTGGCCGCGACGCGCCGGTGGAAGCCGAGGAAGCCTGCGCCACGGCGCGCGGCAAGCTGGTCGCCATCGGTGCCATCGAGCAAGGCATGTTCAAGCCCAAGCGGGTCTTTGCCGGCTGAGGGCACTCATCTAATGTCCGCGGGATAGCGTTAGAGGGGCTCCATGGCAAAGGCTGAAGCGGTGAAGAAGCGGGCGCCGGTGAGGACGCGGCGGCCGCCGGTCGGTGCATCGCCGGGCACGCTGATCGCCGACCCGGCGGCTCGTCGCTCGGAACTGCGGCTGACCATGATCTCGCCGCAGAAATTCCAGACCATCGAAAACGCCAGCATCGACGACCTCAACACCCATTGCGACAAATGGCCGGTTATCTGGCTCGACTGCACCGGCCTCGCCAATATCCCCCTGATCGAGGAGATCGGCCGCATTTTCAGCCTGCATCCATTGGCGCTGGAGGACGTCGTCAACACCGGCCAGCGGCCGAAAGTCGATTTCTTCGAGGACCATGCCTTCGTCGTCGTCAGGATGATCGACGATGTCACGTCGCACCGCTATGAGCAGATCTCCGTCTTCTTCGGCAATAATTTCGTCGTCACCTTCCAGGAACGTGAAGGCGATCCCTTCGATCCCGTGCGCAAGCGCATCGAGAGTTCGGCGCCCAACCGGTTGCGCGCGCGTGGAGCGGACTATCTCGCCTATGCGCTGGTCGACGCCGTCGTCGACAGTTATTTTCCGCCGATCGAGGCGGCCGGCGAGTTGGTCGACAGCATCGAGGACGAGATGCTGCATTCGCCGGACAAGCATCAGATGCGGCAGCTGCATGAATTGCGGCGCGATGCCAATGTGCTGAAAGGGGTGCTGTGGCCCCTGCGCGACGCGCTGGCGACGCTCATCCGCAACGACGTGCCCTATGTGAAGGCCGAGACCAAGATCTTCCTCAACGACACACTCGACCATTCGCTCAGGCTGATCGAACTGGTCGAAACCCAGCGCGACATGCTGACCGGCCTGATCGAGATGCATCTGTCGCTGAGCCAGGCGCGCACCAACGACGTCATCAGCTATCTCACCATCGTCTCGGTCATCTTCATGCCGCTTACCTTCCTGGTCGGTATCTGGGGCATGAATTTCGATCCAGGGTCTTCGCCCTGGAACATGCCCGAGTTGAAGGCCTACTACGGCTATCCCCTATCGCTTTTGTTCATGGCGCTTGTCGCGTTCGGGCTGATTGCCTTCTTCAAATGGAAGAAATGGCTCTGACAAGGATAAAACCGGCCATTTCCGACCTGAAAAGCCGGCTTGTGAATTGGGCTGGTATTTTCCGGGGAATTGCACTATATGCGCCGCAGCACAGCGCTAAGGCGCTTTGCTAGTACCGGCCCCTGCTGGACGACATCCCGGCTGAGGGCGACCCGTTTCCTCAAACAGATAAGGAAAAACACGATGTCGATTACTGCCGAGCGCAAACAGGAATTGATGGGTGAATTCGCAACCGCCAAGGGCGATACCGGGTCTCCGGAAGTCCAGGTGGCCATCCTTTCCGAGCGCATCAAGAACCTGACCGACCATTTCAAGGACCACAAGAAGGATAACCATTCCCGCCGTGGTCTGCTCGCTCTCGTCTCCCAGCGCCGCAGCCTGCTTGATTATCTCAAGCGCAAGGACGACGCGCGCTACCAGACGTTGATCGAGAAGCTCGGTCTGCGCCGTTGACGAATTGACCGGCGGGCTTTCTTCGGAAAGTCCGCCGGTCGCGCATTCTGCCAGTCGCATCGACTGGCCAGACCCGGTTTCGATCGTGCAGAGGGCACTCGAAACCGCCCATGGACGGTCATGGGGCAGGATTGCAGGACGCTCGTGCGCGCTAGCCGCGCCGAAATTACCCGAGCTTCCCGTTGTCTTGCCCGTGGCTGCCCGAGAAAGGAAGCCAAGGGAAAGGGCATCCGCGCACCGTGAAACGGCGCGGCCCTTTCCTCATATTAAGGACAAGATATGTTCAATCACCACAAAGTGGAAATCGAATGGGGCGGCCGTCCGCTCATCCTCGAAACCGGCAAGATCGCGCGCCAGGCTGATGGCGCGGTGCTCGCCACCTACGGCGAGACCAAGGTTCTCGCCACCGTCGTTTCGATGAAAGAGCCGAAGCCAGGCCTCGATTTCTTCCCGCTGACCGTCAACTACCAGGAAAAGACCTACGCCGCCGGCAAGATCCCGGGTGGCTATTTCAAGCGTGAAGGCCGTCCGAGCGAGAAGGAAACGCTGGTTTCCCGCCTCATCGATCGCCCGATCCGCCCGCTCTTCGCCTCGGGCTACAAGAACGACACCCAGATCGTGGTCACCGTCGTCCAGCACGATCTCGAGAACGATCCCGACATCCTGTCGATCGTTGCCACCTCGGCTGCCCTGACCCTGTCGGGCGTACCCTTCATGGGCCCGATCGGTGGCGCCCGCGTCGGTTACATTAACGGCGAATACGTGCTCAACCCGCACGTCGATGAGATGCAGGAATCGAAGCTCGACCTGATCGTCGCCGGCACGACCGACGCCGTGCTGATGGTTGAGTCCGAAGCCAAGGAACTCGGCGAAGAGCTGATGCTCGGCGCCGTCATGTTCGGCCACAAGGGCTTCCAGCCGGTCATCGACGCCATCATCAAGCTGGCCGAAGTCGCCGCCAAGGAGCCGCGTGATTTCACCGCGCCGGACTATTCCGCCCTTGAAGCCGAGATGCTGAAGATCGTCGGCGACGAGCTCAGCACTGCCTACAAGAACGTCGACAAGCAGAAGCGCTATGCCGCCGTCGACGCCGTCAAGACCAAGGTCAAGGCCGCGTTTGCCCCGGCCGAAGGCGAGGACGCCAAGTACACCTCCGAGCAGATCGGCACCGTGTTCAAGGAACTCCAGGCCAAGGTGGTGCGCTGGAACATCCTCGACACCGGCTCGCGCATCGACGGCCGTGACCTCAAGACGGTCCGCAAGATCGTCTCCGAAGTCGGCGTCCTGCCGCGCACCCATGGTTCGGCGCTGTTCACCCGCGGCGAGACCCAGGCGCTGGTCGTTGCCACGCTCGGCACCGGCGAGGACGAGCAGTATGTCGACTCGCTGACCGGCATGTACAAGGAGAAGTTCCTCCTTCACTACAACTTCCCTCCCTACTCCGTCGGTGAGACCGGCCGCATGGGTTCGCCGGGCCGCCGCGAAATCGGCCATGGCAAGCTCGCCTGGCGCGCCATTCGCCCGATGCTGCCGAGTGCCGACCAGTTCCCCTACACGCTGCGCGTCGTCTCGGAGATCACCGAGTCCAACGGCTCGTCGTCGATGGCCACCGTCTGCGGCACCTCGCTGGCGCTGATGGATGCCGGCGTGCCGCTGGCCAAGCCAGTCGCCGGTATCGCCATGGGCCTGATCAAGGAAGGCGAGCGCTTCGCGGTTCTGTCCGACATCCTGGGTGACGAAGATCACCTCGGCGATATGGACTTCAAGGTCGCCGGCACCGCCAACGGCATCACCTCGCTGCAGATGGACATCAAGATCGAGGGCATCACCGAGGAGATCATGAAGATCGCGCTGGACCAGGCCAAGGATGGCCGCCAGCATATCCTCGGCGAGATGGCGCACGCTCTGACCGGCGCGCGTTCGGAACTCGGTGAGTTCGCGCCGCGCATCGAAGTGATGCACATCCCGACCGACAAGATCCGCGACGTCATCGGCTCGGGCGGCAAGGTCATCCGCGAGATCGTCGAAAAGACCGGCGCCAAGATCAACATCGAGGACGACGGCACGGTCAAGATCGCTTCGTCCAACGCCAAGGAGATCGAGGCGGCGAAGAAGTGGATCCACACCATCGTTGCCGAGCCGGAAGTCGGCGAAATCTACGAAGGCACGGTCGTCAAGACCGCCGACTTCGGCGCTTTCGTCAACTTCTTCGGTCCGCGCGACGGCCTCGTCCACATCTCGCAGCTTGCCAACGACCGGGTCGCCAAGACCTCGGACGTGGTCAAGGAAGGCGACAAGGTCTGGGTCAAGCTGATGGGCTTCGACGAGCGCGGCAAGGTCCGCCTGTCGATGAAGGTCGTCGACCAGGCCACCGGCAAGGAACTTGCCCGCGACAAGAAGACCGAAGGCGAAGAAAACGCCGCCTGATCGGTCTTGAGGTCATGAATCGAAACGGGCGCGGCTTATGTCGCGCCCGTTTTCATTTTCGGGCTGTAGAGACAGACTTCATTTCGAGATCGAAAAATGTCCGCCGAGCCGCTGAAGACCCTTTTTCATCCCTTTGAGGCCGAGGCCGTTCCTCTGCCAGGAAAGGGTAATCGCGTCCTGTTTCTCGGCGCCGAACCGGGTTTTCGGCTGCCCGAAGGCTTCGAGGCCGCGCTTCATCTCGTGCAGGGCTTCCGGCCGCATTTTCGCGCGCTGCAGGCCTCCGGTGTCATCGTCACCGCGCAGGCGGAAGGCGACGGCTTCGACATGGCACTCGTGCTGGCTGGTCGGCATCGCGGCCTGAACGAAGTGCGCATCGCGCAGGCGTTTGAGCGCGTGGCGCCGGGCGGACTGGTCGTCGTTGCCGGCGGCAAGGACGATGGTATTGCCAGCCTGCGCAGGCGCGTTGACGAGCTTGTGCCGCTTGAGGGTCATCTACCGAAACATCACGGCATCGCCTTCTGGTTTCGCCGTTCCGCCGATCTGGCCGCCGCAGAAGAATTGCGTGCCGCCAATCCCGCCTTGCTGGTCGAAGGCCGGTTCCATACCGCGCCCGGCATGTTTTCCTTCGACCGGATCGATACCGGCTCGAAACTGCTGGTCGAAAACTTGCCCAATGATCTGCGTGGCAGTGTTGCCGATTTCTGCGCCGGCTGGGGCTATTTGGCCGCCGAGATAGCCGCCCATTCACCCGGCATTCTGGCGCTCGACCTCCATGAGGCGGATTTCGCCTCGCTCGAAGCCGCGAAGCTCAATCTGGCAGGGGTTAGCCAGTCGATCGCCAGGAACTTCTTCTGGACCGATCTGCTGAAAGAACCGGTCGAGAAGCGCTACGACGCGATCGTCATGAACCCGCCCTTTCATCGCAGCCGTGCGGCCGAGCCCGAGATCGGCGCCGGCATGATCCGCGCTGCGGCCAAGGCCTTGAAGCCAGGCGGGCGGCTGTTCATGGTCGCCAACCGCCAGCTTCCTTATGAGCCGATCCTGTCGGCGGCCTTTTCGAGCCATGCCGAACTCGCTCGCGACGGCATGTTCAAGGTGCTTGCCGCGCGGCGTTGATACAATGCGTAGCGTTTAATGCAGATTGGCGACGCGCCGGACCTCGTCGGTGACATGCGAGTCGCCAACCCTGAACTTGAGTGGTGCCGGCCGGCCGAACAGATAGCCTTGCACCACCTCGCAGCCAGCCGCCCTGAGCAGCGTCGCCTGGCTTTCGGTCTCGACGCCTTCGGCAATGATGCTGACGCCGAGCGCCCGCGAAAGCCCGACGATGGTCGAGACGACCGCGCCGGAGCTGGAATCGGTATCGAGGCGGCTGACGAAGGACCGGTCGATCTTCAGCTTGCCGAAAGAGAAATCGATGAGATAGCTCAAATTGGAATAGCCGGTGCCGAAATCGTCGACGGCGACCGAGATGCCCATGTCCGCAAGCTGCTTCAGGATGGCGGCGGCGCGGTCGCGGTCCTGCATCATCGCCGTCTCGGTCACTTCCAGCTCCAGCCGCGACGGCTTGATGCCGGTGCTCGTCATGGTATCGCGCACGGTACCGACGAAGTCCTTGGTCATGAACTGCACGGGCGAGATGTTGACGGCAACGAAGCAGTCGTCGGGCAGATGCCGGGCGTCGCTGCAAGCCTTGCGCAGCACCCATTCGCCGATCGGGCCGATCATGCCGGTTTCCTCGGCGATCGGGATGAATTCCATCGGCGGGATCATGCCGCGTTCGGGATGCCGCCAGCGGATCAGCGCTTCATAGCCGACGATGCGGCCGGTCGGGAGGTCGAGCTGCGGCTGGTAGTGAAGATCGAAGTCACCGCGCTCGAAAGCTGTATTCAGTTCGGATTCGATCCACTGGCGATGATCGGCGACCCTGCCCATTTCGGCATGGAAGACAGACCAGTTGCCGCCGCCGCTGGCGCGGGCATTCTGCAGCGCCAGATTGGAGCGGCGCAGGATGAGGACGGGATCGACACCGTCCTTTGGCATCGCCACGATGCCCACCGAAAGGCTGACCGATTGCAGGTGCGTGCTGAGTTCATAGGGCTCCATCATCTCGTCGATGAGCCTCTCGATGGTGCTTTCCAGCGACCCGGACACCTGATTGTCGGGGAGTAGAACCGCGAATTCACCGGCGCCGATGCGTCCGATCAGCGCCCGCTGCGGCACGCACGTTCTCAAGCGGTTGGTGAAGGCGCGGATCAACTCGTCGCCCTGGCTGTAGCCGATGGCGTCGTTGATCTGCTTGAAGCGATCTATATCGATGTCGATGAGGAACATCGGCTCGCCGGTCCGGCTTGTCGAGCACGCCGCCTCGGCAATCTTGCCGACCATCGCCGGACGCGCCAAAAGACCCGTCAGTTTGTCGAAATGGGTTTCCGTGAAGACGAAATCCGCCGATTCGTCGACGCCGGCGAAGAAGGACATCGCGGCTGCCGACGCCGCCAGTGCGCAAAGCGCGGCCATCACCGCGACCATCATGTCCGCGGAGATGCCGGCAAAGCCATCGCCGAGACCGAGCTTCAGGCCCCAGAGTCCGAGGACGAAACTGCCGAGGCCCGAGCTCGCTATGGTGAGCAGCCGGAACACCGGTGTTCGCTTCGGGTTGCTGACGGCGGACATTGAAAAGATCCCCAGAGTACGGGGCTTTCTAGCGGATATGTCCTTAAAATGAGTTTCCGCGAATGCGTCTAATTTTATTGGAGCGAAAGTATTTCTTGAGAGGGTTAAAGCGCGTCGGGTTGAAACGGATTCCGTCGGCGCATTTTAAGCTTTTGTTTTATAAATGTCGTTGTCCCAAAACCACCGCGCACTCTTGGGCGACATGCATTAGTCTCGTCCACCGTCGGTCTGCTTCAATTCGTCCAGCGTAGGCATGGAAACGATGTGATAGCCGGAATCGACGTAGTGGATTTCGCCGGTAACGCCGGAAGAAAGATCGGACAGTAGATAAAGCGCGGAGCCGCCGACCTCGTCGATGGTCACCGTACGACGCAGCGGCGAGTTGCGCTGCTGGTAGGAGAACATGTGGCGGGCGTCGGAAATGCCGGCGCCGGCAAGCGTGCGCACGGGTCCAGCCGATATGCCGTTGACCCTGATGCCGCGCGGACCGTAATCATTGGCGAGGTAGCGCACACTGGCCTCCAGCCCTGCCTTGGCGACGCCCATGACGTTGTAGTTCGGCATGACGCGGACCGACCCCGCATAGGTCAGCGTGATCATCGATCCGCCGTCCTGCATCAGGGCGGCGGCATGGCGGGCGATCTCGGTAAAGGAGTAGCAGGAGATCACCATGGTGCGGACGAAATTGTCCCGGCTGGTGTCGGCATAAAGGCCTTTCAACTCGTTCTTGTCTGAAAAGCCGATGGCGTGGACGACGAAATCCAGCCCGCCCCATTCCTTGCCCAGGGTCTCGAACGTCGCGGCGACCGAAGCGCTGTCCTCGACGTCGCACGGCACCACCAGCGAGGCACCGAGCTTGTCTGCCAGCGGCTTGACCCGGCGCCCGAAGGCATCGCCCTGATAGGTGAAGGCGAGTTCCGCCCCATGTTCGGATAATTTCCGGGCGATGCCCCAGGCGATCGAATGATCGTTGGCGACACCCATGACAAGCCCGCGCTTGCCCTTCATCAATCCGTCCATGGCCGCCAATCCTTATTAAAAAAAACGCTGGCCTTATGCGGAATAGCGCTGGAAAACGAGCGTTGCGTTGGTGCCACCGAAGCCGAACGAATTAGACAAGACAGTGTCGATCCTGGCGTCGTCGATGCGCTTTCGCACGATCGGCATGCCCTCGAATTCGGGGTCGAGGGTCTCGATATGGGCGCTTTCGCCGATGAAACCGCCCTGCATCATCAGGATCGAGTAGATGGATTCCTGCACGCCGGCCCCGCCCAGAGAATGGCCGGTCAGCGATTTTGTCGAGGTGATGTAGGGCATCTTTTCGCCGAACACCTCGCGGATCGCGCCCATTTCCTTGGAATCGCCCACCGGCGTCGATGTGCCATGGGTGTTGATGTAATCGACCGGCGTGGAAACCGTGGCCAGTGCCTGGCGCATGCAGCGGACCGCGCCCTCGCCTGACGGGGCAACCATGTCGTAGCCATCCGAGGTCGCGCCGTAGCCGACGATCTCGGCGTAGATCTTGGCGCCGCGCGCCTTGGCATGCTCAAGCTCTTCCAGCACCAGCACGCCCGCGCCGCCGGCGATGACGAAGCCGTCGCGATTGGCGTCATACGCGCGAGAAGCGGTCGATGCCTTGTCGTTAAACTTCGACGACATGGCGCCCATGGCGTCGAACAGGTCCGACATCGTCCAGTCGAGATCCTCGTGGCCGCCGGCAAAGACTATGTCCTGCTTGCCCCACTGGATCAGTTCGTAGCCATTGCCGATGCAATGCGCCGAGGTCGAACAGGCCGAAGAGATCGAATAGTTGACGCCGTGAATCTTGAACCAGGTGGCAAGCGTTGCCGATGCGGTCGACGACATCGCCTTCGGCACCGCGAATGGACCGATACGCTTGGGACTGCCGTTCTTCAGCGTGGTCTCGGCTGCCTCGAAGATGGTGCGGGTGGATGGTCCGCCCGATCCCATGACGATGCCGGTGCGCTCATTGGTGATGTCGCTCTCTTCGAGGCCCGCATCCGCGATCGCCTGGTCCATGGAGACGTGGTTCCAGGCCGCACCTTGGCTCAGGAAGCGCATCGCCCGGCGGTCGATCATGGCGGATGGATCGAGCGTCGGCGCGCCCCAGACCTGGCATCGGAAGCCATGCTCGGCGAACGAATCGGAGAAACTGATGCCGGATCTGGCGTCATGCAGCGAGGCTTGCACTTCGTTGGCATTGTTGCCGATCGACGACACAATGCCGAGGCCTGTGACTACGACACGTCTCATTCGCAACTCCTTCCAGGGATGCTGGCCAGGAGGCTGGCCAGGGCTGCGGTCAAACGACCGCCGACTGCTTGGACAGACCGACCTTCAGGTCCGTTGCCGCGTATATGGGCTCGCCGTCCGCCTTTAGCCAGCCATCGGCGATGCCGAGCACCAGCCGGCCTCGCATCACGCGCTTGAAGTCGATGCCATACTCAACCTTTTTCACCGAGGGCGTCACCATGCCCTTGAATTTCACTTCACCGGTCGACAGCGCCATTCCCTTGCCGGGTTCGCCGAGCCAGCCAAGATAGAAGCCCGTCAATTGCCACATGGCGTCGAGGCCGAGGCATCCCGGCATGATCGGATTGCCGATAAAATGGCAGGCAAAGAACCACAGGTCGGGCTTGATGTCGAATTCCGCGCGGATGAAACCCTTCTCGAAGGCGCCGCCCGTCTCGCTGATCTCGGTGATACGGTCGAACATCAGCATGGGCGGATAGGGAAGCTGGGCATTGCCCGGTCCGAACAATTCGCCGCGGGCGCAGGCCAGCAATTCGTCGTACTCGTAGCTGGATTTACCCGGCATCAATCTCTCCCCATATCGTTCCGGGCTATCGGGCGCCCTTGTCGTTGGTTTCCTAACACAATCTGTTTCAGGCCGGAAACCGGCGTTTGCGCTTAACCTGCTCGTCTGCCTGGGTCAATGCGCGCTATTGATCGCATTCGGGCGACAGAATATATGTCGGCGGAGGCCCGGTTTCGGCAGACGTTCATTTTTTTGCCATTCTGGGCGTGTCTTGGGGCGGAACTGTGGGGTTCGACAAGAAGATGGACCTGGACGGCCGGAAGGAAAATGTCGCTGTGGACAAACGGGTCCGTGAAGCCGGCCTGAGGCCGACGCGTCAGCGCATTGCGCTGGCCGACCTGCTTTTCGCCAAGGGCGACCGTCATCTGTCGGCCGAGGAACTGCATGAGGAGGCCGTCGCCGCCGGCGTGCCAGTATCGCTGGCCACCGTCTACAATGCCCTCCACCAGTTCACCCAGGCGGGACTGCTGCGCATCCTCGCCGTCGAGGGCGCCAAGACCTATTTCGACACCAACACCTCCGACCATCACCATTTCTATATCGAAGGCGAGAACCGCATATTCGACATCGACAGCGGTCCGGTGACCGTTGCCAACCTGCCGGAGCCGCCGGAGGGGATGGAAATCGCCAATGTCGACATCGTGGTGAGGCTGCGCCCCAAGCGCCGCGAATGAGCGGCGAGGGATTGAAGCCGCTTGATCTGACGATACGGCTCGAATGGGCAATCGTTGCGGTGGGCGCCTTCGTATTCTATGCGTCGATCGGCGTTTCCTGGTGGCTCTTCGGATTGCTTGTCCTGGCGCCTGACCTGTCGATGTCAGGCTATCTGGCGGGACCGCGCGTCGGTGCCCTTGCCTACAACGCCTTGCATATTCTGATCGTGCCCGTGCTGCTGCTGCTCGCCGGGCACATGGAGGGCAATGCGACCGCGGTGGCGGTTGCGCTGATCTGGATCGCCCACATCGCCATCGACCGTGCGCTGGGCTACGGCCTGAAGCTGCCAACCGGCTTTCAGGACACCCATCTCGGCCGCATCGGGCGCTAAACCACCACCGCGACTCTTCGAGATGTCGCGGTCAAAGGGGTAAAAATCAGTTCTTGACCCGCTCGCCGGGGTAGGCGCCCCAGACGATCGACTGGGCAAGCCAGCCGGTGTGGCCATCGAACGTCATTTCGCACCACTGGCCATCGCAGGATTTGATCGTGCCCATGACGCCCGGCTCGACCATCGCGACCACCCTTGCGTCCTTGTCGGGGCTGTTGAGAAGATTGATCTGGGCGCCCTTGCCGCGCTGCCACGGTGCGACGATTGCCGTGCGCCGGCCGGAAAGCAGCGACTGGTTGATCCAGCCTTCCGACCCATCGGCATCGCGCACGCGGCGCCATGTATCGAATTCTTGGATGATCTCCATCGGCAGGCCGGCCTTCATATACATCCAGTCGACCGAGTAGTTGGCGCCGGGGCCGACGCGCGAGTTGACGCGGCCGGATTTCAGGCTGACGAATCGCGGCAGCGGCAAACCGCTCGGCCCGAGCGTGACGACGCTCTGCGCGGGTGCCGCCGCGCTCTGCGCCGCGGCAAGCGGAGAATAAAGCAAAGCGCCGAGAAGTGCTGCGCTGAGGGTCAGGCGAAACGACGCGAAACCAGACACTTTCATTCCTTTCGGCGCTTGCCTGGCGGCAGCGGCGCCCCTTTTTCTTTGTCTTCGGCGGCACCGCTTGTTACATGAGGTAATCGGTACCGCGACCGGCTTTCAGTTTCGCCGGTCTTGGTTAAAGAGGTCTCAACGAGATCGGGGTACGAGGAAACAATGGTAGGCAAAAAGAAGCCTCTCGTCGTCATCACGCGAAAGCTGCCCGACCCGGTCGAGACCCGCATGCGCGAACTGTTCGACGCCCGGCTGAATGTCGAGGACAGGCCGATGACGCAGCCGGAACTGGTGGCGGCGGTCAAGGAGGCCGACGTGCTGGTGCCGACGGTGACCGACCACATCGACGCGGCACTGATCGCCCAGGCCGGCGACAACCTCAAGCTGATCGCCAATTTCGGCAACGGCGTCGACAAGATCGATGTCGAGGCCGCGGCTAAGCGGGGCATCACCGTCACCAACACGCCCAATGTGCTGACCGAGGACACGGCCGACATGACCATGGCGCTGATGCTGGCGGTGCCGCGGCGGCTGGCGGAAGGAGCCAACGTGCTCACCGGCGACAAGAAATGGGCCGGCTGGTCGCCCACCTGGATGCTTGGCCGGCGCATCTGGGGCAAGCGGCTGGGCATTGTCGGCATGGGGCGCATCGGCACCGCCGTCGCCAGGCGGGCCAAGGCCTTCGGCCTGTCGATCCATTACCA
This sequence comes from Mesorhizobium sp. M1338, assembly GCF_040318045.1. Taxonomy (NCBI): domain Bacteria; kingdom Pseudomonadati; phylum Pseudomonadota; class Alphaproteobacteria; order Hyphomicrobiales; family Phyllobacteriaceae; genus Mesorhizobium; species Mesorhizobium sp. M1338. The sequence continues at coordinate 78,881 of NZ_JAMYLL010000020.1, read as the reverse complement.
CAACCGCCATCGCGTGCTGCCGGCCGTCGAAGACGGGCTGGAGGCGACCTATTGGGAAAGCCTCGACCAGATGCTGGCCCGCATGGACATCATTTCGGTCAATTGCCCATCGACGCCGGCAACCTTCCATCTGCTTTCGGCGCGGCGGCTGGCGCTGCTGCAGCCCACGGCCTATGTCGTCAACACCGCGCGCGGCGACATCATCGACGAGGAAGCACTGGTCAAGCTGATCCAGGACGGCAAGATTGCCGGCGCCGGCCTCGATGTCTACGAGCACGAGCCGGCTTTGAACGGCAAGCTGCTGAAGCTCGCCGCCAAGCACAAGGTCGTGTTGTTGCCGCATATGGGCTCGGCGACGCTCGAAGGCCGCATCGACATGGGCGAAAAGGTCATCATCAACATCCGCGCCTTCGTCGATGGCCATCGCCCGCCGGACCGCGTGCTGCCACTGCGAACCTGACGCAATCGAAACGCAGATGAAAGACCGGGCTTACACAAGCACCTTGCGCATGGTGATCGAGGTCGGCCTGTCGTAGCCCTCATGCGCCGTCCGTTCGGTCTCATAAAAGCCGAAGCGGGCAAAGGCTGCATGGTTTCCGGTCAGCTCGATCCGCGTCTGAAGCTCGATTGCCACCTTGCCGTGGCTGCGGGCAAAATCTTCGACCGCCTGCATCAGCCGCCGGCCAATGCCCTGTCCCTGCCAGTCCGGCGCGATGGCGAGCTTGCCGACATAGAGTTCCGCCGGCCTTTCAAGGGCAAAGATACAGCCGACGATCCTGTCGCCGTTGAGTGCCACGAAGCCGGTCTCCCGCCGAGCCTTGTCCCGCAGGCTGTCCGCGGTCAGCAGGTGGGCGGAGGAGGGTGGGTCGATAACCCCGTCCATCGAGGCGAAGGCACGCATGATCAGTGCGAGCACATCGTTCCAACGGTCGAAATCGGCCGGAATCTGCGCAATGGAGACAGCTTCGGTCCGCTCCACGCAGTCAGTTTCTCTTGTAGCGGATCGTGTCGAAGCGCGCCGCCAGCCCATCATAGAGCAGCAGCCTGCCGACCAGCGGCTCGCCGACGCCGGTGATCAGCTTGATCGTCTCCATTGCCTGCAGCGTGCCGACGACACCGGTCAGCGCACCAAGCACGCCGGCTTCGGCACAGGACGGCACCAGGCCAGGCGGTGGCGCCTCGGGAAACAGATCGCGGTAGCCCGGATTGGGCTTGCCGTCCTTGCCGTCCTCGAATGGCTTCAGCACCGTGACGGAGCCGTCGAAGCGTCCGACAGCGGCATGCACCAGCGGTTTCCCAGCGTTCGCGCAGGCATCGGCCACCACATAGCGGGTTTCGAAATTGTCGGAACCGTCGACGACGATGTCATAGCCGGCGACGAGGGCGGGGGCATTGTCCGTGGTCAGCCGGAACGTGTGCGTTTCGACAAAGGTGTTGGGATTGATGCGGGCGATTGCCGCCTCGGCGCTATGGGTTTTCAGCATGCCGACACTATCGGTGCCGTGAATGACCTGACGCTGCAGGTTGGAAAGCGAAACGGTGTCGTCATCGACCACGCCGAGCGTGCCGACGCCGGCGGCGGCAAGATATTCAAGCACCGGCGCGCCCAGCCCGCCGGCGCCGATGACCAGCACTCGCGCCTGCTTCAGCCTCTGCTGGCCGGCGCCGCCGATCTCGGGCAGCACGATGTGGCGGGCATAGCGTTCGATCTCGTCGGCGTTCAGGGCGGCAGGGGTCATCGCCGGATCATATAGCGGCTGAAAAACCTTGTCAGGGGCTAATCCATGACATGCATAAACCTGCGGCGGGTCGCCCAAAAGTGCGAAGCGGTTCTGGGATGATGACCTATGCAAGCGTCAAATATCTAGATCGTTGGCCCAACCGTGCCGTGGTCGACAGTCAGGAATTGCGCACGCCCCTTGAGACTGGAAAACAGCGCCGCATCGGTTCCGGTCATGAACACCTGGCAGTTCAATTCCTCAAGGATGGAAAACAACGCCGCGCGCCGCCCGCCATCGAGATGCGCGGCGATCTCGTCGAGCAGCAGGATAGGTGTCATGCCCGACATTTCGCCGGTCAGCCGGGCATGCGATAGCACGATGCCGACCAGCAGCGCCTTTTGCTCGCCTGTCGAACAGAGCTCGGCCGGCATCGCCTTGGGACGGTGCCGAACCACCAGATCCGAACGGTGTGGCCCTTCGAGCGTGCGCCCGGCGGCGCGGTCGCGGTCGCGTCCCTCGGCAAGCGTCCTGCGGAAGCGCTCTTCGACATCGACTGCTGGCATGCTGGAAACCTCGGCCTCCAGATCCCCCGAAAGGCCGATATCGGCCTGCGGAAATGGCCCCGTGTCGGGCAGCCTGTCGATCATGGCGGCGAGCAGGCGCACCATCTCGGCCCGTGCCGCGGCGATCGCCACACCGGTCTCGGCCATCCGCGTCTCGATCGCGTCGAACCAGCGGTCGTCCCGGGATCCTTCGGTAAGCAGTCGGTTACGGCCACGCATCGCCTTTTCGTAATCGATCGCACGTTGCCCGTGGCCGGGGTCGATCGCAAGCACCAGCCGGTCGAGAAAGCGCCGTCGATCCGCGGCCGGTCCTGTGAACAAGGCGTCCATCGCCGGTGTCAGCCACACGACGCGCAGCCATTCCAGCATGTCCTCGGCCGAACGTGCCGAAGCTCCGTTGATGCGCACCCGCCTGCCGCCTTCGCCGGGGCTGTCGCCGCCGGAAATGCCTGTTCCGATCTCGACTTGACCGTCAGCTCCGTCGAGCCGGGCATGCAGGGCAAAGCCGCCATCGCCACCCTCACGCGCGACATCCGCATAAGGGGCGCGGCGCAAGCCACGCCCCGGTGTCAAAAAGGAGATCGCTTCGAGGAGATTGGTCTTGCCGGCACCATTGTCGCCGGAAAAAACCACGGCACCCGGCGCCAGATCGATCGTCAGCGCCGCGTAGTTGCGAAAATTAGTAAGCGTAAGCTTACTTATGTAGGTCTGTGCCGGCAACCGCTATCCGCCTGTAGAGCGGTTCATCGTTTCACGTAAACGCCGAACGGCCCTATCTCTTTGTTTTGACGCAATTCCGGACGGAAAACCGTTTCACACTTTTCCTGGAATTGCTCTGGAAGTCGCCGCAACCATGGTTCTCATAGCCGGTCCCGGCCGCAGAGCCGGATTGATGACTCGGCCTAGGCTACACCCGCATCGGCATCAGCACATAGAGTGCGGTTTCGTCGGCCATGTCGTGGATCAGCGTCGGCGAACCGGCGTCGGCCAGCATGAACTTGGCCTCGGTGCCGGTCAGTTGCGCGGCAACGTCGAGCAGATACTTGGCATTGAAGCCGATTTCGATCGGATCCGACGAATAGTCGGCTGCGAGTTCCTCGGTGGCGCTGCCTGAATCCGGATTGTTGACCGCAAGCGTCACCTGACCCTCGCTGATCGAAAGCTTCACCGCGCGGCCGCGTTCGGAAGAGATGGTCGAGACGCGATCGACAGCGGCGGCAAAACTCTGGCGGTCGATGATCAGCTTTTTGTCGTTGCCGGTCGGAATGACCCGCTGATAATCGGGGAAGGTGCCGTCGATCAGCTTCGAGGTCAAAATTACGCTGCCGATGGTGAAGCGGATCTTGGTGTCCGACAGTTCCGTGGTCACCGCGACGTCCGGATCGTCCACCAGCTTCTGCAGCTCGCTCACCGTCTTGCGTGGAATGATGATGCCCGGCATGCCCTCGGAACCCGCCGGCGCGTCGATTTCGGCGCGCGCCAGGCGGTGGCCGTCGGTCGCCACCGAGCGCAGCTTCAGCTTGCCGCCGACCTCATGCGTGTGCAGGTAGATTCCGTTCAGATAATAGCGTGTCTCCTCGGTGGAGATGGCGAACTGGGTCTTCTCGATCAGGCCCTTCAGGGCAACCGAGTCGAGACGGAAGATATGCGAGAACGATCCGGCCGAAAGCTCGGGGAAGTCGGATTGTGGCAGGCACTGGAGGCGGAAGCTTGAGCGGCCTGACGTCACCGTCATGGCGTTGCCGTCCTCGTCCGTCTTCAGCATCACCTCGGCGCCGTCGGCGAGCTTGCGAACGATGTCGTAGAGCAGATGTGCCGGAACCGTCGTCGCCCCGCCGCGCTCCACCTTGGCGGGCGTCGCTTCCGTCACCTCGAGGTCGAGATCGGTCGCCTTCATTTCAAGGCTGGCGCCTTCGGCGCTGAGCAGCACGTTGGACAGGATCGGTATGGTGTTGCGCCGCTCGACCACACGGTGGACGTGGTTGAGCGACTTCAGGAGGTTTGACCGTTCCAGGATAACACGCATGACGAAACAGGCTCGCTTGAATGAATGACGGGGCACCAATGAGCGGCGTCCCGCGAAAGGTCTGAACAGGCTCAGAATCTGCGTAAACTGACAGGAAAAAACCGGCAAACGCAAGCCCGCGCCACCGGTAAGGGTCGGCTGCGCGGGCTTTCTGGGGATAAAGGGCACGAAGCCCGCGAGCCGGTGTTGTAAAACCGAAATCCGGGCCGCTTCCAGGCGGCGCCACGAGCCCATTCCGGGCCCCGGACCGCACAGGCAAGCCATTGAATTCCGGTGTTGTTCCGGTTCGGGCTCGCCCGGACCGGTCAGGCTTGGTCGTTGATCAACCGCCTCAAGAGCTCGAGTTCCTGCGCCAGCGTGTTGTCGTTGCCGGAAAGGTCCTCGATCTTGCGCACGGCATGCAGCACCGTAGTGTGATCGCGGCCGCCGAAACGCCGTCCGATCTCGGGCAGCGAGCGCGGCGTCATCACCTTCGACAGGTACATGGCCACCTGCCGCGGCTTGACGATGGTGCGCGTGCGCCGGTTGGACAGCAATTCGGTCTTCGACACATTGTAGTGGCGCGCGACGATGCGCTGGATGTCCTCGATACGGACCCGCTTCGGCTCGCCGGTTCGATAGATGTGGCCGAGGATTTCGTCGATCCGGTCGATGGTGATCTGCGGCTCGAAGGATTGACGGAACAGCAGCTGGTTGAAGGCGCCTTCCAGTTCGCGTCCGCTGCCGGTCACGGTGCGGGCAACGTGGTTGAGGATCTCTTCCGAAATGTTCAGCGACGCATCATCGACCCTGGCGGTGGCAAGGCGCAATTTGAGCATGCCAAGGCGCATGGCGAAATCGGGCGCCGACATTTCAAGCGCGACACCGCCATTGAGGCGCGAACGGACCCGCGGTTCGAGCGATTCCAGTTCCGACGGCGGCCGGTCGGCGGCAACGACGACCTGCTTGGCGCTATCGAGCAACATGTTGATCAGGTGGCAGAATTCATGCTGGATCGACTTGCCCTGCAGGAACTGCATGTCGTCGATGATGAGCAAGTCGATGTCGCGCAGCTGTTCCTTGAGCGTCAGCGCGTTGTTGTCACGGATAGCGGTGGCAAAGCGCCACATGAAATACTCGGCCGTGAGATAGACGACGCGCGACTTGGGATTCTGCTTCAGCGATTCCGCGGCGATAGCCTGCAGCAGATGTGTCTTGCCGAGCCCGACGGTTGCGTGAAGGAAAAGCGGGTTGAAGCGCACCGCGCTCGATTGCGATTCCGCCACTGCCTTGGCGGCGGCGAAGGCCACCCGGTTCGACGGGCCCTCGATGAAGGAGCCGAACGTATAGCGAGGATCAAGCGGTGACCCCAGCACATTGTGCCGGAATTCGCTCTCGACCGGCGTGCCCGGACGCGGAACCGGTGCACGCTCTGTCCGGCCGGGGCTGACGGTGCCCGCGGCAAGCGCCGTCTGCGTCTGCCGCGTCATCTTGCGTGCCGGTACCACCTCCGGCTCGGCTTGGCTGCGTCCCTGACGGGTCGCCGTGCGCACGACAATGTCGATCTTGAGGAGATCAGGATCCTCCTGCTTCCACAGCTCGGAGATGAGGTCGAGATAGTGGCCGTTGATCCACGAGCGCAGGAAGGCGGTGGGCACCGAGATGCGTACAATGCCCTTGGAAGCCTCCGCGACCTTCATGCGGCCAAACCAGCTCGAATAGACTTCGGTTCCCAGACGCGCCTTCAACTGAGTCTTGACCCGGTCGAATTTTTGCTCCGCGTCGCTGGACACCGCCATGTCTTTTGCTCCGATCAAAGTTCCAGGAAATGGGAGGTCGCCCGTAAGTTCCCTTTCGATGCCGCTCTGCATGATCTTTTCCTTGTCCTTCCGTACCTGTTTTCCACCGGGGATGCGCCTCCTGCATCCGGTTCCGGCGACTGCGTCTTTGCTGCGATGTCCGCTGCCGCCGCCGGCAGATGAACGTCGCCCATTGTCTGCGGGAACCGGTGCCGGCTCATGGAAGCCAGTCCGCGTTGGGTATGTCAGGGCAACAAAACACCGTCCGTCGAAAAGATCGCCGGCCGCCGTCTACCCGCCATGTCTAGTTACGCCAGTCCCCTACCGCATCGAAAAAGACAAACCAAACCCGTCCGCAGACTTGATCCGCGTTGCAAATCCCGCCAATTTAAGCTGGTCCGTGTCAGGCTGGTTGAGGGCCAGAGGCCCGTCCCTTTCGATAGATCGACATTACCGAAATCGCTGTGGATAGGGCAAGGCCACGTCTAACGGATTTTTAAGGAATCTGGTTACTGGAGGCGGGTTCGGGTGGCGTACCGCAACGGCACATTTTAACAAAGCCATTGTGATTCAAACCCTTTTCCGGCGAATATGAAAAACCGGGCGCTGAGAGAAATATTCTGAAATAATTCACTTGACAGCCACTTGTCCCCCATCGCCCCGGCTCGATGTGGACAAGCTGTGGATCACCGCCGGTAAACGTCTGAAAATTAAAGACTATTTCTGGTAGCTAAGAATCCGCAAGCCGGTCATTTCCAAGCGTGCTGATCAAGTGCAGGCATGCATATGCCGGCAAAGTATTCCCAATGGTGAAATCCGCATAGAACGTCGTTTCCGGACATTCTTTTTAAGTGCTTGCCGGCAAACGAAAAAACCCGGCACAAACGGCCGGGTTCGAACAACGTCAGTGTAGGCAAGTAATGTCAGGCTGACAGGACTTTGACCCGTTGAGCCAGTCGCGACACCTTGCGGGACGCCGTGTTCTTGTGGATCACGCCTTTGGTAGCGGCGCGCATCAATTCCGGCTCCGCGATCTTGAACGCAGCCTGCGCGGCGGCCTTGTCACCGGAGGCAAGTGCCTCTTCGACTTGGCGGATATAGGTGCGCACGCGCGAGCGGCGATTCTTGTTGATCGCTGCGCGGCGTACGATCTTGCGCGTTGCCTTTTTGGCCGAGGATGTATTGGCCATGATGCCTCTCTTCTGATCTGGTCGGCGCATGCGGGATGCCGCAGGGCGCAAAAAACAAACGGGCAGCCACGGGGCCGCCTCGGTTGGTGGGGCTTATAGTTCAGCTTTTCCGGCGCGTCAACGCTGCCCGGCCTTCTTTTTGGCGGCCAACAACCATCTTCTTCGCAGTTGAAGGATTGGCGTCAGCGGTTGGTGAAATTCGGCTTCCGCTTCTCGGCGAACGCCGCCATGCCTTCCTTCTGATCGTCCAGCGCAAACAGCGAATGAAACAGTCGGCGCTCGAACCGCAATCCCTCGGCAAGCGTCGTCTCGAAGGCGCGGTTGACAGCCTCTTTTGCCATCATCACCGATGGCAGCGAGAAACTGGCGATCTTGGCGGCCGCCTTCAGCGCCTCCTCGACAAGGTCGCCCGCGGGCACGACCCGCGACACTAGGCCCGAACGCTCGGCTTCGGCGGCATCCATCATCCGCCCGGTCAGACACATGTCCATCGCCTTCGCCTTGCCGACGAAGCGGGTCAGCCGTTGCGACCCGCCCATGCCTGGAATGACGCCGAGCGTGATTTCGGGCTGGCCGAACTTTGCCGTGTCGGCGGCGATGATGAAATCGCACATCATCGCCAACTCGCAGCCGCCGCCGAGTGCATAGCCCGCTACGGCCGCGATAACAGGCTTTCGCGCCCGCGTAAGCTCCTCCCAGCCGACGAAGAAGTCTTGGGCGTAGGCGTCCGCATAGGAGATCGACTGCATCTCCTTGATGTCGGCGCCGGCGGCGAAAGCCTTTTCGGAACCGGTGATGACCATGGCGCCGATACCGGCATCGGCACCGAAACCGTTCACGGCCGCGACCACTTCGGTCAGGATCCGCGAGTTCAGCGCGTTGAGCGCCTGCGGCCTGTTCAGCCTGATCAGTCCGACCTTGCCATGCGTCTCGGTGATGATCGTTTCATAGGTCATGACTGCTTCTCCTCGCTCGCGCTCGTCTAACTCACCGCTGACATGTCCGGCAATAGAAGGTCGATCGGCCGCTCTGCACGATCCGTTCGATGTGGCCACCGCAGCCGGGTTTCGAACAGGCCTCGCCTTCGCGGTCGTAGGCGGCGAAGGAATGCTGGAAATAGCCCAGGGACCCATCGGTCTGCATATAGTCCCGCAGTGAGGACCCGCCTGCCGCGATCGCATCTGATATCACCGAGCGAATGGCTTCGGCGAGATGTTCGCTTTGGGCCTGGGCTTTCTTTCCGGGCTTGGCGATCGTGCCCGCCTCGCGCAGCGGCGACAGGCCGGCGCGCCACAGCGCCTCCGACACATAGATGTTGCCGAGCCCGGCGATCAGCCTCTGGTCGAGAAGCGCTGCCTTCAGCGGCGATCGCCGCCCTTTCATCAATGAGGCAAGCAGGGCGCCGTCCAACGTGTTGCCCGTTGGCTCAACGCCCAGTCCGGCCAGCATCGGATGAACGTTCGGCCCTTCCGCAAACAACATGAAGCCGAAGCGGCGCGGATCATTGAAGATCACGCGAGATCGGGCGCCCGCCGGAGATACGACATGGAAGACGACGTGGTCGTGGTTGGAACTCTTCGAACGGTCGTGCTGGAAGATGCCAGGCGTGTCGCTGCCGTCCGCCGTTTCGATGCGGAATGAGCCCGACATGCCGAGATGGCAGATCAGCACGGGACCGCCTTTCAGGTCCATCGTCAGATATTTGGCCCGGCGACCAAGTGCCGTGATCGTCTTGCCGGTCAGCCGCTGCGAGAATTTCTCGGGAAATGGAAAGCGCAGATCCGGTCGGCGCGCCTCGACACGGGCAATGGTTGCGCCTTCCAGAACCGGCTGCAGTCCGCGCCGGACGGTTTCGACCTCCGGCAATTCAGGCATGACCGCCAATCGCCGTATAGAAAGAAGTGCCATAGCGGCCGTGCGCCAGCCCAAGATGCTCGGCCACGGTTTCACCGATGTCGGCGAATGTCGTTCTCAGCCCGATGTCGCCGCCCTTGAAACCCGGTCCGGTGCCGATCACCGGAATGCGCTCGCGCGTATGATCGGTACCGCGCCAGGTCGGATCATTGCCGTGATCGGCCGTCAGGATGAGAAGATCGCCCTGCCGCAGCCTTGCAAATGCCTCCGGCAGTCGCCGGTCGAAGGCTTCGAGCGCGGCGGCATAGCCTGCAACATCGCGGCGATGACCGAATTCGGTGTCGAAGTCGACGAAATTGGCGAAGACGAGATCACCGTTGCCGGCATCATCCATCGCGCCCAGCGCCTCGTCGAACATCGCCATGTTGCCCGCCGCCTTGCGCACTTGCGAAATTCCGCGATGAGCGAAGATGTCGCCGATCTTGCCGATGGCGATGACACGGCTGCCACGCGCCGTCAGCCGGTCGAGCAGGGTCGGCTCCGGCGGCGGCACGGCGTAGTCATGGCGGTTGTAGGTCCGCTCGAAAGTGGCGGCGGTTTCGCCGACGAAAGGCCGTGCGATAACCCGTCCGATCCTCAGCGGGTCGACCAGCTTGCGTACCACCTTGCAGAATTCATAAAGCCGATCGAGGCCGAAATGGACTTCATGCGCGGCGATCTGCAGGACCGAGTCGACGGACGTGTAGCAGATCGGCTTGCCGGTGCGGATGTGCTCCTCGCCGAACCGCTCGATGATCTCGGTGCCCGATGCATGACAATTGCCGAGAATGCCCGGCACCTTGCCTTCGCGGATCATCGCCTCGGTCAGTTCAGCCGGAAAGGCGGGAACCGTATCCGGGAAATAGCCCCAGTCCAGGCGCACCGGCAGGCCGGCGATTTCCCAATGGCCCGATGGCGTGTCCTTGCCGCTTGAAATCTCCTGCGCGGCGCCGTGGAAGGCCGTGGCGAGCAGATCCGCCCCGCTGCTGGCAAAGCCCAGTCCCGTCGCGGTTTCGGCAGCCTTGCCAAGCCCGAGCGAGGCCATGTGGGGGACAAACAGCGGTCCACCGCGAAGCCCCTCGCGATCCGCGCGGCCTTCGGCACAGGCCTCGGTGATGTGCGCGAATGTGTTGGCGCCGGCATCGCCGTAGCGGTCGGCGTCGGTCGCGCCACCGATGCCGAAAGAGTCCAGAACGAAGAGAAAAGCGCGCGCCATCGGTTGGTTGCCAGTTTGAACGACCAGACATAGGGTTCCGCGACTTCATTGGCAATTCGGAAACCAAACGGCAACGGCTTGGCGCGATAGTCCAGTGATGTCGCCCAAAGGTGCGCGGCGGTTTTGGGCAACGACATGCACAAACAAGGAATGCATGTCGCAACGATGCGACGGATGGGTATGGGTCGAGGAAACGAGACGGCGGTTCGGAGCGTTGCACTGAAGGCCTCTGCTGCCCTCATGCTGGTGCAGGCCGTGGTCTGGTCCAGTCCGGCGCATGCCGACTGGCGCGATGACATAGGCACGTTTCGCATCGGCATCGTTGCCGAGCCAGGCGCCGGCAACACCGTTCCCGGGCTGGCTGCGTTGACCGACGCCTACACCAAGGCCCTGGGCATGAAGGTCGAGTTTGTCGTTGCCCACGACTATGCGGCGCTGATCGAGGCGCAGGCCAATGCCCGCATCGAATACGCGATCTATTCGGCGACCGCCTATGCGACGGCCTCGCAGCGCTGCGAATGTATCGAGCCGCTTGTGGCTCCGGTCGATTCCGACGGTGCGATCGGCATCCGCTCCGTTCTGCTGACGCGGGACGGCAAGCTGCCCGACCTAGCTGCGATGGAGAGCCATCGCATCGCCATGGCGCCTTCTGACAGCGTCGGCGGTTCCCTCTTGCCACTTGCGGCTTTGACCGGGGAAGGCCGCGAGGTCGCTGAAGACGCACCGTTTCTGATCCATGCCGACTCGGCCGCGGCCGCCGAGACGATGCTGATCGATGGTAGGGCCGATGGCCTGTTCGGCTGGGCGACGGCCGCTGCCGACGGTCAGCCGGAAGCATCGGGCACGCAGGCCAGGCTTGAAGCGGCAGGGCTTTCGGTTATGGCACTTCGGATCGTGTGGACGTCGGGCCTGCTGAGATATGGTCCTCATGCGGTGCGCAGCGATCTTGATCCTGAAGCCAAGCGTCGGCTCACCGTGTTCCTCACCAACCTCAAGTCGACGACGCCTGATATCTACGACCTCCTGGAATCGAAGCATTCCGGCGGCTTCGCCATCGTGACAACAAAGGATTACGAGATGGCCGCTTCTATCGTGCGCTTCGTCTCGGGCAGAGGTCAGCAGCAGTAGCGCAATTCCAAAACGGAAAATCTGCGTAACGGGTTCTCACCTGCAATCGCGTGGGATTAAGAGCCGGAGCGGTTCTGCAAACTGCCCGGCCGTCCCGGTTCAACAGTCGCCGCAAGTAACCGTCACGCTTCTGCGAGGGCGCAGATAGTAGGTTTCGCCCATCGTTATGTTGCTGAAAGCCGAGGTCAATCCGAGCTTCTGCTGGTTGCTCGCCGACCAGGCGATGACCGGCGTGTAGCCGAGAGTGCTTTCGACGCGGATGAGGAAGGTGTTGGCGACCTTGAGCGATGCTGGAACGGTGGTCTCCGTGGTCGCGGCGGCGCCGGGGCTGGCGACGCCCGCGACCAACTTGCGTGACCATACCACCAATGCCTTCGTCCCATCGGCCGAGACCTGTATCGCCGTTATGGTGATGCTCGGGGCCGAGCGGCTGTAGGGCTGAAGGGTGACGGTGCCGATCTTCATGATGGCGTCGACATCCGCTTTGAGGACGCTTGTCTGCTGGGTGACGAGATCGGCCACCATGCTGCCGATACGACTGACCTTCTTGCTGGTCTCGATGGCCTGTGACGCCTCCATTGTCAGGAAATACATGATCAGCAGAATAGGCATGATCAAGGCGAATTCGACCGCCGCGATGCCGCGGCGATCGGCCCAGAATCGACCTGCTTTCCGCCAAACTCCCGTAGTCCTGAGATGTGCCCCCGCACGCATCATGCCCGTTGCCCTTTTTCTTTTTGCTGCTCGTGCATCCGCCTCGAACTCAGTTGTCGAACGGCTCGTTCTGCCAGGTCACGGATGCGAAATGCAGCGTCTTGTTGCCGCCCATCGACTGGGCCAAAAGGTCGGTCATGATGGGCCATTTGTAAAAGACCCGCAGCATGTTCCTCGATTCCGGCGCACCCGCCGTAACAGCAAAGGGCGGCTCGGCGGTGCCGTTCGTCAGGATGATTTGGCCGCCCTGGATCTTGAAACCGGCCGCGGCCGCGTCGGCGAACGTCGTATATTGGCGAAGATCCACTTGCAGCTGATCCTTGCAATCCTGGGAAACGATGATCTGCAGTTTTGTGCAGATCATGTCCCGCAAATTGGTTCCAGCGATGTCGGCCGCCCTCAACTGGCCGGTGCGCAATCGTCGCGCGACATCGTCGGTGATGTTGGCCATCACTTCCTGCGCGGCGAACGAGATGCAGCTTTCCAGAATGGCAAAGACAAGCAATGCGAACGGGACGGAAAGGATCGCGAATTCGATTGCCGTGGCGCCGCGGCGGTCACGAAGAAAACGGGCGAAAAACCTTGGGCGTCTCGCCTTGTGTTCGCCTGCACAGCCGAATTCCTTGCTCATGTCTGATCCTGCCGATCTCTATGCGGTCTCGGAAGGAGCAACTAGCGCAAACCGATTGAGGTCCGGTTTGGATGATCGTTAAAGTCGGCGTTGGCTTCTTAACCAGCCGATAACCTGAACGGCATTCGGCTGCACCATCCTAATGGCTGACACTCATTTCCGCTTCGGAGGACTTCTCCGCATCACTCTTGTAGGAGCTTTCGCAATAGGGCGTGCAGGACATCGTCTGGATTTCGGCACGCCTATAGATACGCACGGACGAGGCGGCCTGGCGCACGACGGTAACCTGCTCGTCGACGATTGGGCTGCCGTCGGTGTCGAGCACGACCAGATTGGTGACGCCGAAGCCCTTGCCGGTCAGCACGATCGTCGAGGCGTCCTGCACGGAAGCGTCGGCGATTGCCGGGTTGCCGACCACGATGGTGTCGGCCGGGCGCGACAGTTTGACGATCTTGGCCTGGTTCATCGTGACTTCGATGCCGGGGCCGGCCATGGCTGGCGCGACGAAGGTCGTGGCGGCAAGAAGCGCGGCAATCACGATTGACGATCTCGGCTGGGCCATTGAGGCGCTCCACGCAAGCAGACTGATCAACGGAACATGAACGAGATTGGTGAACCAACGGTTAAGCATGCGGTGCTGCCAATGGTGCCATGACCGGCAAGGGCGCCCGCGAGGCGCGATCCGGTCGGGGCCGCAAGCCCCGCCAAACCCGGGATTGGAAGGTCCGGCGGCACTTTAGCCCGAAGTTAACCACGCAATATATTCGAACCGGGAAAGGAATCGGTAAGGCTGTTTATTAAGCCGATCGAAAGAGCTTCTCCCTAGATTGGCAGCATCCGATCAACCATCACAGAAGTTGACGGAAGTGCTGTAACACGTGGAGTAGGAGCTCTCGAATGTCTAATCTCATCGCACGTTTTGTGAAGGACGAATCCGGCGCGACCGCTATCGAATATGGTCTGATCGCCGCTCTCATCGCGCTCGCCATCATCACCGGCGCCGGCGCACTCGGCAATGCGCTCAACGGCAAGTTCACCGCTATCGGTTCCACCCTGAATACCAGCGGCGGCTAATCTGCCATATTGTTGAGCGCTTGGATTGCATTCTCGAAAAGGGCCGCCACATGGCGGTCCTTTTTCCATGCCGCTGCCAACATCCGTCGTCCTTTCGTTCTCGGCCTCATCAATCGTTAATCGAACATGCCTAGATTGGGGCCCGTGGAATTCGGACAAATAGGCACAGCGCCGATGCTTGAAGCCCTGATCTTCGTCGTTTTTCCGTTCTGCATGCTGTTTGCCGCGATCTCCGACATGCTGTCGATGACGATCGCCAATCGCGTGCCGGTGCTGCTCGTCGTCGTCTTCGCGCTGGTTGCGCCGCTGACGGGCATGGGATGGGCGGCCTATGGCGGGCATTTCGCCGCCGGCGCCCTAGTCCTGGCCGTGACGTTCGGCTTGTTCGCTCTGGGCGGCATGGGCGGCGGCGACGCCAAGCTTCTGGCTGCCACCGCGATGTGGATGGGTCTCAATGTCAGTCTCGTCGAGTATCTTGTCGCCTCGACAATCATCGGTGGCCTGCTGACGCTCGCGATCATCCTCTACCGGAAGTCGCTGCTTGCGGCCGTTACCGGCCAGAATCCGTTTCTGCGCCATTTCGCCGACGAGGCAAAAGGCGTTCCCTACGGCGTAGCGCTCGGCCTTGGTGGGTTGCTGACCTATCCGGATTCGCCTTTGATGGGATGGGCGCTCACCAGGCTCGCGGCCTGACCGCGATTTAATTTTATCTGTCAGCATTGCCGCAACCGGTTCTCAACAGGCCCGGCCCCGGCCATTTTGGCCGATCAGGGCGCATTCCGGCTAATTTATGTAAACCTTAAATTAATCACGATCGTAAGCATTACATTAACCTTGTTTTGACGATTGCCGCTGCAAAGTCCGGCCTGGCTACGTGGTTTGCCAGGGCAAGGGTTCGGACAGATGCCAGCATCGCGATTGATAATTCTGAGCGTGGCGGTGGCCGCGGCCGGCGGCGCGGGCTATGTCGCGAAAAACATGGTGGCACCGCCGCCCCAGGTCGTCGTCGATTCCGGCCCCCAGGCCCCGGCCGTGGCTCTGCAGGATGTGCTTGTGCTTTCGGGCGACGTTCCGATGGGCAGCCCGATCGAAAACAACATCGCCTGGCAATCCTGGCCCGCCGACGGCGTCAATGCGAATTTCATCACCCGCACCGCCGAGCCCGAGGCGCTGGAGAAGCTGAAGAGCTCCCTTGCCCGTGTGGCGATGTATGCCGGAGAGCCTCTGCGGCGTTCCAAGCTGATCGGCGAGGGGCAAAGCTTCATGTCGTCGATCCTGCCTTCCGGCATGCGGGCGGTCGCCACGGCTATTTCGGCCGACACGTCGGCCGGCGGCTTCATTCTTCCGAACGATTTCGTCGATGTGATCATGACCCGCAGAGCCGATGCCAGCGCCGCTGGCGCCGGTTTCAACACCGAGACCATCCTCAAGAACATCCGCGTCCTGGCCATCGACCAGACCATTCAGGAGGACGAGGAAGGCAAGAAGACCAGGGTGGGCCAGACCGCCACGCTGGAACTGACGCCCAAGCAGGCGGAGATCATCACTGTCGCCCAACAAATGGCCGATCGCTTGACCCTGGCGCTGAGGGCGGTCGCGGATACGCAGGAAAAGAATCTGGGTGAGGCCGACTACCTCGTTTCCGGCAATGGCCACAGGGGAACGGTGAGGCTGATCAAGTCGGGCGAAGTTTCCGAAGTAGGGGCAAGGAAATGAGGCTAAGTGGTAAACTGCCGGCAATCGCAGCCGCGGCATTCGGCCTGCTGCTCGTCGGAACGAATGTGCAAGGCAGCGCTGTCGAGGCAAAGAATGCCCAGGTCACGGCATCGACGGCCACCCAGCGCGTCAAGCTTGGTCTTAACAAGTCGGTGGTCATCGACCTGCCGAGCGATGCCTACGACATTCTCGTCGCCAACCCGGCGGTGGCCGATGCGGTGACCCGCACCGCAAGGCGCATCTACCTGTTCGGCAAGGCGGTCGGCGATACGAACATCTTTGTCTTTGGCCCGAATGGCGAGCAGATCGTCAGTCTGGATCTGGCTGTCGAACGCGACGTTGCTGGCCTTGAGGATTATATCAGGCGCTTCCTCCCGACGTCGGCCATCAAGGTGGAACTGCTCAATGACAACGTCGTCCTGACCGGAACGGTCGATACGCCGCTGGACGCAAAACGCGCGGTCGACCTGGCGACGATCTTCGTTTCGGGCGGTGAAGCGACGACGGGCCAATATTCGCAGACCGCGGCCGGCGGTTCGGCCCAGAGCGGTGTCGATATCAACAATCCGGACCAGGAGCGCCGCACCAGCAAGATCGTCAACCTGCTCCAGATCATCGGCGACGATCAGGTCACGCTGAAGGTGACGGTCGCCGAAGTCAGCCGTTCGGTGATGAAGCAGCTCGGCGTCAATATGGTCGGCAGCGGCGGCAGCAACGGCATCAGCTACGGCGCGCTCAGTGACCCTTTCACGGGTCTCGGCAAGCCGCTGTCGAATGCGGGCTTCAATATCGCCGCCTCGGGGCTGCAGGCCTATATCAACGCCATGGAGCAGTCCGGGGTCATGAAGACCCTGGCTGAGCCGACCTTGACCGCCGTGTCCGGTGAGAAGGCGACCTTCAAGGTCGGTGGTGAATACAATATGGTGACCGGCGTTTCCGCGAACGTATCGCAAGACAACCAGACCGGCCTGAAGACCTACAGCGTTGAAAAGATCGAGTACG
The DNA here is from genome assembly GCF_040318045.1 of Mesorhizobium sp. M1338. Classification (NCBI taxonomy): domain Bacteria; kingdom Pseudomonadati; phylum Pseudomonadota; class Alphaproteobacteria; order Hyphomicrobiales; family Phyllobacteriaceae; genus Mesorhizobium; species Mesorhizobium sp. M1338. Next base: position 62,229 of record NZ_JAMYLL010000020.1, on the reverse strand, counting down.
GCATCGGCCTGGAATTCCAACCGGTGGTGTTGTCTCCCGGCCGCATAAGCCTGAAAGTCCGAACCTCGGTTTCCGAACCGACAACCGAGGGGTCCGTGTCGGCATCCACGGACAATCAGAGTATCGGCATGAATGCCCTTTCGCTGCGCAAGCGTCTTGCCGACACGACGGTGGAATTGCCATCTGGCGGCTCCATGATGATCGCCGGCCTGGTTCGTGACGATGTCAGGCAAGCCGTCAACGGCTTGCCCGGGCTGACAAAGATACCGGTGCTCGGCGCGCTTTTCCGCAGCAGGGACTTCGTGCGCAACGAGACCGAACTCGTCATCATCATCACGCCCTATCTGGTGAAGCCGGTGGCGCGCAACGACCTTGCCAAGCCGGACGACAATTTCAACGCCGCCAGCGATGGCGCCGGCATGTTCCTCGGCCGCGTCAATCGCGTCTACGGCACCATGCAGACCGACAAGCCCAACGGCCGCTACCACGGCGTCGTCGGCTTCATCTACAAGTAAGCGGGGAAGCGGACATGTCTCAGTTAGCATTGAAGGCAAGCACCATCGCCACAACGATGCGCTTTGGCCGTTCGCAGGTCTGCCGGCGAGCCGTTCCGGTCGTGGCGGTTGCGGTTGTGGCGCTGCTCGCCGGCTGCGCCCATCGCGACAGCATCACCGTCGGCGCCATCCCGGATGACTATCGCACCAACCATCCGATCGTGATCGCGGAGAAGAATCAGAAGATAGACCTGCCGGTGGGCGCCGGCGATCGCGGGATGACCGGCTATCAGCGCGATACGCTTTCGGGCTTTCTCGACGGTTACGACAAGAGCGCCGCCCCGGCGCTGACGATCGCAATCCCGATCGGCTCGGCCAACGAGATCGCCGCGGCCGCTGCCGGGCGCGATTTCGCCAGGCTGGCGGTCGCCAGCGGCATCAAGCGCAACCGGATCGTCATGACGTCCTATCAATCTGATTCCGCCGAGGCCTCGGCCCCGGTTCGCGTCGCCTTTATCTCGGTGAAGGCCCAGACCGACAAATGCGGACGCTGGCCCGATGACCTGGGCGACACCTCGGAAAACAAGCACTATGCCGATTTCGGCTGCTCCTATCAGAACAATCTTGCCGCCCAGATGGCCAATCCGGCCGATCTGCTCGGCCCGCGCAAGCCCTCCACAATCGATGCTGAAAATCGTGGTGCGGTGATCGATGTCTATCGTGCAAGAGGCATTTCGGACGAGTTCCTCGGCAATTCGGAAGTGACGTACTGAGCCGCCAGTCTCGGATTGAACAGGCCACGGGAAAGAGCATGACGATGAGCAACCTTGCCTACGACGCCCCGGTGGACGGCAGCGATACCTCGCAGCAGGACATCGCCGCGATGCAGGCATTGCGGCCGATCCCGCGCATCTCGATCCAGGCATTCTGCGAGACCGAGGGCGTGGCCAATCCGGTCGAGCGCGCCGGCGAGGACCGCCGCATGACGAAGGCGCATCTCAAGGTCCATATGGGCGGCGTCCCCACCGCCATTGAATTCTACCAGTCAGCGCCGACGCCCAACCTGATCCTGCTGGAATCGCGCAGCGAGCCGAAGCAATTGCTGGAGCAGCTCGCCCAGCTTTCGGAATATTGCGATCCGACCTCGAAGGTGGTGGTGATCGGTCATTACAATGATGTTGGTCTCTACCGCGAACTCATCCGCAACGGCATTTCCGAATATGTGATCGCACCGGTGTCGATGGCCGACATCGTCAGCGTGATATCGTCGATTTTCATCGATCCGGAAGCCGAGCCGCTCGGCCGCTCGATCGCCTTTGTCGGCGCCAAGGGTGGTGTCGGCTCCTCGACGATTGCCCACAATGTCGCCTGGGCGATGTCCACCCTGTTCAAATCCGAAGTGGTCGTCGCCGATCTCGATCTGGCGTTCGGCACGGCCAACATCAACTTCGACCAGGATCCGGCGCAAGGCATCGCCGAGGCGGTGTTTTCGCCGGAGCGTATCGATGAAGTCTATCTTGACCGGCTGCTGACTCAATGCGCCGAGCATTTGTCGCTGCTGGCAGCGCCTTCGACGCTCGATCGAGTTTATGATTTCGATCCCGAGGCCTTCACGCAGCTCATTGACACCGCTCAGCGCAGCGTGCCGCTTTTGGTTCTCGATGTTCCCCATGTCTGGACGGGCTGGACCAAGAACACGCTGATCAAGGCCGATGAGATCGTCATCACGGCGACGCCGGAACTGGCCAATCTGCGCAACACCAAGAACCTCGTCGACATGCTGAAGCGGCTTCGTCCCAACGACCCGCCGCCGAAGCTGATCATCAACCAGGCCGGCGTCCCGAAGCGCCCGGAGATTTCGCCGTCCGATTTCGCCGAGCCGCTCGGCCTGTCGCCGATGTCGGTCATCGGGTTTGATCCGTTGCTGTTCGGCAATGCCGCCAACAACGGACGCATGCTCGGCGAAATGGATGCCAAGAACCCGGTTGTCGCAATGATCAACGAAATCGCGCATGTGCTGACCGGGCGCAGCGAAATCAAGGCCAAGAAGAAGGCCGGGCTTGGCAATTTGCTCGGCAAGCTCTCGCGCAACAAGAAGTGATGCTTCAGCAGTGGAATCGGTAGTCGATCATGTTTGGTAAAAGAGGCAGCGACGACGGCAGCCGGTTCACGCCGGAATTTCGCCAGCCAGCACCGGCGCCTGTTGCGCCGCCGGCTGCAAGTTCCGCGGACACGGCGGTTCTGGCCCGGCCCGCGGCCGCGCCAAGCGCACCTGTCGCGCCGCCGGCGCGCCGTGCGGTCGAGGCGCCGCCATTGGCGCCTGAGCCGAAGCGGGCACAGCGCGAAAGGAGCGAAACTTACTACGACACCAAGAGCCAGGTTTTCTCCGCGCTCATCGACACGATCGATCTGTCGCAGCTTTCCAAGCTCGATCCTGAGAGCGCGCGCGAGGAAATCCGCGACATCGTCAACGACATCATCGCGATCAAGAATTTCGCGATGACGATCGCCGAGCAGGAAGAGTTGCTCGAGGACATCTGCAACGATGTGCTCGGCTATGGGCCGCTCGAGCCGCTGCTCGCACGCGACGACATCGCCGACATCATGGTCAACGGGTCCAAGAACGTCTACATCGAAGTCAACGGCAAGGTCGAACAGACCGGCATCCGCTTCCGTGACAACCAGCAGCTCCTCAATATCTGCCAGCGCATCGTCAGCCAGGTTGGCCGCCGTGTCGACGAGTCCAGCCCGATCTGCGATGCCCGCCTTCCCGACGGCTCCCGCGTCAACGTCATCGCGCCGCCGCTCTCCATCGACGGCGCCACGCTCACCATCCGCAAATTCAAGAAGGACAAGCTGACGCTCGATCAGCTGGTCAAGTTCGGCGCGATCTCACCGCAGGGCGCCGAAGTCCTCAAGATCATCAGTCGCGTTCGCTGCAACATCGTCATCTCGGGCGGTACCGGCTCGGGCAAGACGACGCTGCTAAACTGCCTGACCAACTATATCGACCGCGAGGAGCGCGTCATCACCTGCGAGGACTCGGCCGAGTTGCAATTGCAGCAGCCGCATGTCGTCCGCCTCGAAACCCGCCCGCCCAATCTGGAGGGCGAGGGTGAAGTGACGATGCGCGACCTGGTCAAGAACTGCCTGCGCATGCGGCCCGAGCGCATCATCGTCGGCGAAGTGCGCGGACCCGAAGTGTTCGACCTTCTGCAGGCGATGAATACCGGCCATGACGGCTCGATGGGAACGATCCACTCGAACAGCCCGCGCGAATGCCTGAACCGTATCGAATCCATGATCGCCATGGGCGGTTATTCGCTGCCGCAGAAGACAGTGCGCGAAATCGTCGTCGGCTCTATCGACGTGATCATCCAGGCGGCGCGTCTGCGCGACGGATCGCGCCGCATCACCCACATCACCGAGGTGATCGGGATGGAGGGCGACGTCATCATTACGCAGGATATCGTCCTCTACAACATCAAGGGCGAGGACGCCAATGGCAGGCTGCTGGGAGAACATGTATCGACTGGCATCGGTCGTCCGCATTTCTGGGACCGTGCCCGCTACTATGGCGAGGAGCAGCGCCTCGCCATAGCACTCGAGGCGATGGAGAAACGCGCTGACTGACGCATCCTGGGGCGTAAGGGTTCGGGCCAATGTTTGGAATTGACGGTACAGTACTGGCGTTTATCGTACTCGCCGGCTTCAGCGCCGGCGCCGTCGCCTATGCATTTCTGTTCACTCGGATCAGCAACGAGAAACAGGTCGGCAAGCGGCTCGAAACGATCAGGACCGCCGAGACGGATCGCTCGGTCGTCAAGGCCTCGCGCGATCGCGCGGCGGAAGCCACCAAGCGACGCAAATCGGTTCAGGATTCGCTCAACGAGCTCGACGCAAAGCAGAGGACCAAGGACAGCGCCGTCAAGAAACCGCCGCTGAAAGCCCAACTCCGTCAGGCCGGCCTGAAGGCGACCGTAGAGCGCTTCTACATATATTCCGCAGTATGCGGCGTCGTTTTGACGATGGCCGCCTTTGTGGCCGGAGCGCCGATGCTCGCCTTGCCGGGAGTGCTGGTTGCTGGGGGGCTGGGCCTGCCGCGCTGGTTCGTCTCGTTTCGTCGCGCCCGCCGGGTCAAGGCATTCCTCAACGAATTTCCAAACGCGCTCGACATCATCGTGCGCGCGGTCAAATCCGGCCTGCCGCTGAACGATGCCGTGCGCCTGATCGCCAACGAATCGCCCGAGCCTGTGAAGGCCGAGTTTCGTCGCATCGTCGATTCACAGCAGATGGGCCTCTCGATCCCCGACGCAACATTGCGCATGCCCGAAACCATGCCTTGCACTGAGGCAAGCTTCTTCGGCATCGTCATCCAGATTCAGTCGCAAGCCGGCGGCAATCTCTCCGAGGCGCTGGGCAATCTTTCGCGTGTGCTTCGCGATCGCAAGAAGATGAAAGCCAAGGTCCAGGCGCTGTCGATGGAAGCGAAGGCGTCCGCCGCGATCATCGGTGCGCTGCCCTTCGTCGTCGCCTTTCTCGTCTACCTGTCGAGCCCGGCCTACCTGATGCCGCTTTTCAACACCAGCGTCGGAAATCTGATCCTTGGTTGCGCCGCGGTCTGGATGTCGATCGGCATCCTGGTGATGCGCAAGATGATGAACTTCGAAGTCTAGGATGCTGGCATGACCGAGCAAGTCATCAAAACCCTGACGGATCCGAGCTTCCTGATCGCGCTGCTGGTCGGAATAGCGGTGTTTGCGACCGTCTTCACCTTGCTGCCGGCGTTTGGCGGAAACCAGCTCAAGTCTCGCATGAAAAGCGTTGCCCTGGAACGCGACGAACTGCGAGCCAAACAGCGCGCCCGGCTTGCCGTCGAGGCGGATCGCCGTCGCAAGGGTCTGCGCGAGGAACAGTCTGTTGGCATGCGCAACATCGTCGACCGGTTGGATCTGAGGCGCGCGCTCGCCGACGAGGGCACGTTGCAGAAACTCAAAGTGGCTGGATTTCGTGGCCAGAATCCGCTGACGCGGTTTCTTTTCTTCCGTCTCGTGCTTCCCTTTGTCGGCTTCGCGCTGGCCACAATCTACATCTTCGTGCTCGGAGGATTGCCCGACAAGCCATTGGTCATCAGGCTGTTCGTTTGCATCCTCGTTGCTTATGGCGGCTTCTACGCACCGGTCGTCTATGTCAACAACCGCGCCACCAAGCGCAAGCAGTCGATCCAGATGGCGTGGCCGGATGGGCTCGATCTGATGCTGATCTGCGTCGAATCGGGCATGTCGGTGGAAGCAGCGCTGCGCAAGGTCGCCGACGAGATCGGCGCGCAATCGGTGGCGCTGGCGGAAGAATTCATCCTCACCAATGCCGAGCTTTCCTATCTGCCGGAGCGCAAGCAAGCCTACGAGAACCTGGCAAGCCGCACCGGACTGGATTCGGTCAAGGCGGTGTCGCAGGCACTCGTCCAGGCCGAGCGTTACGGCACGCCGGTGGCGCATGCACTGCGCGTGCTTGCCGCCGAAAGTCGTGACATGCGCATGAACGCGGCCGAGAAGAAGGCCGCCGCCTTGCCGCCAAAGCTCACCGTGCCGATGATCCTGTTTTTCCTGCCTGTGCTTTTCGCCATCATTCTGGGCCCCGCCGGCATTCAGGTCAGTCAGCGCGGTATCTTCGGAGATCATTCGGCGCCGGCAGCAGCCCAGTAGCGGCGCGGCAAATCCCAGTACGACACGTGAAGAAGCCGCGCTGGATGCAGCGCGGCTTCTTCATTTGAAGGCCCTGGCAGATTGTCGTCTCAGTTGGTCGCGGGCTTTGACTTGTCCTGATCCTTGAGCTGGCTCCAGGCATTCTGCTGCGCCAGCATCTGCCTGAGATAGGCGACGTTTGCCTGCGCCTGTTCAGGCGAGAGTTCCTGTGAGGCAATCTTCTCGGCCTCGTCGAAACGGCCCTGCAGCCCGACGACCAGCGCTAGGTTCTGGCGGACCCGGCTGTCCGCATTCGGCTGCTGCGCGGCCGAGCGCATATAGGTTTCGGCGGTGCGCAGGTCCCCTTCCAGCACATAGGACATGCCAAGGTTGGAGAGCACCGAAGGCTCGTTCGGCTTGAGTTCGAGCGCCTTGCGGTACAGCTGGCGCGCATCGGCCTTCTGGCCGGTCTGATCGAGAATGGCCGCTTCGGCCGACACCAGCCTCCAGTCGGGATATTCCGGCGTTTGAGCGCGGCGTACGGCGTCGATTGCCGCCTCGAACTGGCCATTGGCCGCCAGCGCCTTGCCATAGGCGGCAAGCACGTCACGATCCTTCGGCAGAGCGATCGCCAGCTTGCGCATCACGGCGAGCGACTGGTCGGCGTCGCCATCCATCTGCAGTGCCGCCGCATAATTTGTCGCTATCCGCTTGTCGTTGGGGTTCCTGGCGTAAGATTGGCCAAGTGCGCCGGTGGCATTGTGCAGTTCTGCGGCCGACATGGTTTCCAGAGGTTTGCCGCCGGTGCGTCCGATAGAGCCGGTGGAGAGCTTGTCGGTTCCGCAACCGGCGACGCCCGCCGCGAGCGCCAGCATAAGGGCCGTGGTGATGAGCCGTTTTCCCCTGGCGTTGATCGTGCGGTTGGTCGGCATCGGCACCGGGCCTCCATTCATGCGCGGCCATTGCGTGGCCGTCTTCCCTCCCGCAGAAATATTCTGTTAACCCTAACGGACAGTTAAGAACGCCGACTCAGGCGCCCGCCGCACGGAGACCATCGAATGCCTGTCGAACTCGTCGAGAAGAAATTGCCGGGCGCACTGCCGGTTCATCTGGTCGCCAGGGACGGCCTGGACGCGGCCGGTCTTGCGCCAGCCGCTATCGCCTGGGCCAGAGCCAACGGCTTTTCCGGCGAGGCAGGCAGGACGCTGGTCGTGCCTGGCGAAAACGGAGCGCTCGGCGGCGCCTTGTTCGGTATCGGCGATGGCGAAGGCACGCTCGCCCTCGGCGCATTGTCGAAAGCCTTGCCGGAAGGCGACTGGCATTTCGCCTCGATGCCGGTCGAGCCGGAACTCGCGGCAACCGCGCTGGTGCTCGGCGGCTATGTCTTCACCCGTTATGGCAAGAAACCCGGCAAGGCGCTGCGCTTCGGCCTGCCTGCCGGAGTCGATGCCGGGCGGGTTCGCCGCATCGCCGATGGCGTTTTCCTGGCACGCGATCTGGTCAACACGCCGACCAGCGATATGGACCCGGAAGACTTGGAGAAGGCGGTGCGGACCCTGGCCGGCAGCCACAAGGCCAAAGTCTCGGTGGTCACGGGTGACGATCTCCTCGAGCAGAACTTCCCGATGATCCATGCCGTCGGCCGCGCGTCGACCGCCGCGCCGCGCCTGATCGACATGCATTGGGGGCAGCAAGGCGCGCCGAAGGTGACGCTGGTCGGCAAGGGTGTCTGTTTCGACACTGGCGGTCTCGATATCAAGCCGTCGTCCGGCATGCTGTTGATGAAGAAGGACATGGGCGGTGCCGCCAACGTGCTCGGCCTGGCCTCGATGATCATGGCTGCCGGGCTGAATGTGCGGCTGCGCGTGCTCATTCCCGCGGTCGAGAATTCGATTGCCGGCAACGCCTTCCGGCCTGGCGACGTACTGACGAGCCGCAAGGGCATCACTGTCGAGATCGGCAACACGGATGCCGAGGGAAGGCTGGTGCTGGCCGATGCGCTGGCGCTGGCCGACGAGGAGGAGCCGGGGCTTCTGGTCGACATGGCGACGCTGACCGGGGCTGCCCGCGTCGCGCTGGGCCCCGATCTTCCGCCGTTCTATACCGGCGACGAAGTGTTGGCATCCGATCTCGCTGAGGCTTCCGTCGCGGCAGAGGACCCGCTGTGGCGCATGCCGTTGTGGCGGCCTTACGATGCCAAACTGTCGTCGAAGATCGCCGACATCAACAATGTTACCACGGACGGTTTCGCCGGCTCGATCACGGCGGCACTGTTCCTGAAGCGCTTTGTCGAAAAGACCGCGGGCTGGGCGCATTTCGACATCTTCGCCTGGAACCCCGCCGACCGCCCGCATGGCCCCGCCGGCGGCGAAGCGCAAGGCATCCGCGCGCTGGAGCGGATCATTTCGAAACGCTTTGGCTAGCAACAAGAAGGTTAGCGACTGAAACGGAACCGAAACAATTTGCCGTCATGCTGGCGCGATGTCGATTGCGATGCGCCCGAGCCAGGCCTTGCGACTGTGGCAGCAAGTGATGCTGTCGCAGGTGCGCGACAATGCGCCTGATCTGACCATGCGCCAGACCGCGATCCTGTTCACAATCTATCTTGACCCGCCGCCACATACCGTGCGCGGGCTAGCCGCCCGCCTCAACGTCACCAAGCCGGTGATCACCCGCGCGCTCGACACGATGGGTGCATTGAAACTGGTGTCGCGGCATCGCGATGAGCTCGACAAGCGCAATGTTCTGATCAGGCGCACGGTCGAGGGCGCGCTCTTTGTCGAGCGCTTCGGCGATGGTATCATCGCCAAGGCCCACGAGTTACCCATCTAATTTCAGAGTTGCCGATTTGACTGCCAGGGATGCCCGCCTTCACGCTTTCCGTTCCGACCTTGCCGATGCACGGCTGAAGGGCGAGGTCGCCGCCGACCGCTTCGTCGCTGGCCGACCAGCGCGGATCACCGCGTCCGTGGCCGATATCCGCAAGGCGCCGCGGCCGGATGCCGGCGTCAACACGCAAGCCCTGTTCGGCGATGATGTCCTCGTCTTCGAGGTCACTGAGGGCTGGGCCTGGATCCAGGGCGAACGCGACGGCTATGTCGGCTATGTCGCCGATACCATGCTGGGCGGGCGGGACCATGCGCCCACGCACATCGTCTCGGCACCACGCACTTTTCTTTATCCTGGACCCGATCTGCGGTTTCCGATCTCAGGACAATTGTCGATTGGATCGACGGTGACAGTGACGGATGCGGCCGAGACGCGCGGCACGCCCTATGCCGTCCTGCCCTCCGGCGAGGCGATCATCGCGGGTCATCTGCGGCCTCTCGGTGATGTGGCCACCGATTATGTTTCGGTGGCTGAGATGTTTCTCGGCACACCCTATCTCTGGGGCGGCGCTTCCGGCTTCGGCATCGATTGTTCGGGCCTGGTGCAACTGGCGATGCGCATGGCCGGCAGGAACGTGCTGCGCGATACCGACATGCAGGCGGCGACGCTCGGTGAGCCGCTGGAACCGGGACCTGATTTCTCAGGGTTGCGGCGCGGCGATCTGGTGTTCTGGAAGGGCCATGTCGCCGTCATGACCGACGCCGACACCATGATCCATGCCAACGGCCACACCATGCTGGTGTCGCGCGAAGGGCTGAAGGATGCCGTCGCCCGCATCGGCTACCTCTATGGCGACCCGACGGGGTTTCGGCGGCCGTAGGAAAGAACGATCCCCTTTTGTTCCGATTCTTCTTGGCGATTGACTGCCGTCGCGCTACCTCTGGCGGGTGACAGAGCAGCCGCGCCTTGCCGAACAGAATGCCACCGTGGCCCTGCCCGAACCATTCATCCGATGGTTTGGCGAGAAAGGCTGGTCGCCGCGCGCTCATCAGATCGAGTTGTTGGCGAAGGCTCAAGCGGGGCAATCGGTCCTGCTGATCGCGCCGACCGGCGCCGGCAAGACGCTGGCCGGGTTTATGCCCTCGCTGACCGAATTGGCCAACCGGCCTAAGAGGAAACCTGGCCAGGCGCAGCGCGGCATTCACACGCTCTACATCTCGCCGCTGAAGGCACTGGCCGTCGACATCGAGCGCAATCTCGGCAAGCCGGTGGAAGAAATTGGTCTGCCTGTCACCATCGAGACGCGCACCGGCGACACGCCCGCCCACAAGCGCCAGCGCCAGAAGCTGGTCCCGCCCGATATTCTGCTGACCACGCCCGAGCAACTGGCGTTGCTGATTGCAGCAGGCGATGCGAGACGCTTTTTCGAGGACCTGCGCTACGTCGTGCTCGACGAGTTGCATTCACTGGTCACGTCGAAACGTGGACATCTGCTGGCGCTCGGCCTGGCGCGGTTGCGCGGCTTTGTCCCTGGCCTGCAAACGATCGGGTTGTCCGCGACGGTGGCCGAGCCGGACGAGTTGCGGCGCTGGCTGGTCAGCCAGAATCCGCCCAAAGATTCGACGAGCCCGGGGATGGCCGAATTGATCGTCGTCACCGGCGGTGCGAAGCCCGAGATCTCCATCCTCGATTCGGAAGAGCGCGTGCCGTGGGCAGGACATTCAGCACGCTACGCCACGCCGGAGATCTACCGCGAGATCAAGCGCCACAGGACGACCTTGCTGTTCGTCAACACCCGCAGCCAGGCGGAGCTGCTGTTCCAGGAATTGTGGCGGGTCAACGAGGACACCTTGCCGATCGCACTGCATCACGGCTCGCTCGACGTCGCCCAGCGCCGGCGCGTCGAGAAGGCGATGGGAGACAACGCACTGCGTGCCATCGTCGCGACGTCGACACTCGATCTCGGCATCGACTGGGGCGATGTCGACCTGGTCGTCCATGTCGGTGCACCGAAGGGTGCGAGTCGGCTGGCGCAGCGCATCGGCCGTGCCAATCACCGCATGGACGAGCCATCCAAGGCGATCCTCATCCCGGCCAACCGTTTCGAGGTGCTGGAATGCCGGGCGGCCCTCGACGCCAATTATCTCGGCGCGCAGGACACGCCGCCATTGATCGATGGTGGGCTCGATGTGCTGGCCCAGCATGTGCTGGGCTGCGCATGCGGTGCGCCGTTTCGTGCCGATGATCTGTTCGAGGAGGTGCGCACGGCTGCGCCCTATGCAAGTCTCGATCGGTCGACATTCGACCGCGTTGTCGATTTCGTCGCCACTGGCGGCTATGCGCTCAAGAACTATGAGCGATACGCCCGCATCCGGCTGAACAAGGACGGGTTGTGGCGGGTGTCCAATCCCCGCGTTGCCCAGCAATACAGATTGAATGTCGGCACCATCATCGAAGTGCCGGCGCTCAATGTGCGCTATGTGCAGGCTGGCAGCAGAGGCGCGGCTTCGCGCGGCGGCCGGGTTCTCGGCAAGATCGAGGAAGCCTTCCTCGAAACGCTGACGCATGGCGATACATTCATGTTTGCCGGCAAGGTGTTGCGCTTCGAAGGCATTCGCGAGAATGAGTGCTTCGTGTCGAACGCGCCTGGCAGCGATGCCAAGGTGCCTTATTATGGCGGCGGCAAGTTTCCGCTTTCGACCTATCTCGCTGAACAAGTCCGCATCATGCTGGACGACCCGCAGCGATGGAAGAAGCTGCCGGAGCAGGTGGCTGATTGGCTGCGATTCCAGGCCGACAAATCGGTACTGCCGAAACGCGACGACCTGTTGATCGAGACCTTTCCGCGCGGCAACCGCCACTATCTGGTGGCCTATCCGTTCGAAGGCCGGCTGGCGCACCAGACGCTCGGCATGCTGCTCACCCGCCGCTTGGATAGGGCGGGAGCCAGGCCGCTTGGCTTCGTCGCCACCGACTATGCATTGGCCATATGGTCATTGGGCGATATGGGCGCGATGTTCAAAGCCAGGAGGCCTTCGCTTAGTGCGCTTTTCGACCAGGACATGCTGGGCGACGACCTCGAAGCCTGGCTGGCCGACAGTTGGCTCCTCAAGCGCACATTCCGCAACTGCGCGCTGATCTCGGGACTGATCGAAAAACGTCATCCAGGCCAGCAGAAAAGCGGCCGCCAGGTCACCGTCTCGACCGATCTGATCTACGATGTGCTGCGCAGCCACGAGCCCGACCACATCCTGCTGCAGGCGACGCGTGCCGACGCGGCGACCGGTCTGCTCGATGTCAGCAGACTTGGCGACATGCTCTCGCGCATCCAGGGTCGAATCGTGCATAAGGCGCTCGAACAGATATCGCCGCTCGCCGTGCCGATTATGCTCGAGATCGGCAAGATGCCGGTGAACGGTGAGGCCGATGAAACGCTGCTGATGGATGCGGCTACACTGGTCGAGGAGGCGATGGGGCCGGGAATGCGTGAGGAATGAATTTTTCGCTGGCGCGCGTATCGCTGATAGCCGAGGCCGACCTTGTCGGCATCGCCGGCGAGCGCGCGGTATGCGACCCGCGTGGCGTGCTCTATTTTCCGGATCTGCGGCTTCTGGCCGTGTCCGATCTGCATCTGGAAAAGGGTTCGTCGCTTGCAAGGCGCGGCACGCTGATCCCGCCCTATGACACCGGCGCAACCCTGCTCAGACTGCAGGCGGTGATATCAGACTATCAGCCATCCATCGTCATCAGCCTGGGCGATAGCTTCCACGATGCCGGTGGCGCCGAACGCATGCATGCGAGCTTCCGTGAACGGCTGGAGGCGCTGATGGCAGGCCGCGACTGGTTCTGGGTTGCCGGCAATCACGATCCGGAAGCACCCGCCGACCTGCCCGGCGAAACAGTGCGGGAACTCGCCATTGGCTCGCTGCTGTTCCGGCACGAGCCGTCGAAGGTGCGCGTCGAGGGCGAAATAGCGGGCCACCTGCATCCCTGCGCCCGCATCGTGCAGCAGGGCCGCTCGGTGCGTCGGCGCTGCTTTGCCGGCGACGGTGGCCGCATGATCATGCCGGCCTTCGGCGCCTATACCGGCTCGCTCAACGTGCTCGACCGCGCCTATGCCGGACTGTTCCGCCTGGACACGCTGATGGCCTATATGCTTGGCACGGGCCGTATCTTCGCCATCTCGCACTCGATGCTCAGGCCCGGCTGAAACAGCCCTATCTGCCGTAATAGAGCGTGACGGTGTGCTTCGCCTCGGCGAAGAACAGCCAGCGTTCGACCAGCATGCCGGCGAACTGCACGATCGCGGCGAGCACCGATAGCGCCGCTGCGAAGGGCCAGGGCAGGGCGAAAGTAGCGGCGAACAGCAGGAGGGGCAAGGCGAAGGCCAAAGCCTGCGTGATCTGACGCAGCCGCGCGCCGTGCTTGCGCGCGATGCGAAAGCCCATTTCCTTGAGCAGGTAGTTTTCCTCTGTATGCGGCCATTCCAGCGAGCGCACCGTGCCGCCGGCCAGCCCGGTTGCGGTGTTGGCGGTGGTCGGGATTTCCAGCCGGTCGTTGTAGCGCCAGGTCGCCAGCTTCCAGCCCCAGCCGAGCAAGGTCAGAAGCACGCAAGCCACCAGGATCGTTTTCGAGCCGAGAGCAAATCCCTGTAGCAGCGCGTTCAGCAGCACGCTGCCGGTCATCGCCGAAAAGATCAGGTAAGCCGGCAACGTGTAGCGGCTGTGCCACTGGGCGATCGGTTTCAGCGAGGCATAGATCATGCCTGTGGTGCAGACGGTGACAACCGCGCCGCACGCGGCCAGTAGTCCAGCAATGGCCACCCAGCCACTGGTGCGGCCAAAAAATACCCAACCGATGCCGAACAGTCCCGCCGGGATGAAGGTGATGACCGAGGCGACGCCTTCACGCGACAGCCATGAACTGCGCCATTGCGAGAACGCCCGCCAGGCGCGCTCGGGCCTGCCGAGATGACCCGCCGAAGACAACAATCCGGCCGCGATCAAGCCGAGTGCCAGCCCAAGGCCAACAAGCCCAAGCCAGAAGTCAGGTGGGACAAATCCCTGCCCGGCGAGCACGCCAAGCAGCGCCAGCAATCCATAGCCGGCACCGGTGGCGGTGGTGAAGAAGACGACGGAGAAGGCTGGATGCATGGGCTAGTTCGAAAGCATGCGGTCGACCCAGCCGAGGAAACCGCCTTCGGCCCGCACCGGTTCGAGGGCCGGCGCGGCCACCGATGCGGCGCGCTTGGTATGGGCGCGCGGCGGCAGGTATTTGTTGGTCGGGTGATAGCCGAGCTCCGGCATCAGGTCGACACCGCCGCGCTCCGCCACCAGTTGCGAGACAGCTGACAGGGGATCGCCTAGGTCGCCGAAATGCCGGGCGCTGGTCGGGCAAGCGGCGACGCAGGCCGGCACGCGGTCTTCTTCGGCCAGATTGTCATTGTAGATCCGGTCGACGCACAGCGTGCACTTCTTCATGACGCCGACATCGGTGTCGAATTCGCGTGCGCCGTAAGGACAGGCCCAGCTACACAATTTGCAGCCGATGCACTTGTCCTCGTCGATCAGCACGATGCCGTCCGAAGCCCGCTTGTAGGAGGCGCCGGTCGGGCAGACGGTGACGCAGGCCGGCGTCTCGCAATGCAGGCAGGAGCGGGGAAAGTTGACGGTGCGCCCGCCCATCTCGGTCGTGTGTTCGTAGCTGTGCACGCGGTTGAACCAGACGCCGTCGACATGGCCCCCATAAGGGTCGATGTCGGTCAGCGGCGCCATGTGGCCGCCGGTGTTCCATTCCTTGCAGGCGGTGACGCAGGCCTGGCAGCCGACGCAGGTGTCGAGATCGATGATCAGCCCTAGTTTCTTGCCGCTTTGACTTGGCAGGCAGGTCATTCGGCCGCCTCTCTCGCCCTGCGGAACTCAGCGCCGAAAGTCAGCTTGTCGGGCGAGGGTTCGAAATGCGGTGGCTGCTGGAAACGCTCGAATTGCGGCTCGGTGAAGCCGGCCTCTTCCGCCGCGCATTTGACGACGCGCACGCGCAGATCGAACCATGCCGCCTGGCCGGTGACCGGATCGGAATTCGAATAGCGCTTGCCGTTGGCGTCGGCCGAGGTCTGGTCGCCGATGATATGGTTGAGCAGGAAGCCGCGATTGGATTCAGCCGCGTCGTCCTTCAGCCCCCAGCTGCCGCGCCGCTTGCCGATGGCGTTCCAGGTCCAGACCGTGCTTTCGTTCACTCCGTCGATCAGCTTGATCTGTCCCTTAACCCTGCCATTGATGCTCTCGATCCACACCCAGTCGTCATCGACAAGGCCTAGATCTGCTGCCGTCCGGTGATGCACGAACAGCCGGTTCTGGCTGGTGATCTGCCGCAGCCACGCATTCTGCGATCCCCAGGAATGGTACATGTGCATCGGCCGCTGCGTCAGTGCATGCAGCGGATAATTTTCGAGGCCGACGACCGCTTCCTCGAAGGGCATGTACCAGAACGGCAGCGGGTCCATGTAGGTCTCGATGCGTTGGCGATCGCCCTCCGGTGGCAAGACGCGGCCATGACCGCGCGCGGCCAGCCGGAAGCGTTGCATCGGCTCGCAATAGAGCTGGAAGACGATCGGCTCCGCCTTGGGGATGAAGCCCATCTGCACCGCGAAATCGAGATAGGAGCGGTTGGACATCTTGTAGTAACGCTGGTCATCCGCGAAATCGTGATGCCAGAAGCCGCCATTGTCGATGTAGCGTTGCAACTGGTCCGGATTGGCCTCGCCCCTGCCGGTCGAGGTTCCATCCTTGCCACGCCAGCCGGCGAGCGGGCCGATGCCGGGCGTGCGCTCATGGTTGACGATGTAGTCGGCGTAGTCGCCATACTTGGCCGAGCCATCGTCGTTGACGAAGCCGGGCAGGCCGAGCCGCGCGCCGAGTTCGATCAGCACCGACTGGAACGGCCGGACATCACGGTCCGGCTCGACAACAGGATGACGAATGGCGTCCCCCGGCCCGTCGGCATGGCTGATCGGCCGGTCGAGCAGGCTGATGCAGTCATGCCGCTCAAGATAGGTCGTGTCCGGCAGCACGAGGTCGGCGAACGGCACGGTCTCGGAATAATAGGCATCGGAATAGATGATGAACGGGATCTTGTAGTTGCCCTCGTCATCATAGTCGGTCAGCATTGCCATGGTCTCGACGGTATTCATCGAGGAATTCCACGCCATGTTCGACATGTACATCATCAGCGTGTCGATCCTGTAGGGATCGCCGGCCCAGGCGTTGCGGATGACGGTGTGCATCAGGCCATGCGCGGCCAGCGGCGCATCCCACGAATAGGCCTTGTCGATACGGGTCGGTGTTCCGGCCGCATCGACCAGCAGGTCGTCCGGCCCGCAGACGAAACCGAGTGGCATGCCGTCGAGCGGCGTCATCGGCTTGATGGTCTTGCCGGCCGGTTTCGGTTCGGGCGGCGCGGATCGGGGATAGGGCGGCTTGAAGCGGAAGCCGCCCGGCACATCCACGGTGCCCAGCAGCACCTGAAGCAAATGGATGGCGCGGCATGTATGAAAACCGTTCGAGTGGGCGGAGATGCCGCGCATGGCGTGCATCGAGACAGGCCGCCCCTTGATCGTCTCGTGCCTGCGCCCGGCCCAGTCGGTCCAGGCGATAGGCAATTCGATCGTCTGTTCGAAGGCGACATGGGCGAGTTCGGCGGCGATCCTGCGGATCGTATCGGCGGCAATGCCGCAGCGCTCGGCGACCGCGTCCGGTGCATAGCTCTCATCAAGGTAGCGGTCGGCCAGCAACTGGAACACCGGAACGCAGCGGCGTCCGCCGATCGTGAAGTTGCCGGTCAGCGCGGGTCTCGCAGTGGCATCGGTGGCGCTGACCGGTGTCTTCGCCACCCTGTCCCAGGCCAACGGATTGCCATCGCCGTCACGGACGAACAGCCCGTCATCGGCCGCTTCCGGCTCCTGAATGACGAGGACGTGAGCGTTGGTGTAGCGGATCAAGTAGTCGAGATCGACGCGGCCCGCCCTGAGCAATTCGTGGATGAGGGCGAATACGAACAGGCCGTCGGTGCCGGGCCGGATACCGATCCAGTCGTCGGCGATCGCATTGTAGCCGGTGCGGCACGGATTGATCGAGACGACTTTGGCGCCGCGCGCCTTGAGCTTGCCGAGACCGATCTTGATCGGGTTGGAATCGTGGTCCTCGGCGACCCCGAACAGCATGAAGTACTTAGCGTTGTCCCAGTCCGGTTCGCCGAATTCCCAGAACGAGCCGCCGATCGTGTAGAGGCCGCCGGCCGCCATGTTGACCGAACAGAAGCCGCCATGGGCGGCGAAATTCGGCGTGCCGAACCGGCTCGCCCACCAGCCGGTCAAGGATTGGGATTGATCGCGGCCGGTGAAGAAGGCCAGTTTCTTGGGGTCGGTCCGACGGATGTTGGAGAGCCGCTCGGTAGCGATCGAAAACGCCTCTTCCCACTCGATCTCGCGGAACTCGCCAGAGCCGCGCGGGCCGGTGCGCAGCAATGGCTTCTTCAGCCTTGCCGGGCTGTAGTGCTGCATGATGCCGGCGCTGCCCTTGCCGCAGATCACGCCGCGATTGACCGGATGGTCCTTGTTGCCGTTGATGTAGCGGACCTTGCCATCCTTGATGTGGACATCGATGCCGCAGCGGCAGGCGCACATGTAGCAGGTCGTCTTGGCGATGCTGTCGGAAACGGCAGGCGAGGTGTCGACGCCATCGCCTTCATCCGGTGCGCGGGTGTCGGCAAGCGGGCGTTGCGATGGTGCCGAATTCGCGCCGCGAGGCGGTCCCTGCATCATGATCCGGGGATGCCCGTGCGGCCAACGGATTTGGCCCGTGTCTTCGGTCCGGGGCCGCGCATGTAGTGCTCTTCCGGATGATATCGATCGCCGGCCAGCCGCCGCCTTATGCCGCGGGTCCAATGCGCAAGCAGGGATCTGAACCGCCCGATCATTCTGCTCTCTGCGATCTCCCGGCGAGTTTTTTCTAACTTCGCGGCAAAACTTAGAATAAAGATATCGATCTGTCTAATCAATTGTTCTTGTAAATTCGATCGATATTGTTTCTTAATGCGCCCATGACCCTGGACCAATTGCGGATTTTCGTCGCCGTCGCCGAGCGCGGCCATATGACCAGGGCGGCGGAACTGCTGGGCATTTCGCAGTCGGCCGCATCGGCGGCCATCCGGGCGCTTGAAGAACAGCACGGCGTCCATCTGTTCAACCGGGTCGGCCGCAACATCGAGCTTGCCCAGACCGGTCACCGGTTCCTGCCGGAGGCCAAGGCCGTGCTCGAACGGGCCGCCGCCGCCCGCAATGTGCTGGAACATGTCTCGCAGACGGTCACCGGCAGCCTCTCGATCGCCGCCAGCCAGACCATCGCCAGCTACTGGCTGCCGCGCCGGCTGGCTTCCTTCCACGAAGCCTATCCCGCCGTCAGGCTGAGCGTCAGCATCGGCAACACCAGGCAGGTCGAGGCCAATGTCCTCGATGGCGCGGCCGATCTCGGTCTGGTCGAGGGGCGCACCGAGTCCGACATCCTGCGCCGCGCCAAGGTCGACATCGACAGGCTGATGCTGGTCGTTGCCAGCTCGCATCCGGAGATCGCCGAAGTTACGCCCGGCCATCCTGACATCAAGGGCCTGCGCTGGATCATCCGCGAGGGCGGTTCGGGCACGCGCGAAGTGCTGGAGGATCTGGCGCGCCGCGAAGGAATTTCGCTAGCCGACCTCCAGATATTCCTGGTGCTGCCGAGCAATGAGGCTATCCGCCAGGCGGTCGAGGCGGGAGCCGGCGCCACCATCATTTCGGAGCTTGTCGTGGCCCGCGCCGTGGCCGAAGGCAGTCTCAGGTCCGTGCCGCTCGACTTGCCGAAACGCGACTTCGCCATGATCACCCATCGCGATCGCCAGGCAAGCCTGGCCCAGATGGCGCTCAAGGCGCATCTGGGTACGTCAGCAGACCATGGGTGAGACGCGCGTCAGCCGTATTTTCGCTGCGCATCCAGCGCCAGGCCAAGTCCGACCGAGCCGAACATGTCGCCTTCGATGACGGATGCCTGCGGCACCAGCGACAGGATCTCTCGCCTTGCCAGCGGGATCGCGGTCGATCCGCCGGTCAGGAACACCGCAGTGATGTCGAGCGGCCTGACCTGGGCGTCCTGGATGGTCTGCCCCACCGTTGCGGTGACCCGCTCGATGTCCCTGGCAATCGTGGCATCCAGCCCACCGCGCGTGATTTCGGCGGCGAACTCGGCGCCCGGTAGCTTCACTGCCACATGGGCGGACGAGCTGTCGGTCAGCTCGATCTTGGCCTTTTCGACAAGTGCCGCCAGCGCATGTCCGTAGCGGTGTTCGACGATGTGGATGAAACGGTCGACAAGGTCGGCGCGCTCGGCCTCGTAGCGGATCTGGCGCAGATGCGTCATCGCCTTGGCGGTGTAGACCAGGTTGATGCGCTGCCATGTCGCGAGGTCGATGAAGTAGCTTGCCGGCAGATTGCGCTTGCCATCCTTGGTTGGCGTCAGGTAGCCAAGCTGCGGCATCACATGGGCGATGCTCAGCAGCCGGTCGAAATCCGTGCCGCCGATATGGACGCCCCGGCTGGCCAGGATGTCGTCCTTGCGGTCGAGCGAACGGGAACGCTGCGGTGAAACGCGCACGATCGAGAAGTCCGACGTGCCGCCGCCCATGTCGATGATCAGCGCCAGTTCCTCGCGCGTCACCTTCTGTTCGTAGTCGAGCGCCGCCGCGATCGGCTCGAACTGGAAAGCGATGTGCTTGAAGCCCTGGGCGCGCGCGGCGTTTTCGAGTTCGCTTTGCGCCTTCGCATCGGCCTCGGTATCGTCGTCGACGAACTGCACCGGCCGGCCAAGCACCACGGTCTCGACCATGTCGCCGGCATCTACCTCCAGCTTCTTCTTGAGATGGCCGAGGAACATGCCGACGATCTCCATGAAGCCAATCGACCGCGATTTGATGCGTGTCTTTTCATGGGCAAGCGAACTGCCGAGCACGCTCTTCAGCGAACGCATCAGCCGGCCCTCGATGCTGTCGGTGTAGTTGGCGATGGCCTGGCGGCCGAAACAGGTGCGGTTGTCCTCGAAGTTGAAGAACACGGCACTGGGCAGCATGACCTGACCGTCTTCAAGCACGACGAGGCGCGGCTGCCCGTTCCGGACCACACCGACGGTGGAATTGGAAGTGCCGAAGTCGATGCCGCCGAAGGCTGGTCGCATGACAAGTTCCTGTATTTGTCGTCGGCGAGCCGATAGGCGCCATGAGAAATCGCGCGCTGCCCGGGGACAGGCTGCTCTGCCGAACCGAATTGTTTGTGTCTGCCAGTTGGCTGGGGAGCGCGGTCTACCGCATGCTCCCACAAAGGGAAACCACTTTTCGGGAAAAGTTCTAAAGCGCGTCGTGTTTGAACGGATTCAGGCGACGCGCTTTAGGTTTTTGACTCGATGCATGTCGTTTTCCCAAAACCGGGGCCACTTTTGGGCGACATTGCATTAGTCTCGCCGGAAGATCAGCCTTCCGAGCCAGCCTGTCAGCATGGCCAGCGATATGGCGAAGACGCCATAGAGGAAGGAATAATTGTGCGCGACACGGAAGATCGACTGTTCGAAACCGGATTTGCGGATTTCGAGCTGCGCCGAGCTTTCCTTGATGAACAGGCCGCTCTTGAACAGGAAGGCGCGCGCCTTGTGGGTGCCGACCGGAACATTCGGCGCCAGCCTGACGGTGGCGCGAAACAGGTTCTGCGACAGGAATTGCACGCCGCCGACATTCTCGCTGTAGAGGCCGGTCGCCGACTTGCGCTCCCGCAATGCAGCGGTGAATTCCTCGATCGTCGCCGGGCTGTCGCCGGCATCGGCGGGCTGCATGTAGAGGTTGGAGGCGCCGAGCGACAGCTGCTTGTAGCTGTTGGGTTCGGTGATGTCCTGCAGCGGTCGCGTCGTCGCCACCGAATAGGACATCGGGACGTTCTCGAAGGTCTCGGAGTCCAGATTGACCCAGACGCCGAGCACTCGGTCCTTGCGGCGCACCACCACCGGTTTGGGCGGACCTTCGAGCACGACGATGACATCGTAACGGCCCTGGCGCGCGACGAATGGATCGGGATTTTCCAGCGAACCGAAGATGGTCAGGTCGGCGCCGGAAAAGCCGGCGGTGATCGAGACATTGTCGGTGGA
Source organism: Mesorhizobium sp. M1338 (assembly GCF_040318045.1). Taxonomy (NCBI): domain Bacteria; kingdom Pseudomonadati; phylum Pseudomonadota; class Alphaproteobacteria; order Hyphomicrobiales; family Phyllobacteriaceae; genus Mesorhizobium; species Mesorhizobium sp. M1338. The sequence goes on along the minus strand of NZ_JAMYLL010000020.1, from coordinate 41,010 downwards.
GAGCCCGATCTGAATGCCTTCCGTCAGCGGGATCTGTGCCTTCGCCGGCATGGTGGCCGCAAGCAAAGACAGGAAAATGGCGGTTGCGAACGCGTTCGGAGCCCTCATCAGTTGAGGCCCGTGGCGGACAGCGAATAGAGATTGGGCGGGGTGACGAAAAGATCGATGGCCAATCGTATCGCCACCGCCAGCACCAGCAGCGCCAGCAAGGCCCTGAGCTGCTCGCCGCGCAGCCTCTGGCCGGCCTTGGCGCCATATTGCGCGCCGGCGACGCCGCCCGCCATCAGCAGGAAGGCCAGCACGACGTCGACCGTCTGGTTGGTGGTGGCATGGACGAGCGTCGTGTAGGCGGAGGTGAAGATGATCTGGAACAGCGAGGTGCCGATGACGACATTGGTCGGCACTTTCAGGAGGTAGATCAGCGCCGGCACCATGATGAAGCCGCCGCCGACGCCCATGATCGACGATAGGAAGCCAATGCCGGCGCCAAGGCCAAGCACCGGGATGACGCTGACGAACAGTTTTGATGCCCTGAAGCGCATCTTCAACGGCAAGCGATGGATCCAGTTGTGCTGTCCGGATTTCTTCAGCACCGGTGCCGCGCCGCTGCGCGTGGCGCGTAGCGCATTGACGCTTTCGACCAGCATCAGGCCGCCGACGGTGCCGAGCAGCACGACGTAAAGCAGCGAGATGAACAGATCGAGCTGGCCGAGGCGGCGCAGGAAGGCGAAGACGTAGATGCCGCCGGTGGAACCGATGATGCCGCCGGCCAGCAGCACGCCACCGAGCTTGAAGTCGAGCGTCCCCCGCTTCATGTGCGAAAGGACGCCGGAGACGGAGGAGGCGATGACCTGGTTGGCGCCGGTGGCGACCGCGATCGCGGGAGGTATGTTGTAGAAGATCAGCAGCGGCGTGATGAGGAAGCCGCCGCCGACGCCGAACATGCCCGACAGGAAACCCACCGCCGCACCCATGGCCAGCAGGACGAAGACGTTGACGGAAATTTCCGCGATCGGGAGATAGATGCCCACCCGTCAGTCTCGATCAGTTCTGCCTGTCGGTGAATGCAACCGTTGCGGGCATCTTGGCCCGACAAGCCAATTCGTTCTTGCGCCGGAGGTGCCGCGAAGTCAAACCACGCTACGCCGCCGAAACAAAAAACATCTCAATCAGTTAACAGGCAAATGTGTGGCAAGGGCGTCGTGGAAGCGACGCCTCTGCCGTTATTTGCGCGCCAGCAGCGCCTTGACCAGTTCTTCATCGACCTCGCCGGTCGCCGGCATCTTGTTGTCGGTCTGGAAAGCCATGATCGCGGTCTTCGTCTTCTGGCCCATCTTGCCGTCGGTGCCGCCGGCATCGTAGCCATTCTTGTTGAGAATGCGCTGGATGTTCTGGACGGCCTTCTTCATGTCGATACTGGCCGTCGTCTGCGGTGCGCCGTCCTGCCAGGATTCGGGAACGTCGGCCGAATTGGCCGCCGCGTCCAGCGGCTTGGGCTTCCACAGTTCGACTGCGGCGCGGGCGCGTTCGAGCTGCTCGGGCCGCAGCGCATTGGCGATCTCGTCACGCTTGGCCGCCGCATCCTTGTCGCCGGTCTTGGCGACGAGCGCGAACCATTTGTAGGACTCTTCGAGGTTCTGCTTCATGCCGACGCCCTTGGCGGTGAGGATGCCGAGATTGAACTGGCTGTCCTTGACGCCGACGTCGGCCGCCGCCTGGAACCAGTGCGCCGCCGATTCATTGTCGGTCACGCCGTCCGCGGCCATGGCGAACAGCACGGCCAGATTGTGCATGCCGCTGGCGTTGCCCTGCTCGGCGGAAAGCTGGTACCAGGTCTTCGCCTTCTTGATGTCGCGCGCGACACCGATGCCCTTTTCGTAGAAATTGCCAATGCGATATTCGGCCGGCGCGAAGCCGAGTTCCGCCGACTTCTCGTACCATTTGGCAGCTGCCGCCATGTCTTCCTTGACGCCGCGCGACTCGGCATAGCGCGAGCCGATCTCGAACAGCGCCTTGGCATCGCCACTGGCGGCGGCATCGCGCAAGGCGACCGGGCCGGCGTCAGCGGGAATGTCGATCTTGGCCGTGGTCGCCGCCGGCGAAGCATCCGTTGGCGGAACCGCGCCCGTGGTGTCCTTGGCGGCGGCCGGCTGGGCCGTCATCGGCTGGGTGCTTGTGTCGGCATCGCTCGTATCCGTGGCGGTTGAAACAGTGGGGCCCGGGGCAGTCGTGGCCGGCGCGGTCGAAGCTGTCGTGTCGGCCGTCGCCGCGTTGGCATCGGCGGGCGTAGCCGAAGCGACGGAGGCGGGAGCCGGCTCGGCTGCCGGCGCGGCATCCATCGACGGCTCGGCGCCCGGCGGCGTCGCCATCGTGCCTTGCGCCGCCATGTCGTCATTGATTGCCGGTTCGGACGGCTCGGCCTGTCTCACGGTACGATCCGGCGCGCTTTCCACTGCCGCGGGCTGAACGTCTGTCCGTGGCCGGCCAGCGGCGTCGAATGAGGCGGTTTTCACCGGCTGCGAGGCGACGATCGGCGCGACGTCGTTGCTCGCCACCTGGGCGGGATCGGCGAAGAAGGCCTTGCTCAGTTGCAAGGCGCCCAGCGCCAGCAATATCGCGGTTGTCCCCATCAGGATCGGCTTGCGCCGTGCCTTGAGCAGCTCGCCGATCCGCAGCGCCTTCACCGGTCCGGTTATTGTCGACTGGCGCTTCACCGCGTCGGCCTCGGCGGCGGCTGCCTGCGCCGCGCGCCGGGCCGCGGCGATGAAATCCGATTTCGCGGCATCGGTGTCGCTGGGCTTGGCCGGCTGGCCGCGCTCGTCGCGCACACGCTTCATGATGGCGTTGAGGTCAGGTGCGCCGGAGCCGGGCTCCAGCGGCCGGTTGGCCATTTTCGGATCGAGCGGCTCGTCGAGATCGACACTCGGTACAGGGGCACTCGGCGCCGAGCCGGCCAATGGCGGAATGTCCGCCTCCTTCTTGCCCTTGAATGCGCGGGCCAGGCCGCCGAACATTGATTTGCGGCCGCCCGCCTGTTCGCTTTTCTCGGCAATCGGGTCGGAGCCGAGCGCCGCCATGGCCGCAGCAGCGGCGGCCTCGGCGGGCGTGCGAGTGCCCAGGCCCAGGCCGCTGCGAGCGCCCGGCTCGTTGCGGGGGATCGCGGCGGCGCGGCCATCGAGATCGGCCATGTCCCCAGTCAATGGCAAGGGCTGATCGATATCCATCGACGGCGGCTCGACGGCCATCTTGGGTCGCCGGGCGCCGCGCCAGTTGCTCGGTTCGGCCGGTGCCGTATCCAGCAATTCGCTCATCGCCTCGATTGGCTCGCTGGGTTCCAGCGAACCCAGCCGGTCGACGATCTTGAGCAACGTGTCGTGGATGGCCTCGAACGTTCGCGAATTGCGCTCGTCGGAGCGGCGCGTCAGCGTTTCAAGCGTCTTCAAATCCTGTGCAAGGCCGGAAACGGCGGTCGTGTTGGCACTCGAACCGGCCAGCGATCGCACCGCGTTCTCGGCCGCTTCGCGCGCCGCGCCGAGGATGGAATCACGGGTTCCGGCCAGCGACTTCTCGATTTCGTTGAGGCGCGGGCTGATGTCCTCGAATTCCGGCAGCGGCGTGCTGGGCCTGGAAAGATGGGCGGACAGGCCGGCGACCTGCGCCTCCAGGCTGCGGATCAGCGCCGGATCGATGCCGGCCACCTGCGCGGCCGACGCATCCAGCCGGCTTGAAATGTCTTCGAGCCGGCTTTCCAGGCCGCGGATCGCCGCCTCGCCGGTGGGATCGGGAACACGCGTTTCCATGCGCTTGGCCAGCGCGGTGAAGCGGGCATCGATGGCATCCATGATGCCGGCGCTATCGATTTGCGGCATCCGCTGGTCAAGCCTGTCGGCAACCTCGTCAAGCCGGCGTTCGAGATCGCGAAACAGCATGTTGCCCTGTTCGATGGCGTCGCCCTGTCGGCGTTCCATCATGCCCGACAGCACGTCGAAGCGTTGCTCCAGCCCGTGGAAGATGTAGTCGGCGTCAGGCATGGCGGGCGCCTGGTCGATCTTGTCGGCGATGAGTGCGATCTGCTTGGCTAGGCGCTCCATTGCCTGCTCGGGCAGATTGGCACGGCCAGCGAGCTCGTCGACCCGGCTCGATAGGGTGCTCAGCCGGTCCATGACCGCGTTATCGGGCCGATCCTGCGCCACTTCCTCGATCTGCCGGGCAAGCGAGTCGATCCGCTTCTCGATGCGCTCGAAGGCCTCGTGGTCGAATGAATTGGCTTGCGCAGCGACCGTCGATGCAACGATGGCGCGGGAAATCTCGTCCAGCCGCTCGTCGATCATGCCAAGCGTGTCGCTGCCGCGATTGTCTTGCTGGCTGGCGAAGTGATCGACGGCGCCGGCAAGCGTGCGCACCTTTTCCTCCAGCGAGCGTAGCGACAGCGATTCCGGCAGGTTGTTGACGGCGTTGCTGATCTGCTCCAGCCGGTCGGTCAGCATCGACAGGCCTGGATCGTCCGAGCGCTTGCGCTGATCGGCGTCGACGCGGTCCTCGAAAGCCGTCCAGCGACGATCGAAATCGTCCCAGCGGCGGTCGACCTTCTGCACGCTCTCTTCACGTGCCAGCGTGTCGATCGCGGCTTTGACCTGTTCGAGCTCGAGTCGCAGCATGTTGACGCTTCTGTCGCCGCTCTTTTCGGCCAGCGTCTGGATGGCGCCGGAAAGCCGTTCGAATTCAAGGCCGAGTTCGGCGCTGCCCTTGGCCGAGGCGCCGGGCCTGGCGCCCGACTGGAAAGCCCGCTCGATGTCCTTGCGCAGTGCTTCGAATTCACGCTGCAGCCCGGCGGTCATCTGGTGGCGCAATTCCTCGCGCATGCCGCGCAACTCGCCGGCGATCTTGCCAACCATGGCAACGCCGTCTTCCTGACCGCGCACGCGATCGATGTCGCGGGCAATGGCCTGGTAATTCTGCCCGAAAGCGGCGGCTCCCTGCATCGGGGTCTTCGGGCGCGGCGCGGCCTGCGGATCCTCATACCAGCGCTGCTGGCTGGCGGGTCGGGCGGCGGGATAACGTGCATCGGCGCCATATTGACGGGGATCGGGACGTGCCATCGGGTCCTCGCGCGTCCGCTCCAGCCGCTGCTCCAGCGTTTCCAGCGACCGGTTCAACTGCTCAAGCGTGGTCTGCGGCCTGCGCTGCCTGCCGGCGTTGAGTGTGTCGAGATAGGACCGCTTGCTGTTCATAGGTGCGTCCGTCTTTCAGAATGGCTGGCTCGCGGCCAGTTCCCTCAAGTCCCTGTCGGAACGAGGCGACCGGCGGCTATGCCGCGGTGGAAGACGAGCTTCCCGGGTTCTCACCCGCGCTCCGAAAAACCGTGAAAAATTCGATACAGGATAAACACGGGTAGCCGACGCGCTCACATTTCCCCCAACGTGGTAAACAACGCGTTAACCAAACTTAAGAAATTGAAAGGATGTTGGCTCCGCCTGACGGTGCGGCATAAAGTTCGGACTCGGAACGCCCTTGCGCCATGAGGCGGCAATCGGTATAGAATTGACGTAAACGTAAAAGGCGCGTCGAGCGTGCTTTTTTGCGATTTGTTTGTTGAAACCACGACTGGAAGCAGGCCCCCGCTTCCAGTCAGGCGACACACGGTCTAGGACCGCGACGCCATCAGACGGGGAAAGCCAGTGACTATGAAGCTTATCTCGGCCGGCGAGACCGCGGCCAATACCAATATGTCCGTCGAAGCCGGCGAGGACCTTGTCCGCATCGGCGAGATGGCAAAAAAATACGGAGTGACACTGCGCACGCTGCGTTTCTACGAAGACAAGGGCCTGCTCAACCCGCGGCGTGACGGTTCGACCCGTCTCTACACGCGCCGCGACAAGGCTCGGCTGAAGCTGATCCTGCTTGGCCGCAAGGTCGGGTTCTCGCTGCGCGACGTCAAGCAGATGATGGATCTTTACGATCCGACCGGTTCAAACACCAAGCAGCTGCGGCTGGCGTTGGACAAATCGGAAAAGCAGCTTGCCCGCCTGCAGAAGCAACGAGCGCTGATTGACGACGCCATCAACGAGCTGAGCGGCTCGATGTCGGCAGTGCGCCGGATGCTGGCCGAGCGGTCCGCACCGCAGGCGAGCGCCGCCAGCTAAAGCAATTCCAGGAAAAGTGTGAATCGGTTTTCCCGGGAAAGCGCGTAGCGCTTTACCTTCGGAATTGCGTCAAGCTGGTAAGTCATCCGCCTGAATGTCTGATTATCAAAGCCGCGCGGCCCCGCCGCGCGGCTTTCGTTATCTTCGCAAGCGCTGCCATGCCGCTACGCTCATTGCTGCAATGAGCGGGAAATCTCGTCGCATCGAAAAAATTGACGTTTACGCAAACGTCAATTTTTGCTATCCCGCTCTCAACATCGGTCCGCATGCCGCCCCTGGCTGTCATCGGGGCGTTCGGACCGGGTTCGCAGGGTGGAGAAAACGCATGCCGACATACAGGGCTCCCGTCCAGGATACGCTGTTCGTGCTCAACGAGGTGCTGGGCTACCAGCGCTATTCGAACCTTCCCGGATTTTCCGACGCCACACCCGATGTGCTCGAGGCGATCCTCGCCGAAGGCGCCAAGCTCGCCGAAAACGTCATGCACCCGTTGAACCGTGTCGGCGACATGGAAGGCTGCGTTCGTCATGACGATGGTTCGGTGACGACGCCGAAGGGCTTCAAGGAGGCCTTCAACCAGTATCGCGAGGGCGGCTGGATGGGACTGGCCGCACCGGTCGAGTTCGGCGGCCAGGGCCTGCCCTACGCTGTACACACTGCAGTCTCCGAATACATGGTCTCGGCCAATATGTCGCTGATGATGTATCCGGGCCTGACGCAAGGCGCGATCGCGGCGATCATCACCCACGGCACCGACGAGCAGAAGGCCCAGTGGCTGCCCAGGATGATCGAAGGCGCCTGGACCGGCACAATGAACCTGACCGAGCCGCATTGCGGCACCGATCTCGGCCTGCTGCGCACCAAGGCGGTGCCGAACGGCAATGGCACCTACAAAATATCAGGCCAGAAAATCTTCATTTCCGCCGGCGAACACGACATGTCGGACAACATCGTCCATCTGGTGCTGGCCCGCATCGAGGGCGCGCCGGAAGGCGTCAAGGGCATCTCGCTGTTCATCGTGCCGAAGCTCATGCTCGACGCATCGGGCAATCCGGGCGCCAGGAACACCGTCTCCTGCGGCTCGATCGAGGAGAAGATGGGCATCCACGGCAATTCGACCTGCGTCATGAACTATGACGAGGCGCAAGGCACGCTGCTCGGCGAGGCCAATGGCGGCCTGAAGGCGATGTTCACGATGATGAACGAGGCGCGCCTCGGCGTCGGCCTGCAAGGGCTGTCGCTTTCTGAGATCGCCTACCAGAACGCTGTCGCCTACGCCAAGGACCGCCTGCAGGGCCGCTCGCTGTCGGGGCCGAAGGCGCCCGACAAAAAGGCCGACCCGATCATCGTCCACCCCGATATCCGCCGCAGCCTGATGACCATGAAGGCCTTTAACGAGGCCGGTCGCGCGCTGGCGCTGTGGACGGCGATCAAGTCCGATATCGCCCACCGCTCCGGTGACGACAAGGACCGCCAGGCAGCCGACGACTACACCGGCCTGATGACGCCGGTGATCAAGGGCGTGCTCACCGACAAGGGCTTCGACCACGCGGTGATGGCGCAGCAGGTGTTCGGCGGTCACGGCTACATCGAAGAGCATGGCATGAGCCAGTTCGTGCGCGATGCCCGCATCGCCATGATCTATGAAGGCGCCAACGGCATCCAGGCGCTCGACCTCGTCGGCCGCAAGCTCGGCCTGAATGGAGGCCGCGCCGTGCAGGCCTTCTTCAAGGAGGTCGGCGAATTCTGCGAGGAGAACCGCGCTAACGATAAGATGGCGCCGTTCACCAAGGCCTTGAAGAAGGGTCTCAACGATCTGCAGGCGGCGACCATGTGGCTGGTGCAGAATGGCATGGCCAAGCCCGACAATGCGGGCGCCGCCTCGACCGACTATATGCATCTCTTCGGCCTTGTCGCGCTCGGCTACATGTGGGCGCGGATGGCCAAGGCGGCTCTTGGTAAGACGGGCGCCAATGGCGTCCAATCCTCTTATGAAAACAACGTAGCCTTCTACGACAACAAGGTCGTGACGGGGCGCTTCTTCATGGAGCGGATCATGCCGGAGACATCAGCGCATCTCGCCCGCATTTCGAGCGGCGCCGACACGCTGATGGCACTGCCGTCGGAAGCGTTCTAAAGTTAGTTTCCCTCCCCGTGAGGGGAGAGTGGCCCGAAGGGCCGGGTGGGGTCCTGCGTAAAGCGCGCCGACCTCAACTCTGAAGATGCGCTCTGGGAGGAGTATCATACAGCATGACCAACCCAGCCGAAATCCTTGGCCTTCCCAAGCCCGCCTGGGCGGCGGACGAGGTCGGCATGCTCTACGACATGGCGCACCGCTTCATGTCGGAAGAGATCGCGCCGCGCTACGACGAGTTCGAAAAGAACGAGATGGTCGACCGCGAAAGCTGGCTGAAGGCCGGTGCGGCTGGCCTGCTCTGCGCCTCGATGCCGGAGGAATATGGCGGCTCTGGCGGTACCTTCGCGCATGAGAGTGCCATCATCGAGGCCATCGGCCATGTCGGTGTCGATGGTTTCGGCATCGGCCTGCACAATTCGATCGTCGCTCCTTACATCCTCCATTACGGCTCCGAAGAGCAGAAGAAGAAATGGCTGCCGAAGCTGGCGACAGGCGAACTGATCGGCGCCATCGCCATGACCGAGCCCGGCGCCGGCTCGGATCTGCAAGGCGTCAAAACGCGGGCCGAGAAGGATGGCAACCAGTACAAAGTCAACGGTTCCAAGACCTTCATCACCAACGGCCAGCTGGCAAACTTCATCATCATCGTCACCAAGACCGATCCGGAGAAGGGCGCCAAGGGCACCTCGCTGATCGTCGTCGAGACCGACGAGGTCGAAGGGTTCCAGCGTGGCCGCAACCTCGACAAGATCGGCTTGAAGGCCAACGACACATCGGAGCTGTTCTTCAACGACATGCGCGTGCCGACCTCCAATCTGCTCGGCCATGAAGAGGGGCAGGGCTTCGTCCAGCTGATGCAGCAATTGCCGCAGGAGCGGCTGCAGATCGGCACCGGCGCAATCGCCATGATCGAGCGGGCGCTGGCGCTGACCATCGACTACGTCAAGGAGCGCAAGGCGTTCGGCAAGGCGATCATCGATTTCCAGAACACCCAGTTCAAGCTGGCCGAGCTCAAGACCGAGGCCACCATTGGTCGTGTCTTTTATAACGACTGCGTCACTCGCCACATCAATGGCGGCCTCGATCCCGTGACCGCATCGATGGCCAAGTATTGGCTCAGCGACCTGCAGGGAAAAGTCGTCGACGAATGCCTTCAATTGCATGGCGGCTATGGCTACATGAATGAATATCCGATCGCCCGCATGTTCCGCGACGCCCGCGTCCAGCGCATCTACGGCGGCACCAACGAGATCATGAAATTGCTGATCGGACGCTCGCTCTGAGCAGCGTCGGATAAACCAAGGAGCAAGAGATGGCCGAAGCTTATGTCTATGACGCCGTGCGGACGCCGCGCGGCAGGGGCAAGAAGGACGGATCGCTGCACGAGGTGCCGGCGGTTCGGCTTGCCGCCAAGACGCTCGAAGCGCTGCGCGACCGCAATGGGTTGGACACCGGCACTGTCGACGACATCATCTTCGGCTGCGTCGATCCGGTCGGCGAGGCGGGCTCGGTCATCCCGCGCGCCGCCGCCTTCGAGGCCGGCTACGACACCAAGGCGCCCGGCATGCAGATCTCGCGCTTCTGCGCTTCCGGGCTCGATGCCATCAATTTCGGCGCCGCCAAGATCGCGCAGGGCGCCGACGAGATCGTCATCGCCGGTGGCGTCGAATCGATGTCGCGCGTCGGCATGGGTGCCTCCGGTGGCGCCTGGTTCATGGATCCTTCGGTCGGCCTGCCCGGCTGGTTCGTGCCGCAAGGCATCTCCGCCGACCTGATCGCCACCAAATACGGCTTCAGCAGAGACGACGTCGACGCCTATGCGGTCGAGAGCCAGAAGCGCGCCGCGAAATCCTGGGCCGACGGCCGCTTCAAGAAGTCCGTCATTCCGATCAAGGACCAGAACGGCCTGACCATCCTCGACCATGACGAGCATATGCGCCCGTCGACCGACATGCAGTCGCTGGCCTCGCTCAACCCGTCCTTCATCATGCCTGGCGAGATGGGCGGCTTCGATGCTGTCGCCGTGCAGAAGCATCCTGAGGTGGAAGAGGTCAACCACGTCCACCATGCCGGCAATTCATCCGGCATCGTCGACGGCGCGGCGGCCGTGCTGCTCGGTTCGAAGAAGGCCGGCAAGGCGATGGGCATCAAGCCGCGCGCCCGCATCCGCACCTTCGCCAACATCGGCTCCGAACCGGTGCTGATGCTGACCGGCCCGGTCGACGTCACCGAGAAGCTGTTGAAGCGCGCCAAGATGAAGCTGTCCGACATCGACCTGTTCGAGCTCAACGAGGCCTTCGCCTCGGTGGTGCTGCGCTACATGCAGGCGTTCGACATTCCGCATGACAAGATCAACGTCAATGGCGGCGCCATTGCCATGGGCCATCCGCTCGGCGCCACCGGTGCCATGATCTTGGGCACGGTGCTGGACGAACTCGAGCGCCGTGATTTGAACACCGCCTTGGTGACGCTGTGTATCGGTGCCGGCATGGGCACCGCAACGATCATCGAACGCGTCTGACGGGGAGAGAAACAATGAGCTACACTAATTTCACGGTCGACGTCGACGCCGACGGCATTGCGCTTGTCACCTGGGACATGCCTGGCCGATCGATGAATGTCTTCACCGAAGAAGCGATGCGGGAACTGAACGCCATCGTCGATCACGTGACGGGTGACGCCGCCATCAAGGGCGCGGTGATCACATCCGGCAAGGACACGTTCTCCGGCGGCGCCGACATCACCCTGCTGCAGAAGATGCTGACGACCTTCGCCGCTGAAAAGGGAAAGGACGCCGAAAAGGCCACCAAGGCGCTGTTCGACAATGCCGGCATCATGACCGGCCTGTTCCGCAAGCTGGAGACTTGCGGAAAGCCGTGGGTGTCGGCGATCAACGGCACCTGCATGGGCGGTGCCTTCGAACTGTCGCTGGCCTGCCACGGTCGCGTCGCCGCCGATAGCGACAAGGTGAAGATGGCGCTTCCCGAGGTGAAGATCGGCATCTTCCCGGGCGCCGGCGGCACCCAGCGCGTGCCGCGGCTGACCGATCAGCAGCAGGCGCTGCAGATGCTGACCTCCGGCCAGACGCTGTCGCCGCAAAAGGCCAAGTCGATGGGCCTGATCCATGAGATCGCGGAGCCGGCAAGGCTGGTCGATACCGCCAAGGCGATGATCAGGAATGGCCTTAAGCCGGTGGCGCCATGGGACGAGAAGGGCTTCAAGCTGCCCGGTGGCCAGATCTATTCGCCCGCCGGCTTCAATCTGTGGCCGCCGGCCATCGCGATACTGCGTCGCGAGACCTACGGCAACTATCCGGCCGCCGCCGCGATCCTCAAATGCGTCTATGAAGGCCTGCTGGTGCCGTTCGACACCGCCTTGCGCATCGAGCAGCGCTATTTCACCGAGATCATGCGGACCAGGGAAGCGGCGGCGATGATCCGCTCGCTGTTCGTGTCGCTGCAGGAACTGAACAAGGGCGCGCGCCGCCCGGCCGGCGTACCCGAAACCAAGTTCAAGAAGATCGGCATTCTCGGCGCCGGCTTCATGGGCGCCGGCATCGCCTATGTCACCGCCAAGGCCGGCATTCCGGTGGTGCTGCTCGATCGCGACATGGAGTCGGCCGCCAAGGGCAAGGCGCATTCCGACAACCTGATCTCGGATCAGGTGAAGAAGGGCCGCGCCAAGCCGGAGGACAAGGACAAATTGCTGTCGCTGATCACGCCGACGGCCAACTATGCCGACCTTGCCGGCTGCGATCTGGTTGTCGAGGCGGTGTTCGAGGATTCGGCCGTCAAGAAGAGCGCCACCGAACAGGCGGAAGCCGTGTTGAAACCATCGGCGATCTTTGCGTCGAACACCTCCACCATCCCGATCTCGGCGCTGGCCAAGAATTCGGCGCGGCCGAAGAATTTCATCGGCATCCACTTCTTCTCGCCAGTCGACAAGATGATGCTGGTCGAGATCATTTTGGGCAAGAAGACCGGCGACAAGGCGCTGGCCGCGGCGATCGACTTCGTCCGCGCCATCAAGAAGACGCCGATCGTCGTCAACGACACGCGCGGCTTCTACGTCAACCGCTGCGTGCTGCGCTACATGTCGGAAGCCTACAAGATGCTGATCGAAGGTGTCCCGGCGCCGATGATCGAGAATGCCGCGAAAGCCGCCGGCATGCCGGTCGGACCCCTGGCGCTGACCGACGAGACGGCCATCGACCTTGCCCAGAAAATCATGAAGCAGACCATCAGGGATCTCGGCGACAAGGCGGTCGATCCGAAGCAGATGGCGCTGATCAACACCATGGTCGACGATCACGGCCGCTTCGGGCGCAAGAACGGCAAGGGTTTCTACGATTATCCGGCGAAACCCGCCAAGAAGAAGCTGTGGCCGGGGCTCAAGGATCTCTATCCGCAGCTTGCGCCCGAGAAGGTCGACTATGAGGAGCTGCAGCAGCGGCTGCTGGTCACCATCGCGCTGGAAGCGGCCCGGGTGATGGAAGAGGGTATCGTCACCGACCCGCGCGAGGCCGATGTCGGCTCGATCCTGGCCTTCGGTTTCGCCCCTTACACCGGCGGCGCGCTGTCCTACATCGACGGCATCGGTGCCAAGGGGTTCGTCAAGATCGCCAAGGGCCTGCAGAAGAAATACGGCGCCGAGTTCAAGGTGCCCAAGCTGCTGCTCGACATGGCCGAGAAAGACGAGAGCTTCTACCAGCGCTTCGATCCCTATGCGAAGGGCGAGACCAGAAAGGCGGCATGAGGCAGCCCTGGACTGTGGACAAGAGGGTGGCTCGGGGTTAGAACGGAAAAGGTATTTTTTCCTGTTTGAAGGAGAGCAAGACATGCTCTCACATGACCGTGTCTGGGCCGCCATCGATGCTCTTGCCGAGCGCTATTCGCTTTCGGCCTCGGGTCTGGCCAAGCGCGCGGGGCTTGATTCCACTGCCTTCAACAAGTCGAAGCGTCTGTCGTCGGATGGTCGGCCACGCTGGCCTTCGACCGAATCGCTGGCCAAGATCATCGAGGCGACGGGCGCTTCGCTCGACGAATTCACCGGCCTGATCGAAGGCCGGGCCGGGATCCGTCATGGCGCCTCGATCGCCCGCGGAAGCTCCGTGCCGTTGCTCGGTTTTGCCCAGGCCGGCGCCGGCGGCTTCTTCGACGATGCCGGCTTTCCGGCCGGTCAGGGTTGGGATCTGGTCGAACTGCCGGCGCAATCGACGGAGAGCTCCTATGCGCTGCAGGTGCAGGGCGATTCCATGCTGCCGCTCTACCGCAATGGCGATATCCTCATCGTCGAACCGGGCGCGATCACCCGCAAGGGCGATCGCGTCGTCGTCAAAACCACTGCCGGCGAGGTCATGGCCAAGGTGCTCGAGCGCCAGACCGTTAAGTCGATCGCGCTGGTCTCGCTCAATCCCGATCATCCCGACCGCGATATTCCCATGCGCGATGTAGAATGGGTGGCGCGGATTGTGTGGGCAAGCCAGTAGGTCGGCTGGTGCGTCTCCTTCATATCGCCCTTTCGATTCTGATGGTCCCGGTAATGGCGGCCATGGTCGTCACGGGCGGCCGCACGCTGAATGGAAGCGACAGTGTGGTCACGGTGGACCAGCTCGATCCGGGCGCCGATACGATCGCGCGGGAGGACGCCGACATGGTGCCCGAAGAACCGGCCACATGGGCCATTTCAAATCCACAGCCGCCGAAGCCTGCGCCGCATTCGAGGGCGATCGATCCCGACCTCGTTGCGCCGCCTGAGCTTCCGGCCGAGGAACTGGAACGGGTCGAGCCGCGCGAGCCGCTGAGCAAGCTGGCGCTGGCCGTGCCGCCCAAGCCGAAAATGCCCGACGACTGGAACGGCACAAAGCTGTTCCAGCCGGTCGCGCCGGCCGCCGGCCTGATCGAAGCGAAGGGTTACTCGGTCGCGGTTTCCGGCATCGACATCGTCAGCCAGGACGAGATTTGCAGCGATGACGGCAAATCCTGGCCGTGCGGCGTCCGTGCGCGGACGGCGTTCCGCGCCTTCCTGCGCGGCCGCGCGGTGGCCTGCATCGTACCGCCCGAGGGCGGCCGCGACCTGATCGCCGCCGAATGCCGGATCGGCAAGCAGGATGTCGGCCAATGGCTGGTCGAAAACGGCTGGGCGCGCGCCGCCAATGGTGGCCCTTATGTCGAGGCCGGCGACAAGGCACGCACGGCGAAGAAGGGCATTTTCGGATCGGCGCCCGATCTGTCCGGCATGCCGGCAATGCCGGCCGCGCCAAGCCCGGCGCCTCAGGCGCCGAGTTCGATCCTGGAAGAGGTGGACGGCGTTCTCAAGCCAGCTGACCAGCCAGCGCCCGCTCAATAAGCGCCCGCGTTTCGGCAATGCCATAGAGCGCGACGAACGATCCGAAGCGCGGGCCGCGCTCCTGGCCGATCAGCACCTGGTAGATCATCTGGAAGAAGGCGCCCGATACGCCGGGGCCGCCTTCCGGGCTCTGCTTGGAATGGTCCTGATAACGTTCGATCCTGCGCGCGACGTTGAGCGAAGCGTTCTGGATCGCTTCGCCATTGGCGTCCGCCGGCAGCGCGCCAAGCGCCTCGTCGAGAGCTTGCAGTGCCTCGCGCTCGACCTCGTCGGCCGGCCGGAAGGTTTTCGTCGGCTTCACGAAATCGTCGAAATAGCGGATCGCGTGGCCCACCAGCCGGTCGAGCTCGGGATGCGTCTTTGGCGTCACCCCCACCGTATGGCGCGAGATGAAGCCCCACAGCACATCCTTGTTCTGCGCGTTGGAGGCGCTGACCAGGTTGAGCAGCAGCGAGAACGGCACCGGCATGTCGATGGCGGGCGGGTTGCCGTCATGCATATGCCAGACCGGATTGCCCAGCCGTTCCTTCCAGTCCTGCCGGGGATACGCGGTAAGGAAGGTGTAGTACTCGTCCACGGCCCGCGGGATGACGTCGAAATACAGCTTCTTGGCCTGCCGTGGCCGCTGGTACATGTAGAGCCCGAGGCTTTCGGTCGGCGCATAGGTCAGCCAATCGTCGATGGTCAGCCCGTTGCCCTTCGACTTCGAGATCTTCTGGCCGTTCTCGTCGAGGAACAGTTCGTAGACGAAATGCTCCGGCGCCCGTCCACCCAGAATGTTGCAGATGCGGTCGTAGACCACAGCATTCGTCTGGTGATCCTTGCCGAACATCTCGAAGTCGACGCCAAGCGCTGCCCAGCGCATGCCGAAATCCGGCTTCCACTGCAGCTTGACGCGGCCGCCGGTGATCGAAAGCGTGGTCTCCGTGCCTTCGTCGTCGAAGGTGATGGTGCCGGCCTTGGCGTCGACATGCTTCATCGGCACGTAAAGCACGCGGCCGCTCTTCGGCGAAATCGGCAGGAACGGGCTGTAGGTCGCCTGGCGCTCGGGGCCGAGCGTCGGCAGCATCACCGCCATGATCTGGTCATAGCGTTCGGCGGCGCGCAGCAGCATCGCGTCGAAACGGCCGGACTTGTAATATTGCGTCGCGCTGGCGAACTCGTAGTCGAAGCCGAACGTGTCGAGGAAGCGGCAAAGCATCGCGTTGTTGTGGTCGGCGAAGCTCGCATAGTCGCCGCCGAACGGATTGGGAACCGACGACAGCGGCTTGTGCAGATGCTGCTCGAGTGCGACGCGGTCCGGCACGCTGTCGGGTATCTTACGCATGCCGTCCATGTCGTCGGAAAAGCACAGCAGCTTGGTCGCAACCTTGTCCTGCGTCAGGACGCGGAACGCATGGCGCACCATAGACGTGCGCGCCACCTCGCCGAATGTGCCGATATGCGGCAGGCCGGATGGCCCGTAGCCGGTCTCGAACAAGATCGTTTGGGGAAAGTCGGCGCCTTTGTAGCGTTCGATTATCTTTTTGGCTTCCTCGAACGGCCACGCCTTGCTCTCGGCCGCGGCCGCCAGCACCTCGGGATTGAGATCGACGATGTTTGATCTCGCCATGTCACTGTTTTCCAAATCATTCGCCGGCCCAAATCATTCGAAGGCGGGGCCGGAGCAGGGTTTTTTCAACCGGTCTCTAGGCGTGCAGCGCCGGAGCGTCAACGCGTGCGGCGCTTTTTCCTTGCGGTGCGGAGAGTGCGTTCCTACCTTCGAAGCCCGGTTCAAGGAGAAAAAATTGCCGACGCCGCATGAAGCCCTGATCTACCTGATGGTCATCACCTCGGCCTCCGATCGCGACATGACCGATGTCGAACTGGCCAGGATCGGCGACGTTGTCCGCTCTTGGCCGGTGTTCGAGGATTTCAACCACGACCGGCTGGTCGGTGTCGCCCAGGCCTGCCAGAAGCGACTGCACGAAAAGGATGGGCTGAAAGGCGTTCTGGCTGAAGTCGCCGAGGCCCTGCCCGAGCGCTTGCGCGACACCGCCTACGCCGCGGCCTTCGAGGTGGCCGCCGTCGATCTCGAAATGCGCATGGAAGAAGTGCGGGTGCTGCAGCTGATCCGGCGTCAGCTCGATCTCGACACACTGACCGTCGCCGCCATCGGCCGTGCCGCCAAGGCGCGGCTGCGCACGCTCACCTGAATATCCGCAGCTCCCTAGCAAAACCTGACGGAGACCGGATCAAAAAAAATTAACCGGGAAATAGCGCAAATAAAATTCGGCGAACGTGCCTTTCATCGAAATCTCCTGCAGCGCGTAGTCGAACGCGGCGGCCAGTGCCGGATTGTCCGCCCGGGTTGCGATGGCCATGCCCGAGCCCAGATATTCAGGCGCTAGGTAAGGGCCGCCGGTAAAGCGGCAGCAGCCCGCTGAATCCGAGCCGCCCAGCCAGAAAGCCAGGCGCATGCCGTCGCCGAAGGCGGCGTCGAGCTTGCCGCCCTTGAGATCGGCATAGAGGTTTTCCGGCCTGTCGAAGGGGACGATCTGAACGGTGTTGAAATAGTCGCGCAGCATGCTCTCATGCGCCGAGCCGGCGACCACGCCGACACGCTTGCCGCGCAACTTGGCAAAGATCGGTTCGGCCAGCGCCTTGCTCTTCGGCATGATGAAGCGCGCCGGAAACTGCAGGTAGGAGCGCGAGAAGGCATAGGTCGCGCGCGATTCCGGCGTTGCGGCGATGCCGGCGATGATCGCCTCGCCTTCACCTTTCCGTAGCGCGCCTTCCAGCTCGGCCCAGGGCAAGGCCTGGATCTGGCATTTCTCGACAATGCCAAGCTCGGCGCAGATGGCACGTGCCAGATCGATGTGGAACCCGGACAGCTTTCCGGAGCCGTCGAGGAAATTGAAGGGCGGGAAATCGGTGGTCGTCAGGAATCTCAGCCGGGGCAGCGCCGAAAGGTCCGGCTTGGGCAGCCGCTCCTTGGCATCCCACAGAACCGGAACCTGAGGCGCCGCGGCGCGCGCGCCGTCGGCGAACGACAGCAATTCGATCAGCATCGCAAGGGCGAAGGATCTCCATTGGAACGCCAAGATAAAACTCCGCCGCGGTCGTGCTCGCACCGGTTTTCGTACGAAAATGGGACAGGCACAATGGTTTTTGATTTCAACACGCCGATTTCAGGATATGATTTAGCCGGTTTGCAAATCAGCTTTGGCCGCCTTGGTGAGAGGATCGAGGTCGGAGCCACAGAATAAGCATGCGGTTTGCAATCCGTGGTCGGTGGCGAAGTGTAACTCAGGCACGCATCATAGGCCGCAATGCATGAGGCAACATGGGGTTGATGTTGCGATGGGTCAGTTCGATCGCACGCTGGAATTCATAGACCAACTGCAGCACGCCGCGACGGCGGCGGCGGTCTGCGAAACGCTGCTGGGCATAACGTCGGATTTCGGTCTCACCGCACTGATGGCGGGAACCGTACCGCAGCCGGGCACGCCGGCCGGCCAGCAAAAGCAGCATGTGCTTCTCTGCGATTGGCCCGGCGAGTGGCTGGAGCGCTATGTCGCGCGCAACTATGTCGATCATGACCCGGTCGTCAGCCACATGAAACAGCTGCAGGCGCCCTTCCAGTGGCGCGAGGCCTCGCAGAGTATCCGCATAGACAAGAGCAGCGGCGAAGTGATGGGCGATGCCGGTGCCTTCAAACTGCGTGATGGACTGGCCTTCCCGCTGATCACGCTCGACGGCCAGATCGTCATGGTGTCGCTGGGCGGGGAGGCCGTGGAATTGTCCGCCGCCGAGTTCGGCCAGGTGTCGCTGGTGTCGACCTACGCGGTTGGCCGCGCCATGCAACTCCACACGATGGCGAGCAAGGCCATCGATCATATCGTGCTGACGCCGCGCGAGCGGGAATGCCTGCAATGGGCCGCCGTCGGCAAGTCCGAATGGGAGATTTCTCAAATCCTCGGCATCTCCGAACACACCTCGGAGAAACATCTTCTTAACGCCAAAAGCAAACTCGGTGCCGTCAACCGGGTGCAGGCCGTCGCGGAAGCGATACGGCGCGGCTACATTAGCTAGGTCGGCCGTGCCGACTTAGAAGTTCTTGCATACGCGATCACGCAATTTTCTCATCGAAGCACGGCCGTATCTTCCTCTGAACACAGGAGACGGCGGAATGCTATTTTCCCTTACAACCCAGGAATTGATGGAACGTCCCGATCTTTGGGAGGCCGTCCACCGGCTGCGCTACAAGATATTCGTCGAGGAGATGGGGTGGGACGATCTCCGGCGCCCCGACGGGCTCGAACTCGACCAGTTCGATCATGACGAGGCGGTGCATCAGATTGTCATCAGAGGTGACGAAGTCGCAGGCTATCAAAGGATGTTGCCGACCACGCGGCCACATCTGCTGACCGAGGTTTTGACCGACCTTTCCGAAGGAACGCCGCCATCGGGCCCAAACATCTGGGAATTGACCCGCTATGCGGTGGCTCCCGGTTTTCGCGATGGCCGCCGCGGCGTTTCAACCGTCGGCACCGAATTGATCGCCGGTTTCGTCGAGTGGGGGCTGAAGCGCGGCGTCGACAAGGTGATCATCGAATTCGAGCCGATGTGGGTGCTGCGCGCTTTGCAACTGCATTTCCTGGCGACCCCGCTGGGTTATCAGCGCACCTATGGCAACCAGCAGGTCGTGGCCACCCTGCTGACCTTCAACGAACACACCCTCGACGTGGTGCGCTCGCGCCGCAATCATTTTGCGCCCGTGCTGACCAGGGGTTACCCCGACATGCTCGGGCAAAGGCGTGCGTCATGAGATCGGAGACAGTCATGGGCACACACCCGCAACCTGAGCTTCGCAACCACACGCTGGTGGTCACCGTGTCGTCGAATGACGGCCGGCCGGTGCTGGACAGGAGAGCCTATGAAAGCCTAGCAAAGACCTTCCATGAAGCCGCCGACAATGAGGAGGTGCGCGTCGTCGTTTTGCGCGGCCTGGCAGGCTGTTTCTGTCTCGGCGGCGACTTCTCCGAATTCCTCGACGCCACCAAGCACCAGAAACTGATCGCCGCCGTCACCGACCTGTTCCGCACGCTGGCGACATTTCCAAAGCCCATCCTTGCCTGCGTCGACGGCGATGCCGTCGGGGTCGGCTGCACCATCCTGTTCCATTGCGACATGGTGATCGCATCCGATGAAAGCACGTTCCGGGTACCATTCGTCGATTTCGGCCTTGTGCCGGATGCGGCGACCAGCATCCTGGCGCCGCAGAAGCTCGGCTACGCCGGTGCTTTCCGCTTCTTCTGCCTCGGCGACACGCTTCGCGCCGAAGATGCCAGGGCGCTCGGCCTCATCGCCGAGATCGTGCCGGGCGGCAGCGTCGAGGAAGCGGCCCTCGGCCGGGCGAGACAGCTTGTCAAGAAGCCGGTCGCCGCCCTGCTGCAGACGCGCGGCCTGCTGAAGGGGGACACGCAGGCACTATGCGACCGCATCGACCAGGAGATTTCGCTTTTCCAGCAGGCGCTGCAGGACGACACGACCCTGCGGCGATTGCAGCGCATCGCCCGGCTGGCGGCTTGATGCATGTCGCTCAAAAGTGGCCCCGGTTTTGAGACAACGACATGCATGGAAACAAAGACCTAAAGCGCGGCGCATGAATCCGTTTCGACGCGACGCGCTTTAGGACAGACGAGGAAAAAAGCATCGCCGCGCGGCCTTGGCTGCGCGGCGCAAAATGCGTCAATCCTGGTTCCCAGGCCAGCCTATTCTTTCAAAAACGACGGCCCTTCGCCGATGATCTTCTTGTCCTCCTTGCCGATTACGTCGAGATCGCGCCCGTCATAGGGCAGCGACAACAGGATGCGCCGCATGACCGCCAGCCGCGCGCGCCGCTTGTCATTGGCCCGCACGATGATCCACGGTGCGAACTCCTTGTGAGTGTGCTCGAACATGGTATCGCGCACCTCTGTATAATCGTCCCACTTGGTAATGCCGGCAACGTCGATCGGCGAAAACTTCCAGCTCTTCAGCGGGCTGTAGCGGCGATCGTGGAAGCGCTCGAGCTGGGTTTCCCGGCCGATGTTCAGCCAGAACTTGAAGAAGTGGATGCCCTCGTTGGAGATCATCCGTTCGAAATGCGGCGTCTCGTCGAGAAACTGCTCGTGCTGCCGCGGCGTGCAGAAACCCATCACCGGCTCGACGCCGGCACGGTTGTACCAGGATCGGTCGAAGGTGACGAATTCGCCAGATGTCGGGAAATGATCGACATAGCGCTGGAAATACCATTGCCCCATCTCGGTCGGGGTCGGCTTGGTCAGCGCCACATTGCGTGCCGTGCGCGGGTTGAGGTACTGGCGCACCACGAAGATCGTGCCGCCCTTGCCGGCGGCGTCGCGGCCCTCGAACAGCGCCATCACCCGCTTGCCGGTCGACTGCAGCCAGGCCTGCGCCTTGACCAGCTCGATCTGCAATTTCTCGAGCGTCTCGTCATACTCGTCGCTTTTCATCTTCTTGTCGTAGGGATAGCCGCCGGCGGTCAGCTTGTTGTCCTCGACCCAGCCGGGAAGCACGGGATTTTCGATGTCGAACTCCCGCTCCTTGCCGTCGATCCTGATCTTCAGCGGGCCCGAAGTCGGCGCGGCGGGACTTTCCTTGGCATTTTTCATCGAGACGAACCCTTTTCAGCTTCCGGACTCATGCTATTGGGAGCCTCCGGAGCGGTCCAGCGGAAGTTTCCGCCGCCGCGCGACCGGCGAATGCATGTGGTGCGGGCGCGCGAGCGAATGGCTGACCTGGAACAGAAAGGGATGGCGCAAACGCTGGCCATCCGGCTGTGGAACAGCCGCTGGCTGCTTGCGGCCGCCGTCGTCGCTGTTCTGATCGCCTTTGCCTTTGCGGGTATTTCTGCCTACGCACTGTTGCCGGCGCTGCTCCTGCTGCTTGCGGCGGCAATGCTGCCGGCCGCCGGCGCGCGCCAATCCAGCGAGAGCGGCGCGGCCATCGAGGCGATCGGCTTGCAGCGGCTCTCCGGTGAATATCTTGCGGCCGCCGTTGCCGATCCGCTGATCATCTTCGACCGGACCGCCACCATCGTGCATGCCAATGCCGCCGCCTATGCCGCCTTCGGCGGGATCGCGCCCGGCATGTCGCTGTCATTGAAGTTCCGGGCGCCGGAAATGCAAGCTCTGCTGGACGGCGTGCTGTCGGGCGATGTCGCCTCCGATGTCGTCGACTACACGGAGAAGCTGCCGGTCGAACGGGCTTACCGGGTGAGCGCGTCCTCGGTCGGTCATGCGACCGATCTCTACGTGCTGGTATTCAAGGACCAGAGCGAAACGCGCAGGATCGACCGCATGCGCGCCGACTTCATCGCCAATGCCAGCCACGAACTGCGTACGCCGCTCGCCTCCATCGCCGGCTTCATCGAAACGCTGCGCGGGCCGGCCCGCAACGATCCGGCGGCGCGCGATCGGTTCCTGCAGATCATGGAGAGCCAGACCAGTCGCATGGCGCGTCTGATCGACGATTTGTTGTCGCTGTCGCGGCTCGAGATGAAGCCTTATCTGAAGCCGGGAACCGAGGTCGATCTGCGCGAGACACTCGACAGCGTCATTGATTCACTCGGACCGCTGGCCAGGGAAAACAGCGTTGCCATCGAGCGGGATTATGCCGATGGGCCGCTCGATGTGCCCGGCGATCGCGACGAGCTTTTCCAGGTTTTCGAGAACCTCCTGGAGAACGCCTGCAAATACGGGCAGTCGGGCGGGCGCGTGGTGGTGTCGATCGCGCACGGCGATGCCGGCTCGGAGCCCGGCATCGACGTGACCATCAGGGATTTTGGCCCCGGCATTCCCGAGGAGCACATTCCGCGCATCACCGAGCGCTTCTATCGCGTCGATGTCGAGACCAGCCGGACCCAGAAGGGCACAGGCCTTGGCCTGTCTATCGTCAAGCATATCCTGACGCGCCACAATGCCAGGCTTTCGATCAAGTCCGAGGTTGGCAAGGGCGCCGCCTTCTCGGTTCATTTGCCGACGCACTGATATCGCCCTAGTTTAGAGGCGACTGTTTCTTTTTTCTGTCATCCGGCTAGCGTATCAGCGGGGATTCGAGGAACGACTCAAAATCAAAACACTCCATGGGAAGGCGTATTGCCATGCAGTCCGTGCACATCGTCAGCGCCTACGACGACGAGCTGAAATATCTGTCGAAGCGCATCGCCGCGATGGGCGGCCATGCCGAGCGCATGGTCGAGCAGGCAATCGCCGCTTTGGTCAATGCCGATCCTAGCCTCGCCGAGAAGGTCATCCGCGACGATGCCGTGCTGGATGAAGGGCAACGCGAAATCGACGATAAGGCGATCATCATCATTGCAAGGCGTCAGCCGATGGCGACGGATTTGCGCGAGATCGTCGGGACCATTCGCATCTCCGCCGACCTCGAACGGGTTGGCGACCTCGCCAAGAACGTTGCCAAGCGGGTGGTCGCCGTCACCGACGGACGCCAGCCGACCAGCCTGTTCCGCGGCCTCGAGGCCCTGGCCAACCTGGCGCTGACCCAGCTCAAGGAAGTGCTCGACGTCTACGCATCCCGCTCGGTAGAGAAAATCGGCTTCGTGCGCGACCGCGACGACCAGATCGATGCCATGTACACATCGCTGTTTCGCGAATTGCTGACCTACATGATGGAAGATCCGCGCAACATCACGCCCTGCACGCACCTGCTGTTCTGCGCCAAGAACATCGAGCGTATCGGTGACCACGCCACCAACATCGCCGAGACCATCTACTATATCGTCACCGGCGAGCAGTTGCCGGCCGAGCGGCCGAAGGGCGACAAGACCGACAAGATCGGTCTTTCCGAGACGCTGCCGGTGAAGTGAACGGCCGCCTCTCGAACCGTCACCCGAATTAAGCTAAGCTTTCCGGGCTTGCCTCTATCCTCGTCCGTGGATTTGCTTCGGGAGGTCGTGATGGAAAATGTTCGGAACCTGACCCCGGCGTCTGCGCCGATATCCGGCATTATCGCTTGCGGCGTCTACACGGCCGGGCGTCGCATCGCCGACATTCCCATCGAGGAAGCCGGCGAATGGGCGAAAAAATCCGGTCATGTCGTCTGGATTGGCCTGCTCGAGCCCGACCGCAACCTGCTGCTTCGCGTCCAGGCGCAGTTTCACCTGCATGAGCTGGCGATCGAGGATGCCGAGCACCCGCACCAGCGGCCGAAGATCGAGCAATATGGCGATGCACTGTTCATTGTCGCCCGCACCGCGCAGCTGATCGACGGCCGGGTCACCTTCGGCGAGACCCATTTGTTCGTCGGCAGCGGCTACATTGTCAGCGTCAGGCACGGCCCTTCGACCTCCTATGCCGCCGTTCGTCAGCATTGGGAAAGCTGCCCGCATTCGCTGGCCAAGGGCGAGGATTTCGTCCTCTACGCCATTCTCGATTTCATCGTCGACAATTACATGCCGGTGCTCGAGCAGATCGAGGACGAGGTCGAGGCGATCGAGGACAAGGTCCTGATGAAGCCGATGACCGGCCCGGACATCGAGCGCCTCTATATGCTGCGCCGCGATCTTTTGCGCCTGCGCAATGCGGCGCTGCCGCTGGTCGAGGTCTGCCGCCGGCTGACCAGCGCCGAGCTGCCGCAGATCCATACGGCCATGCATCCGCTGTTCCGCGATGTGACCGATCACATCCGCACCGTCCAGGAAAAGATCGACAGCCTGCGCGAGGTGCTGGCGTTCGCTTTCGAAGCCAGCCTGCTGGTCGGCCAGAGCCAGGAGACGGCCAACACCAAGAAGCTCGCCTCCTGGGCCGCCATCCTGGCGGTGCCGACGGCACTCGCCGGCATCTACGGCATGAATTTCAGCGATATGCCGGAACTGAAGATGGAATACGGCTACCCGATGGTGCTGGCCACGATCGCGCTGATCTGCGCGTTTCTCTACTGGCGGTTTCGCAAGAATGGGTGGCTGTGAAAGAGAGCGAATAGCGAATAGGGAGTAGCGAATAGCGAATAGCGAACACAAAACGGCTTGCTTCCTGTCCCAGAAGCCAAGCCGTTTCTATTCGCTATTCGCTATTCGCTATTCGCTATTCGCTATTCGCTCAGCGACTCCGCCGCCGTTCCGATGCCGGCTGGAACGCCACGCGGGCGTGGTACTTGCAGTAGGGGCCGGTTTCGGCGGCGTCGTTGCCGCAGAAATGGAAGTCCTCCGAAAGCGGATCGCCGTTCGGCCATTTGCAGGTCCGCTCGGTCAGCTCGACGAGCTGCAGATGCCGTGAGATCGGCAGCACGACATTCTCGACCGGGCGGATGTAGTGGCGTGCCACCGGTTCGGCGTCGAACTGCGTCTGCAAGGCAGTCGCGCCGATCGATGTCGTGACATGGCGCGTGGCGGTTGCGGCGCGCGATACCGATTTCTGAACGGTCGATCCTTGCGCCGCCTTCTTCTGGCGTGCCGGCGTGGCGGTCGAGCGCCCGCGGCCCGACAGTTTCAGCCGGTGCACCTTGCCGATGACCGCGTTGCGGCTGACCCCCCCAAGCTGCGCAGCAATCTGGCTTGCGCTCAGACCCTCCGACCACAGTTTCCTGAGAAGTTCTACCCGCTCGTCAGTCCAGTTCATGAGACCGCGCTCCTGCTAAGCGTGCGGCAATCGGAATCCATTCCCAACCCGGCAATATTTGCCGGGGCAGACACCACATATATCTGGTGATTAGGTCCGCCGCACGAAATCTAGTTATTTCTCGTCTACAACTACTCTATGCGCTGACTCGGTGACAAGAGTCCCAAGTGCAACACGAATCGGTTTTTTCGGTTTTCCCCAACTTGCCCGGTCGCTTATGAGCCGGCGTCTCGTCAGAGGGCTTGCCGCGCGGCACTACGCGACGTTTTCGTTGACTTCATGGCCGAAAAACAGGATAAGCCGCAAAGGCCGCCGCTTTGGCGGCTTTTTTGATTTTCCGGTACCGGAGACGCATATAATGAGCGGTTCGGCGCTTTACGAGACCTTTGCTCGCGCACCCCTGGCCTTCGACCACGGGGAAGGCACCTGGCTGGTTACCGACAAAGGCGAGCGATATCTCGATTTCGCCGGCGGCATCGCCGTCAATTCACTGGGCCACAGCCATCCGCATCTGGTGGCCGCACTCACCGAGCAGGCCGCCAAGCTCTGGCATGTCTCCAATCTCTATGAGATTCCGGGGCAGAGCCGGCTCGGCGAGCGGCTGGTGGACGCCACTTTCGCCGACAAGGTGTTCTTCACCAATTCGGGCGCCGAGGCGCTGGAATGCGCGATCAAGACGGCGCGGCGCTACCAGTTCGTCAATGGACATCCCGAGCGCTTCCGCGTCATCACCTTCGAAGGCGCCTTCCATGGCCGCACGCTGGCGACCATCGCGGCTGGCGGCCAGCACAAATATCTCGAAGGCTTCGGCCCCAAGGTCGAAGGTTTCGATCAGGTCGGTTTCGACGACATCGACGCCGCCGAAAAGGCGATCACGCCGGAGACGGCCGCCATCCTGATCGAGCCGGTGCAGGGCGAGGGCGGTATCCGTCCGGTGCCGACGCAATCGCTGAAGCGGCTCAGGCAATTGTGCGAACAGCACGGCCTGCTGTTGATCTTCGACGAGGTCCAGTGCGGCATCGGCCGCACCGGCAAGCTGTTCGCGCACGAATGGTCAGGGGTTACGCCAGACATCATGGCGATCGCCAAGGGCATTGGCGGCGGCTTCCCGATGGGCGCCTGCCTTGCCACGGACGAAGCGGCCGTCGGCATGACCGCGGGCGTGCATGGGACCACGTTCGGCGGTAACCCGCTGGCCATGGCTGTCGGCAACGCCGTGCTAGATGTCGTGCTGGAAGACGGCTTCCTCGAAGACGTCCAGCGCAAGGCGCTGCTGATGAAGCAGGGTCTCGCGTCGGTCGCCGACGAGTTTCCCGAGGTCATCGAGGACATCAGGGGCACCGGGCTGATGCTAGGCCTCAAATGCGCCATGCCCAACACCAAGGTGAACATGGCATTGCGCGACCAGCACCTGCTGGCGGTTCCGGCCGGCGACAACGTCATTCGCCTGTTGCCGCCGCTCACCGTCACCGACGCCGAGATCCACGACGCGCTCAACCGCATCCGCGCCGGCGCCAAGGGCCTGGCGGAGGCGATCGCCTCCGCCGCCGCGAAGTAATCCCGGAACCATTGCTGATGTCAGTTCGCCATTTCACCGATCTTTCCGCCGTTTCCGAAGGCGATCTGCGTCTTATGCTGGACGATGCGGTGGTGCGAAAGGCCCGCCTCAAGGCCGGCGAGCGCAGCAAGCCGCTCGAAGGCAAGGTGCTGGCGATGATCTTCGACAAGCCGTCGACCCGCACGCGTGTGTCCTTCGACGTCGGTATGCGCCAGCTTGGCGGCGAGACCATCATGCTGACCGGCACCGAGATGCAGCTCGGCCGTTCCGAGACCATCGCCGACACCGCCAAGGTGTTGTCGCGTTATGTCGACGCGATCATGATCCGCACCACCTCGCATGAGCGGCTGCTGGAGCTGACCGAGAATGCCACCGTGCCGGTGATCAACGGACTGACCGACGACACCCATCCCTGCCAGCTTATGGCTGATATCATGACTTTCGAGGAGCATCGCGGTCCGGTCGCCGGCAAGACCATCGCCTGGACCGGCGACGGCAACAATGTGCTGCATTCCTTGCTCGAAGCCTCCGCACGGTTCCGCTTCAACCTCAACGTCGCCGTGCCCGAGGGCAGTGAGCCGGCGCAGAAGCATATCGACTGGTCGCAGGCGCATGGCGGCAAGCTGCATTTCACCCGCTCGCCCGAGGAAGCCGTCGATCAGGCCGACTGCATCGTCACCGATTGCTGGGTGTCGATGGGCCAGGAGCATCGTGCCCGCGGCCACAACGTGTTCTCGCCCTACCAGGTCAATGCCAAGCTGATGGCGAAGGCCAAGCCGGACGCGTTGTTCATGCACTGCCTGCCGGCGCATCGCGGCGAGGAAGTGACCGACGAGGTCATCGACGGGCCGCATTCGGTGGTCTTCGACGAGGCCGAGAACCGGCTCCATGCCCAGAAGGCCGTGCTCGCCTGGTGCCTCGGCGCTTGATCTATGTGAGCTTGATCTCTGGGGGTGTGATGCCTATTTGCGCCACATCACGCAAATCAAGCGCGTTTCGACGCATGCTCCCGAGAGGGCGGCATGGCCGCGCCCTGGAGCTTTGTTATGTTGGAAACCTATCGAGTGACTGAACATCACCCCAAACTCGGCGAATTCGGCTACGCCGGCGACGATCACGTCGTGCCCTTCGAGGTAGGCCCGCTCGACGTGCGCGGTCGCACCGTCCAGCTCGGACCGATGCTCGACGCCATCCTCGGCCGCCACGACTATCCCGAGCCGGTCGCCCGGCTGCTGGCGGAAGCCTGTGTGCTGACGGTGCTGCTCGGCACCTCGCTCAAGTTCGAGGGCAAGTTCATCCTGCAGACCCGCACCGACGGGCCTGTCGACATGCTGGTCGCGGATTTTTCCACGCCCTCGGCGCTGCGCGCCTATGCGCGTTTCGATGCCGACCGACTGGAAGCGCTGGTCGCGGCGGGCGAAACGTCCCAGCAGACCCTGCTCGGCACCGGCGTGCTGGCGCTGACCATCGACCAGGGCGCTCACACGCAGCGCTATCAGGGTATCGTCCAGCTCGATGGCGAGACGCTGGAAGATGCGGCACGCACCTATTTCCGTCAGTCGGAGCAGATTCCGACCGATCTCAGGCTGTCGGTGGCCAAGCTCTTGACGCCCGGCCCGGGCGGCGCCCGCGAGCAGTGGCGCGCCGGTGGCATCCTGGCGCAGTTCCTGCCGCAGTCGCCCGAGCGCATGCGCGTGCCGGACCTGCCGGGCGGCGATGGCGATCCGCGCGAGGAGATCCACGATCCCGACGACAATTCCTGGCTGGAGTTGCTGGCGCTGCTCGGCACCATCGAGCCGACCGAACTGATCGACCCGACGATCGGCGCCGAGCGGCTGCTCTACAGGCTGTTCCACGAGCATGGCGTGCGCGTCTTCGGCGGCGTTCCGGTCGCCGACCAGTGCTCGTGCTCCCGGGACAAGATCCGCGGCATCCTCGAGGGCTTTTCCGCCCAAGAGATCAAGGACAGCACCGAGGACGGCGGCATTCACGTCGCCTGCGAATTCTGCTCGAAGCAATATGACTTCGACCCGGCGGAATTTGCGGCTCAGTAAAGTGTCCCTTCCTTCTCCCCGTTTACGGGGAGAAGGTGCCCGAAGGGCGGATGAGGGGCAGCGCGAACTTCGGCGAATGGCCGCGCCGTCCACTCGGATGCCTTGTGCGTGGAAGACAATCTCATCAGCCCGGCGGCGCCCCTCTGCCGGGCATTTCTCCCCGTACAGAGACGGGGAGAAAGACGCTAATTCACCGTCCGCCGCTTCCCCGGCAGGTCGAGTGAAAATGCGGGGATGGCGATGTCGAACGTCTCGCCCCGCTGGTTGCGCATCGTGTAGTGCCCGACCATGATGCCGGAGGGTGTCGAGAGCGGGCAACCGGACGTGTACTGGTAGCTGTCGCCGGGATTGAGTTCGGGTTGGTCGCCGACGACGCCAGGGCCGCGTACCTCTTCGACCCTGCCGGTGCCATCGGTGATGTGCCAATAGCGCGACAACAGCTGGACGGAATCGTCCGACTGATTGTCGATCGTTATCTGATAGCCCCAGACATAGCGGTTCTCGGACGGATCCGAACGGTCCTCCAGATAGAACGGCCTGACCTGCACTTCGATGTTGCGCGTGACGGTGCTGTACATAAGCAGCTCCAAAACAATCCAGTATCTTTCGGCGCTCCTTGCAGGCTGGTCAACGGTGCGCGTCCTTTCATTGCCTACCGAACGGCAGGTGCCGGCAAAGAATGTCATTTAAGTGACACACGACAATGATGGTGTGCGCCGACCAGTGCCGCGCGACTCGGGCGCTCTGTCGAACTGTTGAAATCGGTCGTCATGCCAGCCAGATTGTTCTGGCGGACCGGTTTTCTGGAGTGACCGGATCTCGATGGAACTCACTCTCATAGCCGCCACGCTTTCAATTGCTCTTATCCTCTCAAATCTCGCCAGCATCGTGCTTGCCGCTTCGCGTCTGAAACGGCGCCGCATTATCGCGCCGCCGACCGGCAAGCCGCGGCCGGTGTCGATCATCGTGCCGTCGCGTGGCATTGAACCGTTCACGCACGAGACGCTGGAGCGCGCCTTCTCGCTTGATTGGCCGCGCTACGAGCTGATCTTCTGCGTCGCCCATGCCGACGATCCGGTAGTCAAACCGATAAACAGGGCGATTGCCCGGTTTCCCAAGGTGCCGGCCCGGCTGATGATCGGCGACGACCGCTTCAGCGCCAATCCGAAACTCAACAATTGCGTCAAGGGTTGGGAAGCGGCGCGGCACGACTGGGTCGTCCTGGCCGATTCCAACGTGTTGATGCCGAGAGACTACATCCAGCACCTGATGGCTGCATGGCGGCCCGACACCGGCCTTGTCTGTTCGACGCCGATCGGCTCGCGGCCGGCCGGCTTCTGGGCTGAAGTCGAATGCGCTTTCCTCAACACGCTGCAGGCGCGCTGGCAATATGCCGGCGAGGCGCTTGGCCTTGGCTTTGCCCAGGGCAAGAGCATGCTCTGGAACAAGCCGATGCTCGACGCCAATGGCGGCATCCGCGCGTTGGCCGCCGAGATCGCCGAGGACGCCGCCGCGACCAAGCTGGTCAACGGCCTCGGCCTGCGCGTCAATCTCGTCGCCGCGCCCTTCGAACAGCCGCTTGGCCGGCGCACGTTCGACGAGATCTGGTCACGTCAGGCCCGTTGGGCGCGCCTGCGCCGCGTCACCTTCCCGCTGTTCTTCGCACCCGAAATCCTGACTGGCGCGGCGGTGCCGCTGGTGCTGGCGCTGATTGCGGCGGCAAGCGCCGGCTTCAGCCTCTGGGCAACCGCCATTGCCGTGCTGGCGGCCTTCTACCTTCCCGAGTGCGCCCTGGCCTGGTCCAAGGGCTGGTACCTGTCGCGACGCATGGTTGCCGCGATCATGGCCCGCGACCTGATCCTGCCGGCGATGTGGGCACGCGGCTGGCTCGGCGGTGCCGTCGACTGGCGCGGCAACGCGATGACCATCGGGACCAAGGCGGCCGAGCTGGAAGAGACGCCGTCCGGCGCCTGAAAGCCAAAGCCCTCTTACGAGGCCTTCAGCGCCTGTTCGATATCCTCAAGCAGATCGTCGGTGTCTTCCAGGCCGACGGACAGTCTGAGCGTGCCCGGCCCGATGCCGAGCTCGGCACGCGCTTCGTCGCTCAGGTTCTTGTGCGTCGTCGTCGCCGGATGGGTGATCAGGCTCTTGGCGTCGCCGAGGTTGTTGGAGATCAGCACGATGTCGAGCGCGTTCTGCAAGGCGAAGGCCGCCTGCTTGCCGCCCTTGACGTCAAGGCAGATCAGCGTCGAGCCGCCCGACATCTGCTTCTTGACGATATCGGCCTGCGGGTGGTCGGCGCGGCCGGGATAGATGACGCGGGCAATTTCCGGCCGCTCGGCGAGGAAATCCGCGATCCGGCCCGCGCTTTCCGTCTGCTGGCGCACGCGCAGCGGCAGCGTTTCCAGCCCCTTCAGCAGCGTCCAGGCGTTGAAGGGCGACAGGCTGGGCCCGGTGTGGCGGAAATAATCGTGCAGGTTCTCGTCGATCCACTTCTTGTCCGACAGGATGACGCCGCCGAGACAGCGCCCCTGGCCGTCAATGTGCTTGGTCGCCGAATAGACGACGATGTGGGCGCCGAGTTGCAGCGGCTTCTGCTGCAAGGGCGTGGCGAAGACATTGTCGACGATCAGCCTGGCGCCGATCGAATTGGCGAGCGAGGCAACCGCGGCGATGTCGACCACTTCCAGCGTCGGGTTGGTCGGGCTTTCCAGGAAGAACAGCTTGGTGTTCGGCTTGACCGCCTTTTCCCAATTGGCGATGTCGGTGCCGTCGACCAGCGTCGCCTCGATGCCGTATCTTGGCGCCAGCGTCTCGACCACCCAGCGGCAGGAGCCGAACAGCGCGCGCGCCGCCACGATATGGTCGCCGGCCTTGGCGCTGCACAGCAGCGCTGCCGTCACCGCGGCCATGCCGGAGGCGGTGGCGCGGGCGTCCTCGGCACCTTCGAGCGCGCACATGCGCTTTTCGAACATGTCGACGGTCGGATTGGCGTAGCGCGAATAGATGAAGCCCGGCTCCTCGCCCTTGAAACGGGCTTCGGCGGCCTGCGCCGTTTCATAGACGTAGCCCTGGGTGAGGTAAATCGCTTCCGACGTTTCGCCGAAACCGGAACGCAGCGTTCCGCTGTGCACGAGTGCCGTTTGAGGCTTCCAGTTGCGCTTGTTGGTGCTCATCGCTCTTCTTCCAGACACAAAAAAACCGGCCGCGAAAGTCGCAACCGGTCCATACGGCCTTGCGGCCCGACGGTCCTTTAGCGACTTGTTTAACGTGGCTGCAAGCCGACCGGCCAAATCACCACGGGATAACGACCCTTTAGACCCGCGCCACGCTTGCGTCAATTGCCGGCTTGATTAAGAGGTTTGTACCAGCGGCGTTGCAGCGGAGCCGGCTTTGCGGCAAACAGGCATTCTTCCAGATCAGGACATTTCGGCGCTCTTCCAGTCCGGCGCGCTGAAGTCGGCACGTGCGCTCGATGCCGACCAGATCCAGCCGGCCAGCCTCGATCTCCGGCTCGGCGACAAGGCCTGGCGGGTGCGTGCCTCCTTCCTGCCGGGCCCCAACCACAAGGTCTCGGAAAAGCTCGACCGGCTGAAGCTGCACGAGATCAATCTGGCCGAGGGCGCGGTGCTGGAGACCGGCTGCGTCTATATCGTGCCCTTGCTCGAAAGCCTGGCATTGCCGGCGGACATTTCGGCCTCGGCCAATCCCAAGAGCTCGACCGGGCGGCTCGACATCTTCACCCGCGTCATGACCGATCGCGGCCACGAGTTCGACAAGATCGCCGCCGGCTATCATGGTCCGCTCTATCTGGAGGTCAGCCCGCGCACCTTCCCGATCGTCGCGCGCACCGGTTCGCGACTGTCGCAGATCCGTTTCCGCACCGGCAATGCGCTGCTGTCGGAAGCCGAACTTCACCAGTTGCATCGCGCGCAGATCCTGGTTGCCACCGAGCCGCCCAACATTTCCGGCGGCGGCATCGCGCTGTCGATCGACCTCAACGGCGATCGAAACGGCCTTGTCGGCTACCGCGGCAAGCATCACACCGGTCTCATCGACGTCGACAAGCGCGCCGCGCAGGAGGTCGTCGACTTCTGGGAGCCGATCCACAAGAGCGGCGCTGGCGAACTGGTGCTCGACCCCGATGAATTCTATATTCTTGTGAGCCAGGAAGCGGTGCATGTGCCGCCGCTCTACGCCGCCGAGATGACGCCCTTCGATCCGCTGGTCGGTGAATTCCGCGTCCACTATGCCGGCTTCTTCGATCCGGGCTTCGGCCACTCGGCGTCCGGTGGCACCGGCAGCCGGGCGGTGCTGGAAGTGCGCAGCCACGAAGTGCCGTTCATCCTCGACCATGGCCAGATCGTCGGCCGGCTGGTCTACGAGCACATGCTGAAGCGGCCACGGGCACTCTATGGCACCGATCTCGGCTCCAACTACCAGGCGCAGGGTTTGAAGCTGTCCAAGCATTTCCGCCCCGCGCGCTGAACCCCCATTGCCAGCTGGCAAAATACTTGCCTGCGCCGGCTCGCCATGCTTGGCTGCCTTTCTGGTCGTCAGGCTGGCGGCGTTCAAGGGGAACCAAGAAAATGCAGATTTCGAAACGGATCATATCGGCGGCGGGCGCTGCCATGCTGGTGATGGCGGCCAGCTCTCTGTCGGTGCAGGCAGCTGAGAAAATCAAGATAGGCACCGAGGGCGCCTATCCGCCATTCAATACCATTACAGCGGACGGCAAGGTCGAAGGCTTCGATATCGACATCGCCAACGCGCTGTGCGCGCAGATGAAGGTCGAGTGCGAAATCGTTACCCAGGACTGGGACGGCATCATTCCCGCCCTGCAGGCGAAGAAGTTCGACGCCATCATCGCCTCGATGAGCATCACCGAGGAGCGCAAGAAGCAGGTCGCTTTCACCAACAAATATTATACGACACCGCTCGCTCTGGTGGCGCCGAAGGACAGCGATCTCACCTCGACCGAACCGGCGGCCCTTGCAGGCAAGACGGTCGGCGCCCAGGCCTCGACCACGCAGGCCGACTATGCCCAGAATACCTATGGCAAGGCGGGCGCCGAGGCAAAACTCTACCCGACCCAGGAAGAAGCGATCACCGACCTGACCAACGGCCGGCTAGACGCCGTGATCTCGGACAAGTTCGTGCTGATGGATTGGTTGAAGAAGGCAAGCGACGGCTGCTGCAAACTGGTCGGTGACGTCAAGGGCACGGAGACACAAGCCGGCATTGCCGTCCGCCTGGAAGACACGGCATTGCGCGACAAGCTCAATGCGGCCATCGACGCGATCGTCGCCGACGGCACCTACAAGAAGATCCAGGCCAAGTATTTCGACTTCGATATTTATTGAGACGTCGAAGCTGCCGATCTCCTCCCCTTGGGGGGAGATCACCCTTTCAAAGCGCCTTCACCGCCACCTTCACCGGCTGCTCGATCTC
The DNA here is from genome assembly GCF_040318045.1 of Mesorhizobium sp. M1338. Lineage (NCBI taxonomy): Bacteria > Pseudomonadati > Pseudomonadota > Alphaproteobacteria > Hyphomicrobiales > Phyllobacteriaceae > Mesorhizobium > Mesorhizobium sp. M1338. The sequence goes on along the minus strand of NZ_JAMYLL010000020.1, from coordinate 6,694 downwards.
GAGCGGATTGCGCAGCGGCAGGCCGAAATCCTTGGCCTCGATCTCGAACACGTCGCCGGCTTCAGTACTGATGCCGTCGGCGAAGGACAGCGTCGCCGTGCCGAACATGTGCACATGCACGTCGCCCGGCTGGCGGAAAGCCGCATATTTGAAGTGGTGATGTTCGAGATTGGCGATGGTGTGCGACATGTTCGCTTCGCCGGACAGGAACGGCTTTTCCCACAGCACGTCGTTGTCGCGCAAGATGCGCGAGGTGCCTCTGATATCGGACGGCAGGTCGCCGATCAGGATCTCCGGCCCGAACGAAGCGTTGCGCAGCTTGGAATGGGCGAGGAACAGATAATTCACGCGTTCGGTGACGTGGTCGGAAAACTCGTTCGACAGGGTGAAGCCGACGCGGAACGGTGCGCCGTCATCGCCGATGACGTAGATGCCGGCCACCTCGGGCTCTTCGCCGGCGTCCTTGGCGAAAGCCGGTGACAAGAGCGCCGCACCTGGCGCCACCGCCATCGTGCCGTTGCCCTTGTAGAACCATTCCGGCTGCACGCCGATCTGGCCTTTCGCGGGCTTGCCGCCCTCCAGCCCCATGCGGAACATCTTCATGGAATCGGTCAGCTGCTCCTCGCCGTCGGCGCTGAGCTTCTTGTGCATGGAATCGCGTGTCGCGGCTGAGCCGAGATGCGTCAGTCCGGTGCCGGTCAGGTGCAGATGCGCCGGGTCGGGATGGTTGATCGGCGACAGCAGCCGTCCTTTCTTGTAGGCCGCCTCGAGATCGACCGTTTCGCCAAGCCCCTTGCGTTCGATCAGCGCGACGAGACCGACGCCGGTACGCGCGGCCTCCATCGCCAGCGAGTAGACGCTGCGGGCGCCGTTGATGATCCGGGTCTTGCCGCCGTTGCGGGCAACGACACGGATGGTCTCGGCGTCATCGAGAATCTGGGAGATCAGCATGATGAATCCTCTCTCATTTGTCTTGGCCCGGTTGCCGTTTGGCAAACCCTAACCCGCGCGGCTCGGACCTCGCCGCGCCACGGGTTGAACTCGTCGTCCGGATTGCGCCCGCGAGCTTGGTCCCCGAGGGACTTCTTGACGCCGGCGGGTTGCCGGCAGCATCGCGATCTAGACCCGTATGCTTTCCTCGTTGCCTCGCTGGCCCGTCAAACCTTGTTCTTGTTGTAGACGTCGAAGATCACGGCGCCGAGCAGCACCAGGCCTTTGACGACCTGCTGCCAGTCGACATTGACGCCCATGATCGACATGCCGTTGTTCATCACGCCCATGATGAAGCCGCCGACCACCGCGCCGATGACCTGACCGACGCCGCCCATCGCCGAGGCGCCGCCGATGAAGACGGCGGCAATCACATCGAGTTCGCTACCGAGGCCGGCAGCCGGCACCGCCTGTCCCAGCCGCGCCGCGATGATCAGGCCGCCAAGTGCCGACAGCACGCCCATATTGACGAACACCATCAGCGTCAGCCGTTCTGTCTTGATGCCTGACAGCTGCGCGGCCTTGGCGTTGCCGCCCATCGCATAGATGCGGCGGCCGATGGTCATGCGCTTGGTGACGAAGACGAACAGCGAGATCAGCACGCCCATGACGAGCAGCACCACCGGCAGGCCCCTGTAGCTGGCGAACTGGTAGACCAGGAACAGCGCCAGCGCGCTACCCACCAGCGTCTTGATGACGAACAGGGGAAAGGGCTCGGCCTCATAGCCATGGCGTTCGCGTTTGCGTCGTGTCCTCAGCCCGAAATAGGCGTAGGCCAGCACAGCGATCAGGCCCAGCACGATCGTCGTCATGTGCAGCGTCAGGCCGCTGCCGATAATGGTCTTGCCGGCCGCGTTCACCGTCGGCGGGATGAGCGTCAGTGGCCCGATGACATCCGGGATGAAGCCCGAGCTGAGGGCCTTGAAGCCGTCGGGAAGTGGTCCCACCGAGGATCCGCCGCCCAGCAGCGCCTGGCAGATGCCGCGGAAGATCAGCATGCCGGCCAGCGTGACGATGAAGCTCGGTATTCGGTGATAAGCAATCCAGTAGCCTTGCGCCGCGCCGATCGCGCCACCCACGATGAGGCAGATGATCGACACCACCAGCGGATTGCTGAACGGCCCGAGCGGCCAGATGACCATCATCATCGCCGCCAATGCGCCGATGAAGCCGGCGACGGAGCCGACGCTGAGATCGATATGGCCGGAGACGATCACCAGCAGCATGCCCAGCGCCATCACGATGATGAACGAGTTCTGCTGCACCAGATTGCTCAGGTTCACCGGTTTGAACAGCGTTCCGGAGGTGGTGAACTGGAAGAACACCATGATGGCGATCAGCGCCAGTATCAGGCCGTATTCGCGCAGGTTCGTCGTCAGCGCCGAGACGGCGATACGTGGACGCTGCGGCACGTCTTCGGCGACTTTGCTCTGCGGGGCGGGGGCGCTTTCGGTGCTCATGCTGCTTTTCCTTCTCCCCGGACGATGGCGCGCATTATTTTTTCCTGGCTGGCGTCCGCCGCGGGCATTTCGCCGACAATGCGGCCTTCGTTCATGACGTAGATGCGGTCGGTGATGCCGAGCAGTTCTGGCATTTCCGACGAGATGACCACGATCGCCTTACCTTCGGCGGCGAGGCGGGCGATGATCGTGTAGATTTCGTATTTGGCGCCAACGTCGATGCCGCGCGTCGGCTCGTCGAGAATCAGCACGTCCGGGTCGGCGAATAGCCATTTCGACAGCACCACCTTCTGCTGGTTGCCGCCGGAAAGATTGCCGGTCATCTGATAGACACTCGAAGCGCGGATATTGGTCTTCTTGCGATAGTCGTTGGCGACGGAGAGCTCGCGCATGTCGTCGATCACGCTATGGCGCGACACGCCGCCCAGATTGGCCAGCGTGATGTTGTGCTTGATATGGTCGATGAGGTTGAGGCCGTAGGTCTTGCGGTCCTCGGTGACGTAGGCAATTCCGTGTTCGACTGCCCGGCTCACCGAGGAGACATCGATCGGCTTGCCCTTGAGCAGCACCTCGCCAGTGATATGGCGGCCATAGGAGCGGCCGAACAGGCTCATCGCGAATTCGGTGCGGCCGGCGCCCATCAGTCCGGCAATGCCGACCACTTCGCCCTTGCGCACATTGATGTCGATGCCCTTGATCACCTGCCGGTCGGCATGGAGCGGGTGATAGACCGACCAGTTCCTCACTTCGAACACGACCTCGCCGATGTCAGGCTCGCGCGGCGGATAGCGGTCGTCGAGCGACCGGCCCACCATAGAGGTGATGATGCGGTCTTCCGAGATGTCCTTCTTGGCCAGTGTCTCGATGGTGCGCCCGTCGCGGATGACGGTGACCTTGTCGGCGACCCGATTCACCTCGTTGAGCTTGTGCGAGATCAGGATCGAGGTCATGCCTTGCCGTTTGAATTCGAGCAGAAGGTCGAGCAGCGCCTGGCTGTCCTTTTCGCTGAGCGATGCCGTCGGCTCGTCGAGGATCAGCAGCTTGACTTCCTTGCTCAGCGCCTTGGCGATCTCGACCAATTGCTGCTTGCCGACACCGATATTGGTGATCAGCGTCTTGGGGTCCTCCTTGAGGCCCACCTTCTTCAACAGGGCGCTGGTGCGCGCCTCGTTGGCATTCCAGTCGATGACGCCATATCTGGCGTGCTCGTTGCCGAGGAAAATGTTTTCGGCGATCGACAGCATCGGCACCAGGGCAAGCTCCTGGTGGATGATGACGATGCCCTTGTGTTCGCTGTCGTGGATGCCTTTGAAATGGCATTCCTGGCCATTGAAGATGATCTGGCCGTCATAGGTGCCTGTGGGATAGACGCCCGACAGCACCTTCATCAGCGTCGACTTGCCGGCGCCGTTCTCGCCGACCACGGCATGGATCTCGCCTTCCTCCACGCTAAGGTTGACGTTCGACAGCGCCTTCACGCCGGGGAACGTCTTGGTGATGTCGCGCATCTCCAAAATCGTCGAGACCATGGGGACTACCGCTCCTTGAGAGCTCGGCAAACACTGCCGGCGAGGTCGGTAAACAATACCGGGCTCGCTGGTTAACGAAAAGGGGTCCTGCGTTGCGCAGGACCCCTGATTTTGTAACCGGGGTTACTTCAGTTCGTCGGCCTTGATGTAGCCGGAGTCGACGACCAGTGCCTGGTAGTTCGACTTGTCGACGTCATGCGGCGTCAAGAGGATCGAGGGGACGACCTTGACGTCGTTGTTGTAGGTCTTTTCATCAAGGCCGTCCGGCTTGCCGCCCGAGAGCACCTTGTCGACGAGCTCGACGGTGGCCTTGGCCAGTTCACGGGTGTCCTTGAACACGGTCGAGTACTGCTCGCCCGAGATGATCAGCTTGACCGAGGCGGTCTCGGCATCCTGGCCGGTCACGATCGGCCAGGGCTGTGCGTCCGTGCCGTAGCCGACGGCGCGCAGCGAGGCGGTGATGCCGCGCGACAGGCCATCATAGGGCGACAGAACGCCATCGACGCGGCTGCCGTCCGAATAGTTGGCCGACAGCAGATTGTCCATGCGCGCCTGGGCGGTGGCGGCGAGCCAGCGCAGCGTGCCGACCTTGTCCATGCCGGTCTGGCCGGACTTGATCTTGATCGAGCCGTCGTCGATCAGCGGCTGCAGAACGGAGATAGCACCGTTGTAGAAGAAGAAGGCGTTGTTGTCGTCGGGCGAGCCGCCGAACAGTTCGACGTTCCACGGCTTGGTGTTCGGGAAACGCTCCTTGAGGCCCTTGACCAGCGAATTCGCCTGGATGACGCCGACGCCGAAATTGTCGAAGGTGGTGTAGTAATCGACATTGGCGGTCTTCTTGATCAGGCGGTCATAGGCGACGACGACGACGCCCGCGTCAGCGGCCTTCTGCAGCGCATCCGACAGGGTGGTGCCGTCGATCGAGGCGATGATCAGCGCCTTTGGGCCCTTGGTGATTTCGTTTTCCAGCTGGCTGAGCTGGTTGGGGATGTCGTCCTGCGCGTATTGCAGGTCGACGGTGTAGCCGAGAGCCTCGAGCTGGGACTTGACGGCGTCGCCGTCGTTGATCCAGCGCTGCGAGGTCTTGGTCGGCATCAGCACGCCGACAAGACCCTTGTCGGCTGCGTGCGCCGAGTAGGTCATGGCAGCGATGCCAAGGGCCGCGACGGCGGCCAATGTCTTGATGATCTTCACTTTTACTCTCCCTGGTTGATGGACGCGGCACCCCGGGGGTCGCGGGCCGCGCAATCGTGCAGAAGTGCCAAGGCACTGCTGCCGTCATATCGATCTCCGGTATCCTCCCATGGCCCCGAAGCGCTGATTTCAATCGATACGATTTTACTCGTCATCGACCGTCACGTCTCGGAACGCGCGAAGGGTGTGATCCTTTGCCATAACTGTCAAATGCGATCTTTGATGGTTGCTATATCGCGTTTGGTATGTGCTATGAGGCGAAATGGACCGGCGCGACCACCGGCGGCGGTAAGGGGAAGTAAGGGAAAGGCGATGGCCGCGCTACGCAATTCTAGTTCGATTTCAAACCGTTACAGCGAAATTCCGGGCGATGGCGAAACCCTGCTGCGCAGCGGTCTCAGTCTGCGTCATATGCGCATGATCGTCGCGCTTGACGACCATGGCCGCGTCAGCGCGGCGGCCCAGGTCATGAACATTTCGCAGCCGGCGGCCTCGCGCATGATCGGCGAGATGGAGGCGGTGCTCGAGGTCAAGCTGTGTGAAAGGCTGCCGCGCGGCATCACGTTGACCCCCTATGGGAAGGCGTTGGCAAGGCGCGCGCGCTCGATCCTGCTGGAGATGCGCGAGGTTGACCGCGAGATTTCCGAGCTCAAGTCGGGCAAGGGCGGTTCGGTGTTCCTGGGTGCGGTGACGGCGCCCGCGATCGAACTGGCAGTGCCGGCAATCCGCGAAATCCGCCGCATCTATCCGCGCATCGAGATCACCATGCAGGTCGAGACCTCCAACGTGCTGGCGCGCGAGCTGATCGCCACGCGCCATGATTTCATCATCGCGCGCATCCCGGACGATCTCAATCCGCGGCTGTTCGAGTCGCGCGTCATCGGTGTCGAGAAGGCCTGCCTGATCGTGCGACGGGGCCACCCCCTCACCAAGGGCAAGGCGGTGCGGCTGGAGGACACCGCCGCCTATGACTGGGTTTTCCAGTCGGGCGGCTCGCCCTTGCGCCAGGCGATGGAGAGCAATTTCCTCAACCGCAACATCGCTTTGCCGGACCGGATCCTCAACACCAGCTCACTGCTCCTGACGCTGGTCATGGTCGCGCAGTCCGATGCCATTGCGCCGGTCTCGGTCCAGGTGGCGAAATTCATCCAGAATCCCGACGGGCTGGCCGGTGCCATCGACGTCGTCCAGACCGAATTCGACATCGAGGTCAGGCCCTACAGCCTGATCACGGTCAGGAACCGCGTGCTGTCGCCGGCCGCCAAGATGCTGCACGACTTCATCTTGCGCGAGGTGGGATGATTGCTGGAGCGGGTAGCGGGAATCGAACCCGCGCGTTCAGCTTGGGAAGCTGACAAGCTACCATTACATCATACCCGCACGTCTCCTCGTTACCATGAGGGTTAGCCTTCGGGCAATCGCAAAGCGGTCCGTTCCAGGGCAATCGGGTGAGTTAACGCGTGACAAGGGGTTTAGGAGCTGAATCTGTCGAGAGCATCTGATTCTTTGGAGGATGCTTTG
>NZ_JAMYLL010000019.1:0-98744 GCF_040318045.1 Mesorhizobium sp. M1338 | reverse complement strand
AATGGTCATGGCAGGGCTCCGAATCATGGGAACCCAATGGAATCAGATCAGCCGCAACCCCAAAAGCGCGTTAACCCGAGTTCGTTGCCCTGCGGCGCCAACCTCGACATTTGCCCGGTGAGGGCAACTGTGCTACACATCCAGGCATGGTGCTGATTCGCGCCAGTGACCCGCCGCAAGGCGGTTTTTTGTTGCCGTCGCATGCCTAGGCGATCAGGGCAAAACCCATCGCTTCGTCATCCACGGGCGGAGCAAGGAGCGTAGCGACGCGGCGCAGACCCGAGGATCCATGCCGCGACCTCCGAGCGCTGCCGCGGTGCAGAAGTTCGTGTGATGTCGGCGGGACAGCACCCCCCTCTGTCCTGCCGGACATCTCCCCCGCAAGGAGGGAGATTGGACTTCATGACTGCTTTCGCCAATCCCCAACGTCGAAAAGAAGGCGCCGTCGAAGCAAACTGCTGATCTCCCTCCTTGCGGGGGAGATGTCCGGCAGGACAGAGGGAGGTCCGCCGACATCGGGCAAGTCCTTCCCCGCAAGCGACAGGTTATAGCATGGGTCCTCGGGTCTTCGCTCCCGCTCCGCCCGTGGATGACGAAGTTGGTGAGGCTTCGGCCAATCTCGAATGTCTCCACCCGCTCTGAGCCCGCGAAGGGCAAGCCGCCGCCACCCCCATCGCCCCTCCGATCGATCAAAACCACTTGTCCGCCCGCAAAATCCATGCCCCGCGCTGGCTATGCGCCGCCACCTCTGCTTATCGTCCCGCCCAGCACCAGAGCAGGAGCCAGCACCATGAGCACCGTCCCGAAAACGCCCGAGCAGCCGGCGGAGAACGACAGCGGCGGCGAATATTTCGAGGCGCCGACCACCGGGCAGCTCGAGGCCGACCAGACCTCGGACGAGCATCTCGAAACGCCCGACGTGCCGGATTCGGAGCCATCCGCTCCGGGCGCCCACCGCGGCAAGCCGAAGAAAAAACCATCGGCGATATCGGGCCGGAAATTCCGCAAGCGCGATCTGGTGCGCATCGACACGCTGCGCCCGAGCCTCGCCGACCGCATCCGCTCCGATCATCCGGACCTGCCGGCCGGCGCCCGCATCACCCGCGCCGAGCTCGGCCGCTACCGTATGCGCTACATGGAGGAGCTGCTCCAGCAGGAACACGGCGAATTCTCCGAGCTCGACCGCCAGGTGGTCGAATCGATCGCCAGGCAGGACACGATTTCCGAAAACTCGGAGGAGGAGTTCGAGGAGCACCGGACGTTCGCCGACCGCGTCTCCGACAACATGGCCTCCTTCGGCGGCAGCTGGTGGTTCCTGATCTCGTTCGGCAGCGTGCTTCTGGTGTGGATCGGCATCAACCTGTTCGCGGGCATGGCGGGCGCTTTCGATCCCTACCCCTTCATCCTCTTGAACCTGCTGCTCTCCTGCATTGCCGCCATCCAGGCGCCGATCATCATGATGAGCCAGAGGCGGCAGGAGTCCAAGGACCGCCTGCGCTCCTTCAACGACTACCGCGTCAACCTCAAGGCCGAGCTGGAAGTGCGCCATCTGCACGAAAAACTCGACTACCTCATCTCGCGCCAATGGACCCGCCTGGCCGAAATGCAGCAGATGCAGCTAGACGCCATGCACGAACTGACCGGCGCCAGGAAGCCGAAGCGGGCGGTGCGTCGGCGACGGGCGGTGAAGAGTGAGGCGGGGCAGTGAGGGGTGGGCGCGGTGCGGGGTGATGACGGCCAGTCAGCCATGACGGGCGGCGGTCGCCGACAAAGGGTCCGGATGTTTCGCCAGCGGCTGCTCCAACTGGACATTGAGCTGGAAATTCAAGACAGTCTGCGCCACGCAATTATTGGGTGGGCACTTTTTTGAGCGATATTAAACTGTTTCAATTCAACCAAGGGCAGATTCACGAACTAGCTGGCTCTGCCATACAGGTCGAAAAATCGCTTCAGCATATCTTTGAGGCGAACCTTGAGGCGCTATTAGGCGTTCGATTTCTAGCGAGCGAGCACTCAACTGGGCCAGTCCACGGTGGCCGCATCGACACGTTGGGGCTCGATGAAGACAATTGTCCCGTGATCATTGAGTATAAGCGCGCGGTGAACGAGAACGTCATCAATCAGGGTCTATTTTACCTCGATTGGCTTCTCGATCATCGAAAGGAATTTCAATGGCTGGCCATGGAAAAGCTCGGTCCCGAAGCTGCCAAGAATGTCGATTTCTCGGCTCCAAGGCTGCTCTGTATCGCCGGCGATTTTACCCGCTATGACCAGCATGCGGTAAAGCAGATCGCCCGGAACATTGAGTTGATAAGATATCGGCAGTTTGGTGAATCTCTGCTCATGCTAGAACTCGTTCACGCACCGAAGTTGGCCAAGGTAAACACATTTTCAGCCGCACCCGCCGTAACTAGCACTGCCGGCGGGGCCGCCGTGGCCACCCCGAACGAAGATCTGGAAGACCCTTATGCCACATACCGTATGGCGTATCGCCTGTCGCAAGCGAGCCCCGCTTTGCGCGATCTCCATGACGCCATCCGTGACTTTCTCATCGGTCTTGGAGACGACGTTCAGGTCAAGGAGCTAAAGTTGTATACAGCGTTCAAGCGCATAAAGAACTTCGCCTGCCTTGAGGTCTACCCTCAGCCGAAGGTTGCTGTTGTTTACCTCAAGCTAGACCCACGGACAATCACGGTTGAGGAGGGCTTCACCCGTGATGTGACGAAAATTGGCCACTACGGAACCGGCAATCTGCAAGTTTCAATCAGGTCAATGGCTGATTTCCAGAAGGCGCAGCCGTTGTTCATGAGAGCGTATGAAGGATCGTGATTGGTGCTCTCGCCTTTGATTCTGTGCACCAGCCCTTTTGATTTCGCACAACTCACTTGGCCGTTGAAGCCCGCGACGGGTTCCGCTAAGAAGCCATGGCTGGCCGGTTTACCGGCTGGTTCGTTTTCCGGATCGCCGGTCCTGAAAGCACCCGTAGCTCAGCTGGATAGAGCGCTGCCCTCCGAAGGCAGAGGTCACAGGTTCGAATCCTGTCGGGTGCGCCATTGTGCAGGCCGGCTTCCTGCAGCGCTTCGTAGCAGCCGATCGCGGTGCGGTCGTTCTGGCAGAAGATGGCGGTGGGCTTATCCTTCAGCGCCAGGAACTTGACGGTCGCGGCATAGCCCGCTCTGGCCGACCAGCCTATGGACCGCGGCTCGCTGCAATTTCACGCGTCGATTACCACTTCCGCCCGTTCACTCAGACGCTATGCTGCTGACCATGATACCAAAGCCGCGAGGTTCGTTCATGATGAAGCAAAGTCAGCACCATGAGCGGATGACCATTCGCGGCCACCTCCAACCCGCGTCCTTCGTGCCTTGGATCATGCGCCATGCGGCCAAGCTAGGTCTCGCGCACCATGTCGCTCACGCAAGTGCCGATCGCATCGAACTCGATATTAGCGGTGCGGGAGAACTGATCGATATGATGGAGATGGGATGTTCGCTCGGGCCCATCGACGTCTGGGTCGAGACGATCGACCGCGCGCCTGTCGAGCAAAAAACACATGGCTTTGCGTGTGGTTACCGGCCGTTTGCACTTAATTTGATCAATATTGCAATTGCGAAATAATTATGCATACCTCAGCCCATCGAGCGGTTCGCCAACTCCTTTCGCTGGCATCCCTGGTCGGCAAACAGTGGTATCAGTACGGAAAGTAAGGTCATGCTGTCCGACAAGACGGACACCTGGGTGCCGGTCGCCCTTTCCCAGGATCTGCCAGCAGGACAGGCAATGCCGGCGTGGACGCCCGCCGGTCCCATTGCCCTCTGGCGAAGCCAATCGGGGTGCTTGGCGGCATCGGCGGATCGCTGTCCGCATCGCGGCATGCGCCTCTCCCATGGCTTCGTGCGCGGCGAGGCGCTTTCCTGCATCTATCACGGCTGGAGCTATTCGCAGGCCGGTCGGTGTCTGCGCATTCCCGCCCATCCCAATCTCACGCCGCCGGAGACGATTCGCGTTGCGACCCGGTCGGTCGAAGAGGCAGGCGGCATCGTCTGGGTCGCCGATGGAGAGCCCGACGGCAAGCCACCCCTTTTTGAAGGTTACGTCCCGCTCCGTTCGTTGACGGCCCGTGCCGGACATTCGGCGCTCTCTGCCGCTGCCGGTACGAAGGCTGCCGTTGAAGGATTCGCCTGGCAGGCGCCCGGCGCGCCGGCAATCCGCCTGCTGCCCATACCGGAGGAAACCGGCGAGACGCTGATCCACGTCCTTGTTCCAGCCGATTGCGGTGTGTCCGAGCGCATCGCCGCCTCGCGAGCCGCCGAGAGCCTTCGGCGCATGGCCGAACGGATCGAAGCGGAAGGGGCTGCGTCATGATCGACGATGCGATGCGCGACGAATGGTATCCGGTCGGGCTTTTCAGCCGGCTCGACCGTGATGGGCGCGAGACCACCCTGATGGGCGAACCGATCAAGGTTGCGCTCGACACCGATGGCGCGGCGAAAGTGACAGGCGAAAACGGGCGCGTGCTGCCGGTTTCGGTGCGCTATGGCCATATCTGGTCGTCGCTCGGCGAACCCAGGAAAGCGGTCTTTCCGATTCCCGAGGCGGACCAGCCCGGGCGCCGCTTCGTCGATGTCGGTGTGGTGCGGGTGCGCTGCTCGCCGCTCCGCGCCGTCGAGAACTTCCTCGACATCGCACACTTCCCCTTCGTCCATACCGACATCCTCGGCTCGGAGCCGCATACCGAGGTCGAAAACTACAAGGTCGAGATCCGCGAGGACGAGGACGAGGTCTGGGCAACCCAGGTGAAGTTCTACCAGCCGCAGGCGGCGAAATCAGCGAGCGGGGGTATCACGACGGAATATATGTACCGCGTGCCGGCTCCGACCTGCTCGGTCCTTTACAAGACCTGCCCGCCGCGCCCGGGCGAATGGGATGTCATTGCGCTGTTCGTCCAGCCGCTTGCCGAGGATCTCTGCGACGTCTGGCCGTGGATGGCGCTCTTCGACGACGAGACGCCACTGACCGACCTCATCCATTTCCAGCAGACGATTTTCCTGCAGGACCGCTCGATCCTCGAAAACCAGATCCCGCGGCTTCTGCCGCTCGATCCCGGCATGGAAATCCCGACGCGCGCGGACCTGACCTCGGTCGCCTATCGCCGCTGGCTGAAACGCCACAATTATACCTACGGCGCGCAGCTGGTGGCACAATGAGGCTTTACGACTACGTCCTCTCCCCAAGTTGCTACAAGGTGCGCCTGATGGCGGCGCTGTCGGGCGTGAAGCTCGAGATCCGTCCGGTCGACTTCCATCCCGGCGCCGAGCATCGCGGCCCAGAGCTTATGGCGCTCAACCCGGGTGGTTCCATCCCGATCCTTGAAGACGGCGACCTGATCCTGACCGAGTCTTCCGCCATGCTTGGCTATCTCGCCGCGAAGGCAGCACCGGCCTGGCTCGGCAGCGGCGCCCCCGAGGAGACGGCGCGCATCCAGCAATGGCTTTCCTTCTCGCACAGGCTGACCGCCAGCCTCGGCGGCGCGCGCCTGCATGAGATGCTGCTGCGCCCCGGTGACATCGGTGCGCTTCAGGCCAATGGCATGGCGGCACTGCGTGAACTGGAAGCCGGCCTCTTCGAACAAAAAATGCGTGGCGATCGGTTTCTCGCGTCCGACCGGCCGACGATTGCCGACATTGCCTGCTTTCCCTATGTCGCGCTCGCGCCCGACGGGGGCGTTTCCCTCGACCCGTATCCCACGATCCGGCTCTGGTCGCGAGCGCTCCGCAGCCTCGACAACTTCATCGAGATGCCCGGTATCCACCGGCTGCACGAGTTGAAGCCCGAACCGCGACCATGCCCGGACGAGGCGTGAGATGACCGGCTATCTCCTGAAAAATTGCGCAGCGGTCATCACCGACGAGGGCAAGGGTCCGAGCGTCCGGCGCAATGTCGATATACTGACGAATGGGCCGCGGATCGAGGCGATCGGGGAAGGCCTGCACGGAGGCAAGCTGCCGGCCGGTACCATCGTGCGGGACGCCGACGGCTGGTTCGTCTATCCCGGCCTCGTCAACACGCACCATCATTTCTTTCAGTGCTTCGTGCGCAACCGTGCCGAGCTCGACTGGACGAAGCTGTCGGTCATCGAATGGCTCGACCGGATCTATCCCATCTTCTCCCGGCTCAACGAGGATTGTTTCTACCACGCCTCGATCACGGCGATGGCGGAGATGATCAAGCACGGTTGCACCACGGCCTTCGACCACCAGTACAATTTTCCACGCCATGCCGGAAAGCGGCTCATCGACCGGCAGTTCGAAGCGGCCGATCTTCTCGGCATGCGGTTCCACGCAGGGCGCGGCGGCAACACGCTGCCGAAGTCGGAAGGCTCGACCATTCCGGACGAGATGCTGGAGACCACGGACGAATTCATCGCCGACTGCGCACGCCTCACCGACACTTATCACGACACCAGCCCCTTCAGCATGCGCCAGGTCGTCGTCGCTCCCTGCCAGCCGGTCAACTGCTACCGCGAGACCTTCGTGGAATCGGTTTCGCTGGCGCGTGATCGCGGGTTGCGGATGCACACCCATGTCGGCGAGGGCGAAAGCCCGGTCATCGAGGCCCGCCACGGCATGCGCACGGTGGACTATCTCGAGGAACTCGGATTTGCCGGCCAGGACACTTTCTATGCCCATTGCTGGGAGCTGACGCATGATGAACTGCGGGTGATGGCGGCGAGCGGCACCGGTGTTTCGCATTGTCCGGAGCCGGTCTATCTGGTGGGTGCGCAGGTGACCGATATTCCCGCCATGTCCGCCTTCGGCCTGCGCGTCGGTCTCGGCTGCGACGGCGCTGCCTCGAACGACAATTCCAACCTCATGCACTGCATCCATTCCGCCTACATGCTGCAATGCCTGGCGGCCTCGACGCGCGCTCATCCGGTGCCCGCGCCGGCCGATTTCCTCGGCTATGCGACATCGGGCGGCGCCGCGCTTCTGGGCCGCAAGGACATCGGCCGACTGTCGTCAGGCATGGCCGCCGATCTCTTCGCGATCGACACGCGCCGCATGGATTATGTCGGCACGCGCCACGATCCGTTGAGCCTGATTGCCAAGGTCGGCATCGGCATGCCCACCGACATGACCATGATCAACGGCCGCATCGTCTGGGAAAAGGGTGCGTTTGCCGGGCTGGACGAGGCCCGGCTTGCCGCGGACGCGGAAGCCGCTCTTGCCGCGGTGGAATTCTGACAACTTAAAAAAGGGGAACTGACATGCTGAACTATCTGACCCGCAGAACTCTGATGAAGGGCCTTGCCGCGACGGGGCTTGCCGGCACCCTTGGCGGCCGTCCCGCCTTCGCGGCCGACGAGCCGCTCGGTATCACGCTCGTGCTCCCGTCGCCGGTCGGCGATGTCGGCTGGGGCCACGCGCTCGCCGCCGGCCTCGAGCCGGTCAAGGCCGCATATGGCGACAAGGTGAAGATCACCGTCATCGAGAACATCGCCGAGGGGCCGGACGCCGACCGGATCATGAACAAGACCGTCGCCGACGGTAACAAGTTCCTGATCGCCGGCTCATTCGGCTACCAGAATGGCGCACTGCAGATCGCCCGCCGCGATCCCGGGGTCACTGTGCTGCATGCCTCCGGCTTCCAGACCGCGCCGAATTTCTCGCCCTTCGCGGCGAAGTATTTCCAGGGCACTTACCTGCTCGGCATGGCCGCCGCGGCTCTTTCCAAGACCGGCAAGCTGGGCTCGGTCTCGGCCTTCGCCATTCCGGAGCTGATCACCTCGATCAACGCATTTACGCTCGGCGCGCAGACCGTGAATCCCGCTGTCGAGGTATCGGTCGTCTGGGTGAACTCCTGGTTCGACCCAGCCAAGGAACAGGAAGCAGCCAAGGCGCTGATGGCACAGAACTGCGACGTGATCTTCTCGAACGCGCAGGATACGCCCTCGGTCATCTCGGCCTGCGAGGAGGCTGGCGTCTACGCGTTCAACCTCAATTCGTCGATGAAGAAATACGCGCCGAAGAAATATCTCGGCTGCATCGCGACGGACTGGTCGCCCTTCTTCAAGGCTTCCGTGGATGCCCATATCGCCGGAACGTTCAAGGGCGCCAACGCCTTCCTCGGCGTCGCCGAAAAGGTGGTGGAGGTCGCGGACTGGAACTCGGATGTCCCAGCCGACACGATGACGAAGATCAAGGAGGTGGCGGCGAAGATCGCCGACGGCAGCTTCTCGCCCTTCACAGGCCCGATCACCAAGGCCGACGGCAGCGAAGCCGCCGCCGCCGGTGCGGCGATGGCGGATGCCGAGATCGTCGCGATGGACTGGCACGTCAAGGGTGTCACCACACCGCTGCCGAAGTAAGTCATGAGCCCGCCCCTTCTGTCGCTGCGCGGCATATCGAAGAGCTACGGCCAGATCCGGGCCAACCAGGCCATCGATCTGGACGTGGCGCCCCAATCGATCCATGCGATTCTGGGGGAGAATGGGGCGGGCAAATCGACGCTGATGAAACTCATCTATGGCGTCGAGCAGCCGGACGACGGCACCGTCGTCTGGAACGGAGAACCCCTGAGCCTTGCCTCGCCGGCCGAGGCACGGCGCAGGGGCATCGGCATGGTCTTTCAGCACTTCTCGCTGTTCGAGACGCTGACTGTTGTCGAGAACATCCAGCTCGTCGTGCCCGGCAGCAAGGCGGAGCTGGCGGGGCGCATCCGCAGCCTCGGCCAAGATTTTGGCCTTGAAGTAGATCCTCTCGCCGATGTGCACGCGCTCTCGGTCGGCGAGCGGCAGCGGGTGGAGATCATCCGCTGCCTGATGACGGACCCGAAGCTGCTCATTCTCGACGAGCCGACCTCGGTGCTGCCGCCGCAGGCGGTGAAGAAGCTGTTCGACACGCTCAGGCGGCTTCGCGGCCGCGGCGTGTCCATCCTCTTCATCTCCCACAAGCTGGAGGAAATTCGCACGATCTGCGACCACGCGACCATCCTGCGTGGAGGGCGCGTTATCGGCACCGTCGACCCGCGCGACCATGATGCGCACGACCTCGCCCGCATGATGATCGGCCGCGACATGCCGGAGGTGATGCCGGCGTTGGCCATGCCCGAGGGGGAGAAGCGGCTGGAAATAATCGGTATGGACTACACGCCGGATGACCCTTTTGCCACGCCGCTCTCCGGCATCAGCCTCACGGTACGATCAGGCGAGATCCTCGGCATAGCCGGAATATCGGGCAACGGCCAAGGCGAACTTGCCGCGCTCATCTCGGGCGAAGCGATGCTGAAGGAACAGCGCGACCGGATCTACATGATGGGCCGCGACGTAGGCACACTCGATGCGGCCGCGCGCCGGAGACTCGGGTTCGCCTTCGTGCCCGAGGACCGGCTCGGACGCGGCGCGGTCCCTGAAATGTCGCTCGTACTCAACACCGTTCTTACCGCCCATCCTTTCGATCTCGTGAGGCGCGGCCTCATCGACGACGCCGGAGCGACGGCTTTCACCAGCGAATGCATCCGCCGGTACGACGTCCGCACTTCCGGCCCGGCTGCCGAAGCTGGTTCGCTGTCCGGCGGCAATCTGCAGAAATTCATCGTCGGTCGCGAGATGATGCTCTCGCCAAAACTGCTCTTCGTGGCGCAGCCGACCTGGGGTGTGGACATCGGCGCTGCGTCCGCCATCAGAAGGCGGCTCATTGCGTTGCGCAACGAGGGCATGGCGATCCTCGTCATTTCCGAGGAACTCGAGGAACTTTTCGAACTCTGCGATTTCATCCAGGTGCTGCATCATGGAATGCTGAGCCCGCCTCTGGTAACGCGGGATACACGCCCCGAAGACATCGGCCGATACATGATCGGCGCACATGCCTCGCCAGAGAAGGTTCCTGCATGAATGTTCGGACCGCGACGTTCCTCCCCGCGCTCGTCCGCCGGGAGCATGTCTCGCTCGTCGCGGCCATGCTGGCCCCGGTTGCCGCGCTTGGCATGGCGATCATCCTCAATCTGGGCCTTTATGTGCTGATAGGCCGAGATCCGGCGACCGTGCTGTACGCGATGCTTCTCGAGCCGTTCCTCTCCTGGGCATCGTTCGCGGAGGTGCTGCTCAAGGCGGGGCCTCTTCTTCTCATCGCGCAGGGGCTGGCGATCGGTTTCCGCGCAAAAGTGTTCAACATCGGCGCGGAGGGCCAGTTCATCCTGGGCGCTATTTTCGCCTCGGCGATCCCCGTCTGGTTTCCGCAGGCGAGCGGGCAGTGGATCTGGCCGCTGATGCTGCTTCTCGGTGCCGTCGGAGGTGCGCTTTGGGCATCTATCACCGCCTTCTGGCGGGTCCGGCTCAATGCGAACGAGATCCTGGTCTCCCTGATGCTGAGCCTCGTTGCGGCGCAAGTCCTCAACTACCTGCTGCTCGGCCCCTGGAAAGACCCGGCCGGCTTCAATTTCCCACAATCCGTGATGTTTCAGAACGACGCGATGGTGCCGACCCTGATCGCCGGTACCCGCGTCAACGTCTCGCTGCTCATCACGCTCGCGCTCTCGCTGGCGGCCTGGGTTTTCATGCAGCGAAGTTTCATGGGTTATAAGCTCAAGGTCGGCGGCCTTGCCCCACGCGCGGCCGGTTACGCCGGCTTCAGCGAAGCGCGTGCGATTTGGCTGTCGCTTCTGATCGGCGGCTTCGTGGCGGGACTGGCAGGCGCCGCGGAAGTCGCGGGGCCGCTCGGCCAATTGCAGCGCTCGATCTCGACCGGCTACGGCTATGCGGCCATCATCGTCGCCTATCTCGGCGGCTTGCATCCGATCGGCATCATCTTTTCCGCGCTCTTTATGGCTGTCCTCTACATCGGCGGCGACAATGCGATGGTGTCGGCAAACTTGCCGATCGCCGCCGTCCGCGTCTTCCAAGGCAGCTTGCTGCTTGCCTACCTCGTCGCTGTCGCCTTCGTGCGCTACCGCATCGAGTGGCGCTTCCCCCATCACCGGAGCCAGCCATGAACGCCGTCGAGTTCATTATTTCGGGCATGCTGGCAGCCGCAACACCCTTTCTCCTTGCCGCACTCGGCGAACTGGTGGTCGAGCGCGCCGGCGTCCTTAACCTCGGCGTGGAGGGCCTGATGGCCCTCGGCGCCGTGCTCGCGTTCATCGTCGTCTACCACGGCGGTGGACACCTGCTGGGCTTCGTCGGCGCTGGCCTCGGCAGCGCCATCCTGTCCCTCGTCTTTGCAGTGCTGGCACTCGGCTTCCGGGCAAACCAGGTCGCCACAGGCCTTGCGATCGGCATCCTCGGCCAGGGCCTTTCGGCGCTGTTCGGCAAAAGCTACGAGAGCCTGACGGTCAAGGGGCTCCCGAAACTTGCCTTTCCCGGCCTCTCGGAAATCCCGGTAATCGGCAGACTGTTTGTCGAAGACATCGTCGTATGGCTTTCCCTTGTCGTGACGTTCGCGATCTGGGCGGTGTTTGCCTATACGAGGGTCGGCCTTGTCGTGAGGGCAATCGGCGAGAATCCCAAGGCTGCCCACGCCATCGGCTATCCGGTCATCGCTATCCGTGTCGCGGCGATAGCCTTTGGTGGCATGATGGCGGGTTTTGCCGGCGCCTATGCGGCGGCGGTATACACGCCCCTTTGGGCGGACGGCATGATAGCCGGACGTGGCTGGATCGCGATCGCACTCGTCGTCTTTGGTACCTGGCTCGCCGGCCGCATCTTCCTGGGTGCCTGCCTCTTCGGCGCGGTTTCGCTGATGAGCCTCGCCGCCCAGGCGACCGGTCTGGACGTGTCGTCGCAACTGCTTTCCAGTCTTCCCTATCTCGTTACGATCGTCGTGCTCGGTGTCATCTCGGCGGACCGCCGCCGCCTGCTCAGGCTGAACGGCGTCGCCTCGCTCGGCGAACCCTTCGAACACTAGTCACGAGGCAATGTGATCTGCGCAACGAAAGCGGCGCGGTCCATAGCGGCTCAAAATTGACTAGCTCAAAGCTGTCTACCAGCCTTGCCGGCCATACCATTCGTCGATATCTCGGCGTACGCGATCCTTCGCCAAGCCGTAGCGTTCCTGAATCTTGCCTTCGAGCTGATCGCGCTTGCCGGCGATGCGGTCTAGATCATCATCAGTGAGCTTGCCCCACTGTTCCTTGACCTTGCCTTTAACCTGCTTCCAATTTCCTTCGACGCGGTTCCAGTCCATGGTGGCGAACTCCTTCGTTTCTCTGGTGGAAAAACGGTCGTATGACCGTGGGGTTCCGCTACAACGCCGAACAAGCGACAGCCGCGATTTGGAAGCCGATTTTCGTTTCGATCAAACAGCCTCGATGGAACATTAGCAGTCCCTAAAGGTTGATACGTGCGGCAGGTGGTGCCCTCCATCGCCTGCTGAAGATTGGGGCGACAGCCCCAATCGGCCCGCGCTCTCCGCCAGAGGCGCGGGCTTTATAAATTGACCAAGGGAATAAACCGGCCAAGCGAAGCGATGACCGACAAGCCCTACGTCGTCACGTGTTCGAGAAGCCGCATTGGCGGACCGCGAGGCAGCTGAACAACGATTAATCCGGCGGCGATGCGATCTCTCCTATCACGCCCCCACCACAGCCCGCACGCTCTCCCGCTCCACCAGCGGGCACTCCAGCTTGGTGATCGGATACCGTCCCCGCCCGGGCGCCGCCGGCGCTTCCAGCTGTTCTATCGCCCATTGGCCCATCGCCATGTGCGGCAGGATCGAGGTCGTCAGCGGCGGGAACAGATGCCTGGCGATTTCCTCGTCGTCGTAGCCAACGACGGAAATATCCCCAGGGATGCGCAGGCCGGCTTCCTTCAGCGCTTCGTAGCAGCCGATCGCGGTACGGTCGTTCTGGCAGAAGATGGCGGTCGGGCGGTCCCTCAGCGCCAAGAGCTTAACGGTCGCGGCATAGCCCGCGCTGGCCGACCAGTCGCCCTCGACCACCAGTTCCGGATCGAACGGGATGTCGGCGGTGGCGAGCGCGCGGCGGTAGCCTTTCAGCCGGTCTTGTGCTGCCTGCATCCACGGCTCGCCGGTGATAGTGGCGATGCGGCGGTGGCCGTGGCTGATCAGATGGCGGGTGGAGCTCTGGCCGCCGGCGATCTCGCTCGGCACCACGGCCGGGAAGGCGTAGTCCGCCGTGTAGCAATTGAGCAGGATCACCGGAATGTCGAGGCCGTAGAGATAGTCGGGCGCGGTGATCTCGCGGGTGAAGATGGTCATGTAGATCAGCGCCGAAATGCCCCGCTTGGTGAGTGCGGCGATGGCGCGCGGCTCCATGACGGAATCGCCAAGCGTCTGCGCCACCAGAAGCACGTTGCCGGCATTCCACGAGGCCTGCCGCGCGCCCTCGATGGCGACGACGGCTTCCGGGCTGGTGGCGAGCTGGTCGACGGCGAAGCCGATCACCCCGTCCAGCCCTTCAAAGGCGGGAAGCGGCGGGTGAAGTGCCGAAAAGGCGGGCGCGGCATAGCCAAGGGTCCGCGCGGCCTCGATCACCCGTTCGCGGGTCTGCTGCGACAGCTTGATGCCGGGCGAATTGTTGAGCACGAAGGAAACGGTCGCCTGCGAGCAGCCGGCGGCCCTGGCGATGTCGGTCATGGTGACGCGACCCCTGGCGCTCTTCGCCGGCGCCTTGCGGCGCCTCACCGTGTCGATGGCCGGATCCGTGGTTTCGCTCATGTCACTCCTCCAGCCTGTCTAGCGGCCGCCCGTCAGGCCGGCAAGATGGCGTGACGTTGTCGATTTATAGAGATCGTCGCGCGGATTTATATCTATTAGTAGCTTCAAGGTCTATCCATCCGGCATCTCCACACAGCCCGAAGGTCAAACGGCATAAGACATAGGCGTTGGCGCAGCCGAGGCGGAGGCTCGCCGGCGGATGTGCCGCGAAGCGCAAGCATACCCAGGGATATCGCCTCAGAACTAATACTGTTTACTAATACAAAAATGCGCTGTACCGTCAATCTGTCGCGTCCGGGTCGGTTGGGCTCGAGGCGGCGGGAGTACGAGAAATGGCCCGATGGCGAGCGGATCTTAACCCCGCAAGCCTTGTCTCGGATATGTGATATGTCTGACAAATCGGACTATTTACGAACGAAGGATGAGTCTCTAAGGTCCGCATCGTGGCTGGACCGGCGCCATTCTTTCGGTGCCGGGAACCCTTTGAGGAGGAGGGCGTCCAAGCTGCAAACGGCAAAATCAGGTCAGTGCAAGATCGGTCAGTCGCACGACTGAACCAAACGGGAGGTTGAACATGAAATCCTTGATACGAAATGCATCCGTAGCCACCGCGGCGCTGTTGCTCGGCCTGTCGGCCACGGCAATCGCGCGCGCCGACGACAAGCCGACGCTGGCCTTCGTCGTCAACGGCGCTTCCGATTTCTGGAAGGCCGCCGAAGCCGGCGTCAAGAAGGCGCAAGGCGAACTGCCTGACTACAATCTCGAACTCAAATATCCCGAACAGTCCTCGGTGGCCATCCAGCAGCGGCTGATGGACGATCTGGTGACCGCGGGCGTCAAGGGCATCATGGTCTCGGCCGTCGATCCCAAGACCTCGACCGACGGGCTTAACAAGATCGCCTCGGAAACGGCGCTGTTCACCACCGACAGCGACGCTCCGCAGACCAAGCGCGTCGCCTATATCGGCTCGTCCAACGTCGATGCCGGCAAGCAGGCGGCCGAAATCGCCAAGAAGGCGATGCCCGATGGCGGCAAGTGCCTCGGCTTCGTCGGCCTGCTCGGCGCCGACAATGCCAAGGAGCGCATCCAGGGCATGAAGGACGGTCTGGCCGGCACCAAGATCGAGCTGATCGACGTGCGTGGCGACGACATCGACCAGGCGCGCGCCAAGAAGAATGTCGAGGACGCGCTGGTTGCCAGCCCCGACGTCACCTGCATGGTCGGCTTCTACTCCTACAACACGCCGCGCATCTACGAAGCGCTGCGCGACGCCGGCAAGCTCGGCTCGATCACGGTGGTCGGCTTCGATGACGATCCGATCACGCTGGGCGGCGTCAAGGAAGGCACCGTTGCCGCAACCGTCGTGCAGCAGCCCTTCGAATGGGCCTATCAGGGCATGAAGCTGATGGCTGCCTATCTCAAGGGCGACAAGTCGGGCATCCCGGAAGGTGGCCTCATCATCGTCCCCACCAAGATCATCGGCAAGGACGATGTCGACGCCTATGCCGCCAACCTGAAGGCGATGTCTGGAAACTGATCGTCGTTAGCGCTGCCCCCATCCGCCTCCGGCTCCCTCTCCCTCTCCCCCTCTCTATACGGGGAGAGGGTGAGGGTGAGGGGTAGCGCGACGCCTCGCTTTTTATTGACGGGTTCGATCAGGCCAGTCAGTCTGTGAGCCCGCCAACTGCTGTCAGGCATGATGAACTATTCCGACACATCCATCGCCACGACCACCCCGTTCCTCAGCCTCGAGAACGTGCGCAAGACCTATCCGGGCGTCGTCGCGCTCGACGGCTTCTCCATGGAGGTCAGGCCGGGCGAGGTCATCGGCCTCGTCGGCGAAAACGGCGCCGGCAAATCGACACTGATGAAGATACTCGGCGGCGTCACCACGCCGGACAACGGCACGATCACCGTCGACGGCATCGCCCACAATAGCCTGACCGTCGAAGCCAGCCTGGGCTCGGGCATCGCCTTCGTCCACCAGGAACTCAATCTGTTCGACAATCTCGATGTCGCCGCCAACATCTTCTTCGGCCGCGAGCCGTTGCGCGCCGGGCCGCTCAGGCTTGTCGACCGCGCAAAACTGCGCACCATGGTGGCGCCGCTGCTGAAGCGCGTCGGCGCCAATTTTTCCGCCGACACACCGGTCGCCGCTCTGTCGCTGGCGCAGCAGCAGATGGTCGAGATCGCCAAGGCGCTGTCGATCGAGGCAAGGCTGGTCATCCTCGACGAGCCGACATCGAGCCTGCCGCTCGCCGAAACCGACAAATTGCTCGACGTCATCAAGGCGCTGAAGGCCGACGGCATCAGCGTCATCTTTATTTCGCACCGCCTGCACGAGGTCGAGCGCGTCGCCGACCGCGTCGTCGTGCTGCGCGACGGCATGCTGGCCGGCACCTTGCCGAAGAGCGACATCGGCCATGACCAGATGGTCAAGCTGATGATCGGCCGCATGCTGAAGGAGCGCGAAAAGGCCTCCGAGGCCGCGCGCGCGCCCGGCGCCACAGCGCTTTCGGCCAAGGCCATCCGCACGCCAGCCTATCCCGGCCGGCCGGTCGATCTCGACGTCAGGCGCGGCGAAATCCTCGGCCTTGCCGGCCTTGTCGGCTCCGGCCGCACCGAACTGGCGCGGGTTTTCTTCGGCATCGACTCAAGTCTTGGCGGCGCGCTCGAGCTCGACGGCAAGCCGCTTGTGCTCGGCTCGGCGGCCGACGCCGTCGCGCATGGCATCTTCCTGGTGCCGGAGGACCGCAAGCTGACCGGCATCCTGCTCGACCTGTCGATCGCCCAGAATATTTCGCTGCCCAATCTGCCGGCGCATGCGCGACGCTCCCTGGTGTCCGCAAGCGCCGAGACCGCCACCGCCGAGAAACAAAAGAAAGATCTCGGCATCAAGGCGCCGTCGGTGCAAACGCGCACCGGAACGCTGTCGGGCGGCAACCAGCAGAAGGTCGTGCTCGGCAAATGGCTGGCCATGAATCCGAAAGTGATGATCCTCGACGAGCCAACGCGCGGCATCGACATCGGCGCCAAGGCGGAAATCTACGGGCTGATGCGCGCTCTCGCCGATGCCGGCGTCGCCGTGCTGATGATCTCCTCAGACATGGAAGAGGTGATCGGCGTGTCCGACCGCATCGCCGTCATGCATGAGGGCCAGATCTCGGGCATTCTCGACAAGGACCGGTTCAGCCAGGAAAACGTGCTGCTGCTGGCGGTGGGTAAGCAGCCGAAATAGGTTTTTGCCGGGGTCTCGCGCAAGCGCGATCTGCTCAGGCATTGGGGAGAAAACGATGAGCAAGAAAGATCTCGGCCTGCTGATCCTGATCCTGGTGGTCGGCGCCATCGTGGCGATCATCAATCCGCGCTTCCTGTTGCCGATCAACCTCGCCAACACCTCGAACCTGATCGGCCTGTTCGGCATCCTGTCGATCGGCCAGGCCTTCGTCATCATCACCGGCGGCATCGAACTGTCGGTCGGCTCGGTGGTTGCGCTGCTGGGAACGTTGTTCATCGACTTCATCGCCGTGCGCGAGGTGGCGTGGCCACTGGCCTTCGTGCTGATCCTCTTTCTTGGCGCCATCATCGGCCTGGTGCATGGCTGGCTGATCACAAGGCTCAAGCTGCAGCCGTTCGTCGTCACGCTGTGCGGTCTTCTGATCTACCGCGGCGTCGCCCGCTTCTACACCGCCGACGGCACCGCCGGCTTCGCCTTCGGCCAGAATTTTCCCGAGCTCGAATTCCTCACCGCCGGGCGCTCCTATGGCGTGCCGAACAGCTTCATCGCGCTCATCGTCATCGCCATCGTCATGTGGGTGGTGCTGCACCGCTCGGTCTTCGGCCGCTATCTCTACGCCATCGGCAAGAACGAGGAGGCGGCGAAATATTCGGGCATCCGCACCGGCCGCGTCGTCATGGCCGCCTATGTCATCTGCGGCGTGCTGACGGCACTGTCGGCGATCTATTTCGCCATGTACACGCGCTCGATCTCGCCGGCCAGCCACGGCCAGTTCTACGAACTCTACGCCATCGCGGCCGCCGTGCTCGGCGGCTTCTCGCTGCGCGGCGGCGAAGGCTCGCTGATCGGCGTCATCCTCGGCACGGTGCTGCTGCAGGAGCTGCAGAACCTCGTCAACCTGCTCGGCATCCCGTCCTCGCTCAACTTCGCGGTGATGGGCGGCGTCATTCTCATCGGCGTGCTGGTCGACCAGCAATGGGGCGTATTCCGGGAACGGCGGCTGATGGTCGACGCCACCCGCAAAAGCGCCGCCGGTGCGGCCGCGGAATAGGCCGGGCTCGAAGCAGGTTAGATCAGCCCCAACATATCGGAAAGGGCCATCGCCTTGCGCAGTACCTCGGCGAAGCGCTCGCCGGCCGCGTCGCGCGGGCCGCTATTGTCGATCGAGGTGACGCCAGGGCCGGACAGAGTGACATTGGCGCTGCGCGCCAGCCGCGCCAGCACTTCGCCGCGCGATTCCCGCCCCCGCATCGCCAGCCGCTCTGCCAGCACGTCGGGCGAGGCGGTGATCTCGACGACAGCCAGGTTGGCATAGCGTTCGCGCAGCACCGGGATGATCGCGCGCGACACATTGGCGACGGCCACGCGGCCATTGGCGACGCACCAGTCGACATCGGCCGGGATGCCATAGCGCAAGCCATGCGCCTCCCAGGAAATGGCGAAGGCGCCATCGGCTTCGGCTTCGACGAAGGCGGCATCGGCGAGCGTGTCGTGGTCTTCGCTGGCGGCATCGCTCGGCCTGGTGATGACGCGGCGGACGAACTCCAGCCTTGTCTCCTCGGCAAAGCAGGCGCGGGCGTAGCCGATCACCGTGTCCTTGCCGGCGCCGCTTGGGCCGACCACGGCGACGAAGACGCCATCGCGGATCGGAAACGTCTCGGCCGACAATTCACGCTCGATCGATGCCGACACCATCATGCCACCCGGCGCCCCTGGCGCCAGACCGTGCGTACGACCGGAACATGGTCGTCGACGCGCACGCGCACCAGATCAGCGCGGCGGCCCTGCTCGATGACGCCGCGGTCGGTCAGGCCAATTGCTTCGGCTGGATTTTTCGAGACCATCGCGACCGCCTGCGGCAATGAAATGCCGTCGACGACGTCTCCGAGGAAGAACGCCGACTGGATCAGACTGAAAGGGATATAGTCGGACGACAGGATGTCGAGCAGGCCGTCGCTGGCCAGAGTGCGGGCCGAGACATTGCCCGAATGCGAGGCGCCGCGCATGACGTTGGGCGCACCCATCAGCACGCCGAGGCCAGCCTCTTTCGAGGCCCTCGCGGCCTCCTCCGTTGTCGGGAACTCGGCGACGCGCACGCCCTGTTCGATCGCTTCGCCGACATGGCCAAGGGTGGCGTCGTCATGGCTGGCCAGCACGATGCCGCGCTCATGGCAGGCGGCGGCGATCACCGCCCGGTTCGGTACCGAATTGCGCGCCGATTCTCCCATCCGCTTTTCGCAGAACAGTTTGAAGTCGCGATCGGTCAGCTTCAGCTTGCGCTGGTAATAGTAGGCATAGGTTTCGAGGTTGACGAACTGGCGCTGGCCGGGCGCATGATCCATCAGCGATGCCAGCTTGACCCGCTCGTCGCCATCGAAATTGGCGAATGCCTTGAGGCAGTCCGGCGCCGAAACCTCGCAGCGCAGATGGATGAAGTGGTCGGCCCGCAGACGATCCTGCTGCACACTGTCCTCGATCGCATCGGCCAATTTGCGGATGTCGGTCGATGTCAGGTCGGCGTCCTCGTCCATGCCGACGCGCAAGGCGTCGAGCACTGTGGTGATGCCGGCGGTCGCCACTTGCGCGTCATGGGCGAGCACGGCGGCGATCGGGTTCCAGCGCACCTTCGGCCGCGGCGCGTAGTGGCCTTCGAGATGATCCGTATGGAGTTCGACCAGCCCGGGAATGATGTAGTCGCCGCCCATATCCTCGCCGGCCATGCTCCCACTGGTATGGCAGGCGCCGGCGTCGATGCCGGCGATAAAGCCGTCGCGCAGCACCAGCGAACCCTCGACGATCTCGTCGGCAAGGACGATGCGGGCGTTGTGGAGAACAGTCTCGACGGTCATTTCAGGCAGTCCTTGGTTAGTCCAGCTGGGGTTGTTCGGCGGGTGCTCAGGCGGTTCTTCTGGCCGGGCGGCGCCCGAGCACGTGATGCGAGAGCACCATGAACGGTGCGCCCGGTTCGGTTTCGACAAACAGCGTCAGCGCATCCACCAGCACCGGCTGTCGCAGAATGTCCGCGAACAGACTATCGATTGCTGCGCGCAAACGAGGGCTTTCCTGTGACGTCGCCCGGCCGGACAGCGTCATGTGAAAGCGAAACGTCTCGAAGACATAGGGGTAGCCCCATCGGCAAAGATTGCGGAACTCGGCCGGCTTCAGCGAATCCGGGCCGCGCCGCTCGATCTCGGATTCGGTCAGCGGAGCGCGAAAGCGATCGAAATCGCGCACCACGTCATCGGCGAAGCGGTTGAGCAGAGGCAGCGGTCCTTCCGGCACCAATGCGAAGAAGCCGTCGATCTGGCTGACGACGAGACGCGGGATGGTCGCCATCGGCGTCGCCTCGGCGAAATGGTCGAGTGCGGCGCGCAGCGAGGCTTCCGTCTCGTTGGCGGCCAGGTGGAACGGCGCCTTCAGCGTCGCGTGAAAACCATAGCGGCGCGCCGAAGCGGTGTGAAAAGCGACTTCCGCCGCCGACAGGTCGGCCACCGCCTCGACCGGCCTTGTCGCGGCACCAAACGGGTCGCGGCCGAGCCAGTTGGCGGCGATCCGCGCCAGTGGCTCGTCCTGCCGGGGGGTGAAATAGAGGGCGTAGCGCATGAAAAGTCCTTCTCAGCTCCGCTGCCATAGGTGATTTCCATGACGGATTGACGAAGCTTTGAAGGGTTTTCGAAGGCAAATCGACCCAGCCGGGTCCTTAGCCGACATTTTTCTTGGGCTGGACCAATTTTCCAGACGTCGGCGCTGCCCCTCACCTGCCTGCCGGCATCCTCTCCCCGTATAGTGACGGGGAGAGGGGCGCTGTCGTCGATGGTTTCGCCAATCACCATCGTAGCAAGAAGAAATGCCGAGGTTGTGGCCGGCCTCCTTCTCCCCGTCCCTATGAGGGGCGGCGCCGACTTTCGACAATGGGTTGGTTTCCAAGAATGGGGAGCTGTCTTTGTCTGAAGCCATTCTATTGGAGGAGCAGATCAGGCCTTCATCAGCCATTCGTGCTCGGGCGCGTTGTGGAATTTCCACGTCCGCTTCGGCCCGGCCATCACGTTGAGATAGTAGAGGTCGTAGCCGTGACAGGCGGCGCAGGGATGATAGCCCTTGGGCACCAGCACGACATCGCCGTCCTCGATCGCCATCGCTTCGTCGAGCGCGCGATGACCATTCTGGTCGGCGTCGGTGTAGACGCGCTGAAAGGCAAAGCCCTGCGGCGGGTTGAGCCGGTGATAGTAGGTTTCCTCGAGATAGGATTCATCAGGCAGATTGTCCTGGTCATGCTTGTGCGGCGGATAGCTCGACGTATGGCCGCCGGGCGTGATGACCTCGACCACCAGCAGCGAATCGGCCGGCTTGCCCTCCGGCAGGATGTTGGTGACGTAGCGCGTGTTGGTGCCCTTGCCGCGCACCTCCTGGCCGAGATCGTCCGGTGCGATGACCCGCACCGGCAGGCCGCCGCCAAGGCCCGGCGCCGAGCAGACCGCGAGTTCCAGGTCGGTATCCGCGGTTACCGACCAGTCGGAGCCCTCAGGCACATACACCGACCACGGCTTGCCTTCGAAGGGCGACATGCGCTCGCCGAGCAGGCCGAGTTCCTTGCCGCCGGCTCTCGCATTGCCCTTGCCGGTGACGAACACCAGGCAGACTTCGCGATCATCCGTCTTCCCGAACGCGCTCTCGCCCGGCTTCAGCCGATGCAGGTCGAAACCAACATAGGTCCAGCCCGCGATTTGCGGCGTCACATGAGCGACGCGGCCATGGCCCTTATTGGCCTTCACCAACAGCTTCGACATTGTGTCTCTCCTATTCCATGGCTTGACGGGCTACAGGCCTTTGAAACCAAGCCGTTTGTTTGAAAGGACTATCGCAAATCTTCGAGTTTGGCCGGCGCTTACAACTTCGTCATCCTAGGGCGTAGCAGGAGCGAAGCTCCGTCGCGAAGACCCTAGGATCCATGCCGCAACCCCAGTCCAAGAGCGCAGCGGAACGGAATTCTGCACCG
Organism: Mesorhizobium sp. M1338; assembly: GCF_040318045.1. Lineage (NCBI taxonomy): Bacteria > Pseudomonadati > Pseudomonadota > Alphaproteobacteria > Hyphomicrobiales > Phyllobacteriaceae > Mesorhizobium > Mesorhizobium sp. M1338. The sequence continues at coordinate 76,840 of NZ_JAMYLL010000019.1, read as the reverse complement.
CAGCGGCTGTTTTGACATCACGGCATGGATCCCGGGGTCTGCGCCGCGTCGCTTCGCTCCTTGCTTCGCCCCAGGATGACGAAGCTAGAGGCCTTGCGGCTAGTCTCCAACGCACGCGATCCATCATGCGCGCAGTGCTCAAGCCGTAAGCCTTCTGCGTCATAGGCCGCTCTATTCCTTCGGCTCGGCGTTGCCGTCGTCCGCGGGCTTGTAGAGGTAAAAAAACTGCCAGACCGCGTAGCCGGCGAAGCCGAGGGCAAGCACGCCCCAGAACGGCGTGCCGGTTGCGAATTCGATGATCGACCAGACGACGCAGACCGCGACGACGGCGACACGCCGCCACAACGGCCGGAAGAAGGGGTGCTCGGAATCTTTCATCGGGCCAATCTACAGCAATCGGCTTTGCCGGGAACCCATCGCATCAGGCCCCCCTTGATCAGACATTGGGAAACCCTTGCGTCTCGACCGTATAGCCGGCGGCGGTCATCACGCGCATCAATTCCTTGTAGCCGACCTGCGCCATCCTGAGCGGCGGGTTCTTCTTCGGATCCTGCTCGGCCTCGACCACGAACCAGCCCTCATAGCCATGGTCGGCAAAGCGCTGCACGATGGCGCCGAAATCCAGCGAGCCGTCGCCCGGCACCGTGAAGGCACCCAGCGCCACCGCGTCGAGGAAGGACTGTTTTGTGCGGTCGAGTTTGTCGATCACGCCCATGCGCACATCCTTCACATGCACATGGTTGATGCGCTTATGATGGTTGTCGATGGCGCGCAGAACGTCGCCGCCGGCGAATGCCAGATGTCCAGCATCGAGCAGCAGCGGAATGCCGGCTCCGGAATGGCGCATGAAAGCATCGAGTTCCGGCTCGGTCTCGACCACCGCCGCCATGTGGTGGTGGTAGGAGAGCGGCATGCCCTGTTCGGCGCACCACTCGCCGAATTCGGTGACGCGTCTGGCATAGGTCTTCATCTCGTCGTCCGACAGCTTCGGCTTGGTGGCCAGCGGCTTGGAGCGGTCGCCCTGGATCGAGCGACCGACCTCGCCATAGACGATGCAAGGCGCGTTCACGGCCTTGAACAGGTCGATCATCGGCTGGATGCGATCCTTGTTGTCGGCCATCTCGCCATCGACCAGCGTGCCGGAGAACCAGCCGCCGCACAGCGTCACGTCGGCTGCCTTGAGGATCGGCAGCATGACATCGGGGTCATTGGGAAAACGCCGGCCCATCTCCATGCCGGTGAAACCGGCCGAGCGCGACTGGCGCAAACATTCTTCCAGCGACACGTCATCGCTGAGTTCCGCAAGATCGTCGTTCCACCACGCAATGGGGGACATGCCCAGTTTGGCTTTCAAGTCGTCACTCCGGTCCTTGTTCACCCTCCCCCTTGTGGGGAGGGTCGCTGCGAAGCAGCGGGGGTGCGGCGCCGACCCCCCACCCGGACCTTCGGTCCGACCTCCCCACAAGGGGGAGGTAGGGGCTTGGCCGCGTTACATCAATCGCCGACGGTCTGCATCTTCCGCTTCTCATCATAGGCCTTGCGCGCCGCGTTCACCTGGCTGCGCGCCGACACTTCCGGCACCGCCACATCCCACCAATGGCCTCCGGCATCGGTGGAAACCAGCGGGTCGGTGTCGATGACCAGCACGGTGGTGCGGCTGTTCGTCTTCGCCTTCTGCAGCGCGTCTTCCAGCCCGGCGATCGACGGCACTTTTTCGGCAATCGCCCCCATGCTGGCCGCATGCGCGGCAAAGTCGATGTCGGGCAGAACTTCGTGGCGCGAGTCCTTCAGGAGATTGTTGAAGTTGGCGCCACCGGTCGCCATCTGCAGCCGGTTGATGCAGCCATAGCCCCTGTTGTCGAGCAGCACGATGGTCAGCTTGAGGCCGAGCATCACCGAGGTGGCGATTTCGGAATTCAGCATCAGGTAGGAGCCGTCGCCGATCATGACGACGACCTCCTCGTCGGGCTTGGCCATCTTCGTGCCGAGCCCGCCGGCAATCTCGTAGCCCATGGTCGAGAAGCCGTATTCGGCGTGATAGGAGCCAGGCGCGCCAGCCTGCCAGAGCTTGTGCAACTCGCCCGGCAGGCCGCCGGCGGCATGCAGCAGCGTCACGCCGGAGCTCATCGCGCGCTGCACGGCGCCGATCACTTGTGCGTCCGACGGGTAGGTGGCATTGGTCGACGCGGTCACCTTGGCCGCCTCGGCCTGCCAGGCTGTCTTTCCGGTGGCCGCATTATCGGTCCAGGTGGAAGGTGCCTTCCAGCCTTTAAGCGCTGCACCCAGTTCGGCCAGACCCTCGGCTGCATCGGCGACCAACGGCAGCGCGCGGTGTTTGCCGGCGTCGAAAGGCTGCACGTTGAGCCCGATGATGGTCTTGCCGGAGTTCTTGAACAGCGCCCACGAGCCGGTTGTGAAATCCTGCAGGCGCGTGCCGATGGCAATCACGACATCGGCTTCCTCGGCCAGCCGGTTGGCGGCCGAGGTGCCGGTGACGCCGACCGCCGCCATGTTGAGCGGATGGTCGTCCGGCAGCGAGGATTTGCCGCCTTGCGTCTCGCAGACGGGGATGCCGGCGTTTTCCACGAATTTCGCCAGCTCGTTCGAGGCCTGGGAATAGAGGACGCCGCCACCGGCGATCACCAGCGGCTTTTTTGCTCTCTTGAGCGCGGCGACAGCCGCCGCAAGCTCATGACGGTCCGGGCGCAGCCGGCGCTGATGCCAGACCCGCTCGGCAAAGAAGCTCTCGGGATAATCATAGGCCTCGGCCTGGACGTCCTGGCACAGCGACAGCGTCACCGGGCCGCATTCGGCCGGATCGGTCAGCACCTGCATGGCACGGGTCAGCGCCGGAATGATCTGCTCCGGCCGGGTGATGCGGTCGAAATAGCGCGACACCGGACGGAAGCAGTCATTGACCGTCGCCGTGCCGTCGGAAAAGTCCTCGGCCTGCTGCAGCACCGGATCCGGGATGCGGTTGGCAAAGACATCGCCGGGGAGAAACAGGACGGGCAACCTGTTTACATGGGCGAGCGCCGCCGCCGTCACCATGTTGAGCGCGCCCGGACCGATCGAAGAGGTCGCCGCCATGAAACGGCGGCGGAAATTGGCCTTGGCATAGGCGATCGCCGCATGCGCCATCGCCTGTTCGTTGTGGGCGCGGAAGGTCGGCAGTTCGTCGCGCACCTGATAAAGCGCCTCGCCGATGCCGGCGACATTGCCATGACCGAAGATCGCCCAGACGCCGCCGAAGATCGGCATGGTCTTGCCGTCGATCTCGGTCATCTGCTTGCTGAGAAAGCGGGTCAGCGCCTGCGCCATCGTCAGGCGGATTGTCTTGCTCATGGTGTCTCCTCCGCAGTCGTTGTGCCGCGCTTCTTATGCCGCTTTGCGGCCGCGCGCGGCAAGCCACGCTTCGGTCAGCTGTTCGAAGCGCTGCGCCATGTCGGCGATAGCCTCGTCATCCGACATCTTGCCGGCCAGCCATTGTTCGGCAGCGTGGACGAAGATGGTGCGGCCGACGGCAAAACCCTTGACGATGGGTGCCTTGGCGGTGGCGGCGAACGCGGCTTCCAGCTCGTCCTGCGGCGCTTCCAGGCCAAGCAGCACGACGCCGCGGCACCAGGGATCGTGCTTCAGGATGACGGCTTCGATCTTCGCCCAGGTACCGCTCGATGCCTGTGGTTCGAGCTTCCACCAATCCGGCTTGATGCCGAGCGCATAGAGTTCCTCCAACGCGCGCGGGATCGTCGTGTCGTCGAGCTTGCCATGCTTGCCGGCAATGATCTCGATGAGAAGTTCTCTGCCTACTTTCCGCGCGCCTTCGAACAGCGCGCGCAGCTTCTGCTGCTGTTCTTCCTTGAGCGCCGCCGGATCGTCGGGATGGTAGAAGCACAGGCACTTGATGCAGTGATCGACCGGCCATTCGGTGAGCTGCGAGCCGATGTCCTGCGAGAATTCGAAGCGCAGCGGCCGCGAGCCCGGCAGTTCGACCGGCCGGCCGAGCCAGGCGAAGGGGTGACGGGCGAATTCGAACATCGCCTCGCGGCCATGCTTCTCGTCGATCAGCATGCCGTAGCCGTCGCGGCCGGCGGCGACCTTCGCCGCTGCCTTGACCGCCAGCACCTTGAAGTCACGGATGCGCGCCGGATCGGCACCGGCCTTCGCCGCCACATCCTCGAGCTGCACGCGGTGGTCGCAGGCAAGCGCCATCAGTGAGGGAATGTCGCGGCGACGCGTCGTCGCCCAATGGATGTGGTTGATCGCCTCGTCCTTGCGCAGCGCCAGATGCTTGCTGCCGTGATTGAGGAAGAACCGCAACTCCTCGAAGGTCGGATACTCCGGCGCGCAGAGCAGCCGCGATACGGCAAAAGCGCCGCAGGCATTGGCCCAGGTTGCGGACGTCGCATGGTCTTCTCCGCCCAGCCAGCCGCGCAGGAAGCCGGACATGAAGGCGTCGCCGGCGCCGAGCACATTGTAGATCTCGATCGGGAACCCCTTGCCGACGACGCCGTCTTCCAGGTCGTCGCTGATCGGTCCGTCATAGGCGATGCAGCCCATGGCGCCGCGCTTCAGGACGATGGTGGCGGACGACAGCGAGCGGATCGTCTTCAGCGCGCTCAGGCAATCATCGGTGCCCGACGCGATCATGATCTCTTCCTCGGTGCCGACGATGAGGTCGCAATCGGGCAGCACCGTCTTCAGCTGGGCCGAGACCCGGTCCGATTTCACATAGCGCTCGAACCCTTCGGCATGGCCGGCAAGACCCCAGAGATTGGGCCGGTAGTCGATGTCGAACACCACCTTGCCGCCCTTGGCCTTCATGATGCGGATCGCCTTGCGCTGGGCGGCATCGCTGTTGGGCCGGGAAAAATGGGTGCCGGTGACGACGATCGACCGGGCCGAGGCGATGAAGGCCTCGTCGATGTCTTCCGGCGCCAGCGCCATGTCGGCGCAGTCCGAACGGTAGAAGATCATCGGCGAGACGCCTTCGTCCTCGACCGACAGCAGCACCAAAGCGGTCAGCCGCTCCTTGTCGGTCTTCAGCCCGTCGACATTGACGCCTTCGCGCTTGAGCTGCTCGCGGATGAAGCGGCCCATCTGCTCGTCGCCGACGCGGGTCAGCAGCGCGGAGCGCAGGCCGAGCCTGGCCGTGCCGACCGAAATGTTGGCCGGGCAGCCGCCGACCGACTTGGCGAAGGAGGTGATATCCTCCAGCCGCGAGCCGATCTGCTGGCCGTAAAGGTCGACGGAAGCGCGACCGATGGTGATGACGTCGAGCGGCGCCTGTTTCGTGTCCACGGCTTCGCTCATTGGAACCTCCCGTCGGCCTTGTTGTCATGAACAACATTGTTGGGTAACACGCGCGAGCGGCAGCGTGGCGCCGGGAATATGAAATAATAATTCCAATCCATAGTCAATATGGAATGAGCGTTCCTTCGTTTAAAAGTGCCACCAAATGATGCGTAGGGGAGGAGACTTTGGCGGGTCTGTCTCCGTTCACCACGGAAGCGGGCCATCGTCGTTGAAGTACCCGGCGTTCGGACCATCGGCATCCAGGGTCGCCAGGCGTATGACGATCTCGGCCGCCTGCTGCACGGTGCGGTGGCCCTTAAATCCATTCAGGTCGGTGGCGGTATAGCCCGGCGCCGCTGCATTGATCTTGATGCCTTGCGGCGCAAGCTCGCGGGCGAAGGCGACGGTGATGGCATTCAGGGCCGTCTTCGAACTGCCATAACCCATCAGATTGACCGAATGGTTCGGCGTGGCGGAATCGAGCGCCCTCCCGATGGAACCCGTGGAACTGCTCACCATCACGATGCGGGCGGCCGGCGCTGCAAGCAGCAGCGGCAGGAAGGCCTGGGTCACGCGGATCGGCCCGAAGACATTGACGTCATAGGTCGCCATGACATCGGCAATGTGCTGCTGGCTCGGCGGCAGCTCGTAGTTGATGGCGACGCCGGCATTGTTCACCAGCACGTCGAGACAAGCGCTTTCCGCCCCGACAGTCTTGGCGGCCGCCGCCACGCTTTCGTCCTGTGTGACATCCAGCTCGAGCCATTGAACGTCCAGGCCTTCGCTGCGCAATTCCTGTGCCGCCGCCATGCCACGCTCGGCATTCCTGGCGCCAAGCCAGACCTTGAAGCCCGTCGACGCCAGACGCCGGGCGATTTCACGGCCGATGCCCTTGTTGGCGCCTGTCACCACAGCGGTTTTCGATTTCATCATTTGTATCTCCATCTCTTCCTGTCGAAGACCCCAGAGATGGCGCCCTGTGGGAAACACCGCGCGCCGAAAACTCTCCAGCTCTTGCCCAATCCTCTCATATGGGTTGCGCGGCCCATTCGGATGCGCGATGCTGAGATCATGAGCGAGGCACTGCAAGAGTTGATCGATATCGCCGCGCGCCATGCGCAGGGGCGACGCACGAGAACGGCGATCCCTCGCGTTTCGATCGGCCGCAGCGAAGTCGCCACGGCGCCAATGGCGGGGGTATGGGGGTCGGGGATCCTGTTCGTGCTGCAGGGTGCGAAAACGGTTCTGATCGGGGGCCGGACCCTTCGATACAATCCCGCCAGCTATTTCATCTACACTGTCGACACTCCCACCATCAGCCAGTTGGTCGAAGCGAGCCCCAGACATCCCTACCTGGCGATCGGCTTCACCCTCGACCTGCAGGCCGTCGCCGCCCTCCTCGTCGAGCATGAACCCGCGCTCGGCGGCGACAGTTTCTCCACCTCGCCCGTCAATGACGACCTGCTCGACGCCTTGCGGCGAATGATGCGGCTGCTCGACCGGCCAAGGGAGATTCCCGTGCTGGCGGCCACGCTTGAACGCGAGATGTTGTTTCGGCTGCTGCAAGGCCCCCAGGGCGGAAAGCTTCGCCAGCTTGCGCGCGCCGACGGCCATCTGTCCCGGATCGGCCAGGCGATTGCCTGGATCCGGTCACATTGCCATCAGCCGGTCCGGGTCAGCGATCTGGCTGAAATCGCCCATATGAGCAACGCTGCATTTTTCCGCCACTTCAAGGCGGCGACGGCCATGAGCCCGATCCAGTATCAGAAACAGATCCGGCTCCTGGAAGCCCGCCATTTGCTGGCCGCCCAGCCAGGCAATGTTGCAAGCGTTGCCTTCGCCGTCGGCTACGAGAGCGCTTCCCAGTTCAGCCGGGAATATGCCCGTCAGTTCGGCTTGTCGCCCGCGCGCGACGCGGCGCGGCTTTTGGCGGCAGGCGAGGCGTCCGTAGAGGTTCTCTAAGCTTTGCGCTTGCGGCCCGTGTCGCGTCGTTTCTCGCCGACGCCGACGGTCAGCGCCATGGCCAGCGCCATCGTCGCCGACAGCGAACGGAAGCCGGCGAAATCGGCCTCGGCAACCTCGAACCAGACCTTGGCGAACTGGGCGAGCGGCGAGAACGAGCTGTCGGTGATGGCGACGATCGGCACACCCTGTTCCGAAATGCTGCGTGCCTCCTCGATGGTGGCCGGGGCGTAGGGTGAGAACGAGATGGCGATGACGGCATCCGCCGGCGTGGCGAAGGCGATCATCTCGGCATTCAGGCCGGCGGCCGATTCGATCAGCTGGTTGCGGATCTTGAGCTTGCCCAGCGCGTAGGCGATGTAGGACGCCACCGGATAGGAGCGGCGCTTGGCCAGCACGTAGATGGTCTCCGCCTTTGCCAGCAGGGAGATTGCGTCTTCCAGATGCGCTTCGTCCAGCGCGCGCGAGATGTCATTGAGCGAGGTGGAGGCGGCAGCGACGAAACCGTCGAAGATCGCCCGGTGGCCGGCGCCCCCCTCGGCCTTGGCGCGCAAGGCCTGCAGCCTTTCGTCATAGGACGAGTTGCGCTCGCGCAGCCGCTCGCGGAATACCTGCTGCAGGCTGGTGAAACCGTCGAAGCCAAGCTGCTGGGCAAAACGGATCAAGGTCGAAGGCTGCACGCCGGCCGAAGCGGCGATGCTGGCGGCGGTGCCGAAGGCGATGTCGTCGGGATTGTCGAGCGCATAGGCGGCGATCTGGGCGATGCGCTTCGGCAGGCTTTCGCGCCGATCGAGGATCGTTGCGCGCAGCGTCTCGAAGTCGCGAGGTACCCGTTCGTCCATCGTCGCCCTGTCCAAGCTCATGCGTGAAGCGTCCCTCTGTGCCCCATCATAGTGAGCCTGCGCAAGAACGCCATAAAAAATGAGACATACATTCCATTCCAAGAGAAAATGGATTAATTCATCCACGAAGCGCTTCAGGCAGTGGAGGAACGGAAAATGGTCGGCGTCGGTCTCATCGGCACGGGTTTCATGGGCAAGTGTCACGCCATAGCATGGAGCGCCGTCGGCGCCGTCTTTCCAGACGTGCCTAAACCCCGGCTGGTCCATCTCGGCGAGGTCAATGAGGAGCTTGCCCGGCGCAAGGCGGGCGAGTTCGGTTTCGCCAAGGCCTCCGGCGACTGGCGCGCGGTCGTCAACGATCCGGAGGTCGATATCGTCTCGCTGACCACGCCCAACCAGTTCCATCCGGAGATGGCCATCGCCATCCTCGAAGCGGGCAAGCATCTGTGGTGCGAAAAGCCGATGGCGCCAAGCTTTGCCGAGGCTGAAGCCATGGCGGCGGCGGCGAAAAAGTCCGGCAAGGTTGCCGCGCTCGGCTACAACTACATCCAGAGCCCGGCGATCCGTCATATCGGCATGCTGCTCGATGAGAAGATCATCGGCGAGGTCAACCATCTGCGCATCGAGATGGACGAGGACTTCATGGCCGATCCCGAGGCGCTGTTCTTCTGGAAGCACGAAGCCACTTCCGGCTACGGCGCGCTCGACGATTTCGCCGTGCACCCGTTGTCGCTGGTCTCCGCCCTGTTCGGCCGCGTCGCCAGCGTCATCTGCGACATGGCCAAGCCCTATGCCGATCGCAAGGTGGCCAGCGGCGGCCGTCGCGCGGTGGAGACCTATGACATCGCGAGCGTGCTCATGCATCTGGAGAACGGCATTGCCGGCACGCTGCTGGTCAACCGCTCGGCCTGGGGCCGCAAGGGCCGCATCGCCGTCCAGATATTCGGCTCGAAAGGATCGATCCTGTTCGACCAGGAACGATCGAACGAATTCCAACTCTATCTCACCGCCGATCGGCCGACCGAACAGGGCTACCGCACCATCCTGGTGGCGCCGCACCACAAGCCCTACGATGCTTTCCTGCCGGCGCCAGGCCATGGCCTCGGCTTCAACGACCTCAAGATCATCGAATGCCACGAATTGCTGACGCGGCTTGCCGGCAAGCCGGCGCGGCTCATCGAGTTTGCCGAAGGGCTGGAGATCGAGCGCACGGTGCACGCGATGGCGCGCTCCTTCGAGGAAAAGCGCTGGGTCGATGTCAGGTAGAGCCATGTAGTTCGTCGACGGGGAAGGTTACCGACTCTCGGCGGGCAAGATTTCACCATTCATTTGGTGACCCGTCGCAGACATTCGCGATTGGCCGAAGCCTCCCTGTCGCTTCGCTCCTTGCTTCGCCCCAGGATGACGAAGTAACGGGCGTTTCGGCCAATCCCCAAGGCATGCGACCTGCCAAGGCAAGCACCATCCGACCGGTCAAAAATTTCCACGCCAAGTATCTGCGGTCACCTCAGCCGCCAGCGGCCGGAGTGTCCCAGCCGCTGACCCAGACCTGCCGCAACCGGTCGCCAATCCCCGGGCGACCGCCTTTGCCGGCCGGGCGGCCGGACTGCTTCTGGTTGTGGTTTCAATGCTGACCGCCTGGCAAGGCTTGAAGGCGGCGTGAATCCAGGTCTGAACCTGAAAACCGCCGCCTTATCCCTACCGGCTTCACCAATCAGGCGGCTCCCTGGCGGCTGTCGATCATGGCGCGGCGCACGGAGCGGCGCCACTCGACGGCGCCGGCAAGGCCGTGCAGCACCGTCTCGGTGGTCGCCCAGCCGATGCAGCCATCGGTGATGCTCTGGCCATAGACCAGCGGCTTGCCTGCCACCACGTCCTGCCGGCCGGCGACGAGGTTGCTCTCGATCATGACGCCGATGATGCGCTCGTCCCCCGCCGCGACCTGGCCGGCGACATCGGCCGCCACCTTGGGCTGGTTCTCGGGCTTCTTGGCTGAGTTGGCGTGGCTGACATCGATCATCAGGCGCGGCGCGACGCCGATGCGGGCAAGCTCGGTGCTGGCAGCTTCGATGCTCGCCGCGTCATAATTGGGCGCGACGCCACCGCGCAGGATGACGTGACAATCCTCATTGCCTGTCGTCGTCGCGATGCCGCTGCGGCCACCCTTGGTCACCGCCATGAAATGATGCGGCTGGGCGGCGGATTTCACCGCCTCGGCGGCGATCCGCAAATTGCCGTCGGTGCCGTTCTTGAAGCCGACCGGGCAGGACAGGCCGGAGGCAAGCTCGCGGTGGATCTGGCTCTCGGTCGTGCGCGCGCCGATCGCGCCCCAGGCGACGAGGTCGGCGATGTATTGCGGCGTGGTCATGTCGAGGAATTCGGTCGCCGCCGGCAGGCCGAGATTGTTGACGGCGGAGAGCACATTGCGCGCCATCCTCAGTCCCTTGTCGATGTTGAAGCTGCCGTCGAGGTCGGGATCGTTGATCAGGCCCTTCCAGCCGACCGTCGTGCGCGGCTTCTCGAAATAGACCCGCATCACGATCTCGAGCCGGTCCGACAGGCTCTCGCGCAGCGCCGCCAGACGGCTGGCATAGTCCACGGCGGCGACCGGATCGTGGATCGAACACGGCCCGACGATGACGAGCAGCCGGTCGTCGATGCCGTTCAAAATAGCGTGGATTGCGTTGCGTGACGCGCTGACGGTGCGCGTTGCCGTCAGCATGCGCGGTATCTCCCGCATCACTTGGTCCGGCGTACTCAATTCCCTGATTTCCTTGACCCGAAGATCATCTGTGGTGGTCAACACGGCTTTCTGCTCCTGTTTGGGGAACCTGCCGGCTGAAAACAAAAAAGCCGCCAGGTATGGCGGCTGTTCGGATCTTGTTGCTGCAATCTTCAGATCGAGCGCAATCCTCCCGCCGCCAGCGAGCTCCTAAAGTACCAATACGTGGCGGTCAGGTTGATCATGTGGCTGATATAGTCGAAGCGGAGGAGCTTGTCACGTGCCTGATCGGGCTTACCAGCGCGGATCAGGCCATTCGACGTTATCCCACTCCAGAAGGTCTCCAGGTGACAAAAGATTCTTCTCACCACGTTGAAGGCGGTATGTGTAGAGGGTTTCGTACATGGGCTCGAAACTGGATAGTAGGTCCAGAAAATGCCGCCTCCGCTCGGATTTTGACCATGAGCAGAAAATTGCGGTACGGCTCCAGAGACCATCGAAAACATTGCGGTATGCTGGATCCAGCCGCTGCCAACGCGCGACTGCTTCAGCGCCAAGCGCTGCGAAATCCTCCTTGAGAGCCTCCTCGATTACGGCTTCCAGAGCATAGACAATGGCCTGGGTTTTTGCGGTGTGTTCGAGATACGCCAGCGATACCCTCAGCATCCTTTGCTGAAGAAGAATAACGGGCCACAGCGCCTGGACTCCATAACGGATGCCCATTTCCTCATGATCTGAGGAGGGGTGTAGAATCTCGCGTTGGCGTTCGTAGGCCTTCCGGACATCGTAGGCTAGATTTAAGAACAGGCCTTCCCTGTTCTTAATGAGTGGCGATCGCTCATTGACCTCATGCACGACCGTGCGGAGCCATTGAAGAGATGTATAGTCACCAACCAGAAGAATGCCGGCGTGATTTTTCAGTAAGCGATATGAGAGCAAACGCACACTCCTGTCTCAGGCGGCTTTCCAGACATGCTGCACCGAGCGGCTCATGCAGTCCAGGGATCGAAGAGTTCAATTCCAAAGCCTTCGAAATCCTTCGTATTGCGCGTTGCCAAGGTGAGTTCTTGCGCAATCGCCGTGGCTGCGATCAGGCCGTCCATCGACGCCAGACCGCGACCGCGGCGCTTCGCAAGGCCCATCAGGTCGCCCCAGGCCAAGGCAACCAGTTCGTCCACCGGAATAACCCGCTGCTCGAAGCGCTGCGGCAGGTCCCGAGCAAGCCACTCGGCCAGTGCCTCACGTTTCCGGCCCTCATCCATGAGGGCAACCCCGCGCCGGATCTCGGCAATCGACACGACGCTGATAAATGAGCGGTCCTCATCAAGCCCGTCCAGCCAGTCCAGAACGCGTGCGTCCGGTGCCGGCCTTGTCACCTCGGACAAGACATTCGTATCGAGCAGTAGCCTCACAGCGGCAGATCACGCGGTTCGTCACGCTGACGCTGAAGGTCGAGATCGGCGCCGCGCAGCGGCGACTCCAGCAGGAACTCCGCAAGCGTACCCTTGCGCGCGGTCTTCCGCTGCCATTCCTCGGCCGAGACGACAACCACGCTTGGTTTGCCGTTTCTAGTGATCGTCTGCGGTGAAGACTGTGCGCGCTCGATAACTTCCGAGAGCCGGGCTTTTGCCCCGGCGACCGTCCAGTTGGTATTCTCTTTGGGCGCAGATAGCATTGCGACCTCCATGACCAGTCTGACTATCCTGACTATATGGGAATGGCGATGCGGCGGCAACAGGGCGCGGGGGCTAACCGATGGTAGCCAATTGCGGGATGGGCCGAAGCCTCTCGACTTCGTTATCCCTGGGCGAAGCAGGAGCGAAGCTCCGTCGGGGAGACCCTGGGACCCATGCCGGGACGCCAATCGAAGAGTGCAGCGGAGCAGAAGTCTGGACTGCTGTGACGCTCGGAAGTCGCGGCATGGATCCTCGGGTCTGCGCCGCGTCGCTACGCTGCTTGCTCCGCCCGTGGATGACGAAGTGATGCCGCCAGACTCGCCGACGCTACTCCGGCGATGACCCTGCGATGCTCTGGTCGTAGTCGACCAGCGATCCGGTCATGACGCTTGACTGCGGGCTGACCATGTAGCTGATCAGCCGCGCGAGCTGGTCGGGCTTCACCAACTGGCCCATCGGCTGCGCCGCCTCGGCCTTTGCCAGCCAGTCGTCGGGCGCGTCGTGCCATTTCTTCTGCACGATGTCCTCGCCCTCGGTGTCCATCCAGCCGGGCAGCACGGCGTTGCTGCGGATGCGGTTATAGCGATACGCATTGGCGACATTCTTGGTCAGCGTCATCAGCGCGCCTTTGCTGGTCGAATAGGGCGTCAGGAAAGACTGCCCGCAATGCGCCGACATAGACAGCACATTGACGATCGAGCCGGGCGCCTTCTTCTCGAGCAGATGCGCCACCACGCCCTGCATCAGGAAAAACGGCCCGCGCACATTGGTGTCGAAAATACTGTCGAAAAGCTCTTCGCTGGTTTCGACCAGCGAACCACGCGCCGACGTCGCGGCGGCGTTGACCAGCGCGTTGATGGTGCCGAAATGCGAGATCGCCGTGGCGACCGCGCGCTTGCAGTCGGCGACCTTCGAGACGTCCGCGCTGATGAAGATCGCGTCGACACCCAATTTCCTGAAATGGGCAACGGCCTTGTCGCCCTTCTCCTGCGAGCGGCCGATGAGCGCCAGCGCCCGGCAGCCCTCGTCGGCCAGCGCCTCGGCAACGGCAAAGCCGATGCCTTGCGCACCGCCGGTGACGATGGCGCGTGTCTGCGAATTGCGATCGGCGGATGCACTCATCGCTATGCTCCTGGGTCTGGGGTCTGGGGTCTGGGGTCCGGATTCCGGTTCTTACTTGTCGAGGCGGACGGTCTTGCCCGATGTCGCGGATTTCAGCGCCGCATCCGCCAGCTTCAGCGCCACCAGCCCGTCCGCGCCGCTTGGCGCCGCCTTCTTGCCCGACGTCGCCGCTGCGATGAAGGCAGCGATCTCGTTGGCATAGGCGTCGAGATAGCGGGTCATGAAGAAGTCATGCAATGGCGGGCGGGTGTAGCCCTTCTCGTTGGCCAGTTCGATCGACACCGGGCGTTGGTTCTCGGCCGCGATCATGCCTTTCGAGCCATGCACCTCGATGCGCTGGTCGTAGCCATAGGTGGCGCGGCGCGAATTGGAGATGACGGCCTGCTTGCCCGAAGCGGTCTCGAGGATGACACTGACGCTGTCGAAATCGCCAGCCGCGCCGATCTTCTTGTCGACCAGCACCGAGGCATGGGCGCTGACCGCCACCGGCTCCTCGCCGAGCAGGAAGCGCGCCATGTCGAAATCATGGATGGTCATGTCGCGAAAAATGCCGCCCGAGCGCTTGATGTAGTCGATCGGCGGCGCACCCGGATCGCGCGAGGTGATGGTGACCATCTCGACGGTGCCGATGGCGCCGTCGTCGATCGCCTTGCGCACGGCGGCGAAATGCGGATCGAAGCGCCTGTTGAAGCCGACCATCAGCGTCGCCTTGGTCTTGTCGACCACCGCCAGGCATTTCTCGACGCGCTTGACGTTCAAATCGATCGGCTTCTCGCAAAAGATCGCCTTGCCGACCTTGGCGAAACGCTCGATCAAATCGGCATGGGTATCGGTCGGCGTGCAGATGACGACGGCGTCGATGTCCTTGGATTTCTCGATGGCGTCGATTGTGCGCACTTCGGCGCCGTAGGCGCTCGCCAACTCGGTCGCCGCCTTCTCGAACGCGTCGGCGACGGCAACCAGTTTGGCCTGCGGATTGGAGCCGACGGCGCGGGCGTGAACCTTGCCGATGCGGCCGGCACCGAGGAGGGCGAAGCGGAGAGTCATGGAAATTTCCTCTAGGGATGGGTTAGAGAGAGTGGTGTCTCCACCTTGCTGTCAGCGAAAGGTGGCAGGGGTATTTTTCCAGCGAGCCAGATTATTCCTAAACCGGGCGACCACCCTGTTTAGGCCGCGAGTTCCGCCTCGCCGGTCTTGGCGCCGGTGATGTAGGAGACGATATCGTTTCCGTCGGTGTTTTCCTTGCGCAAATTGGCGACGATGCGGCCGCGCCGGAACACGACGATGCGGTCGCAAAGATCGAACACCTGGCGCATGTTGTGGCTGATCAGGATCAGCGGCTCGCCATTGTCCTTCAGCGTGCGGATGATGTTTTCGACCTGCGCCGTCTCCTGCACGCCGAGTGCGGCCGTCGGCTCATCCATGATGATCAGCTTGGAGGCGAAGGTCGCGGTCCGGGCGATCGCCACGCACTGGCGCTGGCCTCCGGACATGTGGCGGATGGTGTTGGACAGATTGGGGATCTTCACCGCCGTGCGGATCAGCGCCGCCTCGGTCGCCTTGCGCATATATTTGCGGTCGAGGATCGAGAACGGCCCGAGATTGAACAGCACCTTTTCGCGGCCGAGGAACAGGTTCGAGGGCACGTCAAGATCGTCGGCCAGCGCCAGGTTCTGGAACACTGTCTCGATGCCCGCCGTGCGAGCCTCGATCGGCCCGGTGAAATTCACTTCCTTGCCGTCGAACCAGATCTGGCCGCTGGTGCGCTGCTCGACGGCGGTGATCTGGCGAACGAAGGTCGACTTGCCGGCGCCGTTGTCGCCCATGATGGCGACATGCTCGCCCTTGCGCAGCTCGAAGTTCGCGCCTTCCAGCGCATGCACGCCGCCATAGCGTTTGGTCAGGTTTTCGGTCTTCAGGACGATGTCTGACATGGTCAAGCCCTCATTGCCCGCAGGCGTTGGCGCCACTGGTCGAGAACGACCGCACCGACGATGATCACGCCCTTGACCATCTCCTGGTAGTAGGCGTCGAGGCGCAGGAAGGTGAAGCCGGAGATGATGACGCCGAAGATCAGCGAGCCTATCACCGTGCCGATGATCGAGCCGCGGCCACCCGACAATGAGACGCCGCCGATGACCGCCATGGCGATGGCGTCGAGTTCGTACATCACGCCCATGCCGGACTGCGCGGTCAGGTTCTTGGAGCTCAGCACCACGGCGGCGAGTGCGGCAAGCACACCGGCGATGACGTAGACGAGGATCTTGTGGTTGGCGATCTTGATGCCGGACATGCGCGCGGCATCCTCATTGGAGCCGATCGCGTAACAGTGCTTGCCGTACCTGGTGTAGGTCATGATCAGCTGGAACAGCACCGCCAGCGACAGGAAGATGATGACGGGCATCAGGCCTTTGCCGATGCCAGCGAAACTCTCGGTGGGAAACGAGATCGGCTGGCCCTTGGACCACCATTTGGCGATGCCGCGCGCGGTCACCATCATGCCGAGCGTGGCGATGAACGGCGGTATGCGCGTGTAGGCGATCAAGGCGCCGTTGACCAGGCCGGCAAACAGGCCGCAGCCGATCGCGACCAGCACCGGCACGATCACCGGCAGGTCGGTCCAGCCCTGTGCAAGGAACATCGCCTTGGGATTGGGATTGCCGTTGACGGTCGCCACCTGGGCAAAACTCATCGCAATCATCGCGGTCGCGCCGACGATCGAACCCGAGGACAGGTCGATGCCGCCGGTGATGATCACCTGCGTCACGCCGATGGCGATGATGCCGACGATCGACACCTGCAGGATGATGATCTGCAGGCGGGCTTCGTTGAAGATCGCGCTGACGTCGCCGCGGGTGTTGAACAGGAAGCTGTCGCCAAGAAAGATGCGGCCGATCAGTTCGAAGACGACAACAAGAATGACAAGCGCCAGGAAAACGTTGAGCTCGGCAGGCCATGCGCGCTTCTTCGCGTCATAGCCAACTCCGCCGACGCCATGAGATGTCTGTGCCACGTATTCTGTCCTCCGTCAGCCGCGGTCGCCCCTCGCTGCCTTGCCGGCGCCGAGGGAAAGAGGAGCGGCGCTGTGAGCGCCGCTCCGTATGTCCGCCGCTCAGTTCTTCTTCAGGAACTTGTCGATGTTGGCCGGCGTCACCAGCTGGAAGGGGACGTAGACCTTGTGTTCGACCTTTTCGCCCTTGGAGAGCTTGAGCGCCGCATCCAGCGCACCGGCGCCCTGGCCGGCCGCGTCCTGGAACACGGTTGCGTCGAGGTCGCCCGCCTGCATGGCGGCAAGTGCGTCCTGGGTGGCGTCGACGCCGCCGACCACGACCGTCTTCATGTCGATGTTGGCGGCCTTCATCGCCTGGATGGCGCCGATGGCGCTTTCGTCATTGTTGGCGATGACGCCGTCGAATGGCTTGCCGGTCGACAACCAGTTGGTCATCAGGTTCTGCGCCTCGTCGCGATTCCAGTTCGATGTCTGCTTGTCGATGATCTTGATGAAGCTGCAGTCCGGCGTAGCGATCACCTCTTCGATATCCTTGGTGCGCTGCACGGCGGCCTGGTTGGAGAGCTCGCCCATGATCACGTAGACGTTGGCTTCCTTCTTGCCGGCTTCCTTGAACAAGCGGCAGACTTCCTTGGTCTCGAGCGTGCCGGAATCGGCCTCGTTCGAGGCGACGAAGGCCTGGTTGTCAGGCAGGGTGTCGACGTTGACCGGCTCGCGGTTGACGTAGACCAGCGGGATCTTGGCCGCGGCGGCAGCGTCCGACATAGCCTGCGTGGCCGAGGTGTCGACCGGATTGACGATGATCGCGTCGACGCCCGAAGCGGCGAAGTTCTTGATCTGGTCGAGCTGCTTGGCGACGTCGTTTTGCGCGTCCTCGACCTGCAGCTCGACGCCATCCATGCCCTTGGCCTGCTCGATCATGCCGTTGCGCAGCACGGTCAGGAAGTTGTCGTCGAACTTGGCCATCGACACGCCAACCTTGGCGGCCATGGCGGATGAACTCATCAGCGCCGCGAAAGCGACGCCCAAAATCAGTTTCTTCATTGTGTTTCTCCTCCACATGCTGGTGTCCGGTTTCACCGATTTATCCGGAATCCCCGATCTCCCCGGGGAATCTCTCCCTGATATCGTTTCTGTTCCGGGTGACGCCTTGCCGTTTGCTGGAACGCCAACCCCTCCGTTTGAAACAGATGTTCCGGAACGAAAGAACCAAAATATATAGTTGGTGAAATATTTATTCCATTTCACATCCGGGCGTCAAGGGCGATTCAGAGGCCTGCCGGCCGATTTATGCATCGCCCTGATAGATTCTATCATTTGCCTCGGCGGCTCGCGCGACGGAAGCTAGATGTTTTCCGGCAGATAGATGTCAAAGGGCAGGAAGGTCTGGCCTGGAGCGTTGGCGGCGCCGGTTTCGATGGCATGCGCCATCAGGTCGACAAGCTCGCGACACAGAGCGGCGAGCGGCGTCGAGATCACCATGGTGAGGATGTTGTCGGCGAGTGCCGCGCGCGATTCGGCGTTGATCTCGTTGCAAACGACCACCGGCATGTTCGCGGGCCTTGCTGCCCGCAGCGCCGAAACCGCGCCTTCCATGCCCCCGCCGGCGACGTAGCAGCCGACAAGATCCGGATAACGCGCCAGAAGATCGATCATCGCATCATGGGTCACCTGGTTGGCTTCCAGATTGACCAGCGTTTCAAGCACGCTGAAGTCCGGCGCATGCTCGCGGAAGAAGGAGCGAAAGCCGATCTCGCGCAGCTCGTGGCCGTGGAAGCGGTGGCTGCCGACGAAGAGGGCGACCTTGCCAGGCTTCTTCGCTGCCTTGGAGATCATCCATGCGGCGGTGCGCCCGACCTTGCGGTTGTCGAGGCCGATATAGCCCTCCCGGATGCCGGCGGCAAAGTCGGACAGCACCGAAAAGACCGGCTGGCCTCTCGCCTTCAAGGCTTCCACGACCGCTGTCAGGGTCGGATGGTCCGGGCCGACAACGGCGATAGCCCGCGATTTTGCCGCCAGCTTGCGCATCTGGGAGGCGATCTCGTCGGGAGCCAGGGAACTGGCGAAGTCGATGGTCGCAACACCGCGGAAGCGTTTCGATTGCGAGATGGCCAGTTCGAGTTCACGCGCGAAGTCACCGTAGAAGGCATCATTGCCCCGCAGCAGCAGGAAGCCCAGCCGGTACTCAGGCAATTCCTGGCGCATGCGCTGCTTGATAAGTCCGGCGGCGTGATAGCCGATATCGGTAGCGGCCTCGTAGACGCGGCGCGCGGTCTCCTCGCGCACCGGCAGCCGGTTGTTCAGCACGCGGTCGACGGTGGCGACACTGACGCCTGAGACGCGCGCCAGATCAGTGATGGTCGGCCGTTTCGCCATGCTTGCCTCATTGGAATTGCCTGAGGCTTCCTACACCATTCTGATGGGAAATGATAGAAACTATCTTTATGATGTTGAGTCTATCATGATCCGGCGCTATTTTTCAGTCTCGAAGACAAGGGATCTCAGGCATTCGTTTCGGCGAGTGCCGTGCCGTGGGAGGCAACCATGCATGCTGCGCCGTCCCGGCGTGACTACAGCCTGATCGGCCGCGACGCCAAGCTCGCCGTCGAGACCGGCCTGTCCGCGGCCGAGTGGTATCACACCGACGTGTCCCGCAAGCAGATGAAGGAGCTGATGCAGCGCTCCGACTGGCCGGCGATCCGCGATACAGCGATCTGGTTCGCCGCGCTGATCGTCAGCGGCGCCGGCGGCGCCTGGTTCTGGGGCAGCTGGTGGTGCGTGCCGTTCTTCTTCGTCTATGGCGTTCTCTACGGCTCGTCGACGGATTCTCGCTGGCACGAATGTGGCCACGGCACCGCTTTCCGGACGCAGTGGATGAATGATGTGGTCTATCAGATCGCCTGCTTCATGATCATGCGCAATCCGGTGACCTGGCGCTGGAGCCACACGCGCCACCATACCGACACCATCATCGTCGGCCGCGACCCGGAAATCTCGGTGATGCGGCCGCCGGACCTTGTTCGCGCCGTGCTGGGCTTCGTCGGTGTGCTCGACGCCTGGCATGCGATGAGCGACATGCTGCGCAATGCCGCCAGCAACATCAGCGCCGCGGAAAAGACCTTCATTCCCGAGCAGGAGCAGCCGAAGGCGATCCGCGCCGCCCGCGTCTGGACGGCGATCTATGCCGCGACCATTGTGTTGGCGCTCTACACCGGCTCGTTCCTGCCACTGATGCTGGTCGGCCTGCCCAGGCTCTATGGCGCCTGGCATCACGTCATGGTCGGCCTGCTGCAGCATGGCGGCCTGGCCGACAATGTCATCGATCACCGGCTCAACAGCCGCACTGTCTACATGAACCCGATCAGCCGCTTCATCTATTGGAACATGAACTACCATGTCGAGCATCACATGTTCCCGATGGTGCCCTATCATGCGCTGCCGAAGCTGCACGAACTGATCAAGCACGACCTGCCGACGCCGACACCGTCGATCCTGGCCGGCTACCGCGAGATGATCCCGGTCTTCCTGCGCCAGCTGCGCAACGAGGACTATTTCCTCAAGCGCGAGCTGCCGCCGACCGCCCGGCCATATCGCGAAGAATTCCACAACGATGCCGTCGCGGCAGCGGCGGAATGATCGTGCTTCTATCCGATTTTCAGGGGAGGACTGAATGAGCGACTGGGTTGAGGCCTGTGGCGCCGAGGACATCGACGAGGAGGATGTGATGCGCTTCGATCATGGCGGCCGCACCTTCGCCATCTATCGCAGCCCCGACGATGAGTTCTTCGCCACCGACGGCCTCTGCACGCACGAAAAGGTGCACCTGGCCGACGGGCTGGTGATGGACGACATCATCGAATGCCCCAAGCACAATGGCCGTTTCAACTACAAGACGGGTGACGCCCGCGGCGCGCCGGTCTGCGTCAACCTGAAGACCTATCCGGTCAAGGTCGACGCCGGCAAAGTCCTGATCCAGATCGGATGACTGATATGGCGCGGGGAATGGTCATCATCGGCGCCGGCGAATGCGGCGGGCGCGCAGCGTTGGCTCTGCGGGAGCTGGGCTATGACGGGCCGGTGATGCTGGTCGGCGACGAGCCGCATCTGCCCTACGAGCGCCCGCCGCTGTCCAAGGACGCGATGGTCCGCGATACGCCCGAAATCAAGGCGATCGCCAGCGACGCGATTCTGGCCGAGAAATCGATCCGGCATATCCATTCCGTCGAGGCCGTGGCGATCGATCGCGCGGCGAATGCGGTGCGGCTGTCGGACGGCTCGGTCCTGCCCTATGACAGGCTCCTGCTGGCGACCGGTTCGACGCCGCGCAAGCTGCCGATGCCCGGATTGGGTTCGCGCTGTGTCTATCTCCGAACCTTCACTGACGCGCTCGCCATTCGCGCGCATCTCAAGGTCGGCAATCGGATCGCCATCATCGGCGGCGGCTTCATCGGCCTCGAACTCGCCGCTGCGGCGCGCAAGCTCGGAGCGTCGGTTACCGTCATCGAGGCGCAGCCGCGCATCCTGATGCGCGGCGTGCCGGCCGAGATCGCCGAGATCATCCATGAGGCGCATGTCGCCGAGGGCGTGACGATCCTGTGCGGGACCGGCATCGCGTCCATCACCGACGATGGCAACGAGGTGCGCGTGACGCTTGCCGGCGGACAGCAGATATCAGCCGACCTCGCCGTCATCGGCATCGGGGCCGTGCCGGTGACCGGGCTTGCCGCCGAAGCAGGGCTGACAATCGACAACGGCATATCAGTCGATGCGCAATTGCGCGGCAGCGATCCCGACATCTTTGCCGCCGGCGATTGCTGCTCGTTTCCGCTCGCCGTTTATGGCGGCCGGCGCGTGCGGCTGGAAGCCTGGCGCAACGCCCAGGAGCAGGGCGCGCTGGCGGCGAAAAACATGCTGGGTGCCGGCGAGGCGCATGCGGCGGTGCCATGGTTCTGGTCGGATCAGTACGGCCTGAGCCTGCAGATCGCAGGGCTCTCCGACGAGGGCCGCAGCACGGTGCGCCGCGATCTCGACGATGGTGCCTTCATCCTCTTCCATTTGGCCGAGGACGGCCGGCTGGTGGCCGCCAGCGGCATCGGCCCCGGCAACGCTGTCGCCCGCGACATCCGGCTGGCCGAAATGCTGATCGGCAAGCGCGCGAAGCCGACGCCGGAGGCGCTGGGATCGCAGGCCGTCAAGCTGAAGTCATTGCTGGCGGCTTGAGCCACCGCGCCGCTTTTCGAGATCGGCGCCGCCCCTCATCTGCCTGCCGGCATCTTCTCCCCGTATAGTGACGGGGAGAAGGGGGCTATCATCTCCGGTTTCGCCAGTCACCAGCACTGCAAGAAGGCGCCGAGGTCGCGGCCAGCTACTTTCTCCCCGTCACTATACGGGGAGAAATGCCCGGCAGGGCAATGAGGGGCGGCGCAAACGTCAGCGAGTTCGCTGCTGAATCCGCAACGCGCCCTAAAACAGCGCCTTCAGCTCCGGTAGCTTGTCGTTGACCAACCAGCCGTAGTAATTCTCCTCCGGCAGCTTCTCCGGCTCGCCGGCAGCGCGGCGCCTGTCGTTCTCCGCCTTCAGCGCATGGGCGCGCTGCTCCGGATTGCCGACATTGTAGAGCGTGGCGGTCAGTCCCGGATTGCCCGAAATATCGAAGCCGGCGATGCTCTTGTAGGCGTCGATCGATTTCCTGATTGTCGCGGCGACGTAAGCCAGCGTCAGGTCGGGATCCATGATGGTCTTGTAGACCGAGTTGGGATCGCCGACGTCGAGCTTCGGCAGGCCGGAAACCTTGTGCACCAGGTCGCTCATCTGCAGGGCGGTCAGCGGATTGAGCTGGCCGAGGCCGAAGGTCTGGCCGGCATAATAGGGCTGGAAGAAGGTGGCGCCGAAGCGGTCGTCGGGAAAGCTTGTCCCGCCGACGGTCTTGCCGCGAAACCAATGGTTCCACACCTGCTCGCGGCATTCCCACAGATCGTAGCTGTCCGACACCCCGGCGCATTTCTTGAATTCCGGCCGCTGCACGAAATCCGTGATGTCCTCGCCGTCATAGGCGAAGGACAGCTTGCTGGAGAGATAGGAGATCGCCTTGACATAGTAGGTCTGCAGCCGGTCGTAGGCGTCGACATTGTAGGTGTGCTCGCCGACGATGGCGCCGACGATGTGCAGGGGATCGATGCCGTAGGTGGCCGCTGCCTTCTTGATCTTGCCGCGCAGGTCGGCGTCGTTCTGCAGCAAGGCGTAAACCTTGCGGTACTTCGCCTGGAAGGTGGTGTTGGTCGCCTGCGTGCGCCGGCTTGAAGCGCCGGGAATGTCCGGCTGTACGGCATTGCGGTTTCCCGCCGGCACCAATGTCGCCGCCTCAGTGGCGAACAGCGTCGCCGCCAGCGTCAAGCCGAGAATGAGGAGGATCAGTTTTTTCATGCGCCGCCGCCCAAGCAATTCCAGGAAAAGTGTGAAACGGTTTTACGTCCGGAATTGCGTCAACCAAGAGATCGAGAATGCCGCGCAAACTAGGTAAAGCTCTCTCTCGAGTCGAGAGCACCCCTTCACCCAGCATTACGAAAGATGGCCAGATGGTACCATCTGGCCACACCCGAAACTTGTTTGCCCGACGTGTCGCCTGGACCGGCGCCGGGATGACCCGGCGCCGCCGTTTAAAGGATGAATCGCGACAAATCCGTGTTGCGCGACAGATCGCCGACGTGCTTTTCCACATAGGCGGCGTCGATCGTGACGCTCGTTCCGTTGCGGTCCGGCGCGTCATAGGAGATTTCGTCCAGCACCCGCTCCATCACCGTCTGCAGCCGCCTTGCGCCGATGTTCTCCACGCTGGCGTTGAGGTCGACGGCGATGCCGGCCAGCGAATCGATGGCGTCGTCCGTGAAGGTCAGGTCGACGCCTTCGGTCTTCATCAGCGCGATATATTGCTTGATCAGGCTGGCCTCGGTCTCGGTCAGGATGCGGACGAAATCGTCCTTCTCCAGCGCCCGCAGCTCGACGCGGATCGGCAGTCGGCCCTGCAATTCCGGCAAAAGGTCGGACGGTTTGGAAACGTGGAACGCGCCCGAGGCGATGAACAGGATGTGGTCGGTCTTCAACGGTCCGTATTTGGTCGCCACCGTCGTGCCCTCGATCAGCGGCAGCAGGTCGCGCTGCACGCCTTCGCGGGAAACGCCGGCGCCCATGCCGCCTTCCCGTGACGCGATCTTGTCGATCTCGTCGAGGAAGACGATGCCGTCATTTTCCGTCGCGTCGAGCGCCCGGCGCACCACTTCGTCCTGATCGAGCAGCTTGTCGGACTCATCATTGACCAGCAGCGCGTAGGATTCCTTGACCGTCGTCTTGCGCGACTTGGTCTTCTTGCCGCCCATCGCCTTCGACAGCATGTCGTTGATGTTGAGCACGCCGATATTGGCGCCCGGCATGCCGGGAATCTCGAAGCCGGGCATGCCGCCAGTGCCGGTGTCGGCGACTTCGATCTCGATCTCCTTGTCGTCGAGCTCACCGTCGCGCAGCTTCTTGCGAAAGCTATCGCGGGTGGCCGGGCTCGCCGTCTTGCCGACAAGCGATTCCAGCACGCGTTCCTCGGCATTGATATGGGCGCGCGCCTTGACGTCCTCGCGCATCTTCTCGCGCACCAGGCCGATGGCGATCTCGACCAGATCGCGGATGATCTGCTCGACATCGCGGCCGACATAACCGACTTCGGTGAACTTGGTCGCCTCGACCTTGACGAAGGGCGCACCGGCCAGCCGCGCCAGGCGGCGCGAAATCTCGGTCTTGCCGACGCCCGTCGGCCCGATCATCAGGATGTTCTTCGGCATCACCTCTTCGCGCATCTGGCCTTCCAGCTGCTGGCGGCGCCAGCGGTTGCGCAAGGCGATGGCCACGGCGCGCTTGGCGTCTTTCTGGCCGATGATGAAACGGTCGAGTTCCGAAACGATTTCGCGGGGAGAAAATGTGCTCATATGACTAAATTCCACTTTGCCACTGCTTGATGGCCTCTAACGGATGCAGCAGCATGATCACGTTGAGTGTCAGATTGTCCCGGATGAGATAGCCGGTACCCAGTTCGAAGATGACGGCCAGGCTGACGATCACCCATATAGGTAGCGTTCGCGCCATCACAAATCCCAGCACCATGGCCAGTGTGTCGGACACCGAATTGATGATGCTGTCGCCGTAATAATCGAGCGAGATGGTGCCGGCGCGGTAGCGGTCGATGATGAACGGGCTGTTCTCGACCAGCTCCCAGCCGCCTTCGATGAGGACAGCGAATGCCAGCCTCAGTCCGATCGGTGAGCGTGGAAACAAAAACCGCGCCAAGGCATAGAACAGGAAGCCGTGGATGAAATGCGATGGCGTGTACCAGTCGGAAATATGCTGGGAATTCTCCGAGCTCTGCACGACACCATGCCAGAGTTTGACGTAGCCGCAGGTGCAGATCGGTGTCCGTCCCATCAAATAGAGCGTGACGGCCTGGACGGTGATCAGTCCAAGCACGATGAGAACCCCCATCCGCCAACTGTTTTCGTAGGCCGATAGGTTTTTGTCCTCGCCGGATGCTTTCATGCCGTCATTCCCCCTCATGCCCTTCGAACTCTTCGGTCATCGCAGCCCGCTACGCCTTCAGCGGCGGCAGCCAGCGGATTACGGCCGCCGGCAAAGTGGGCTTGACGACAAATTCGCCGGATACGCTGCCAGCCCGCCCCGAAAAGGATGATCAACGCGCCGACAACGACCAAAATCAAGGCAAAAGGCGGAATGCCAGTCGAATGGGAGGCGGAGTTGACCAGATAGTAGATGCCCAGCGAGCCGAAATAGGCCAATGTGGGAACTAACAGCGAACGGCGGTCTATGGCGAGCGCAACATAAACGAAGCTAAGGATCAGGATCGTCAGCATGATGGTCGCATTGGCGTCGGGTGCGATATGTCCGAATGCGACGTTCTGGCCAGTTGCCATGATAAAGAGCGGATGCACCAGCATGGGCGCCGATACGACATGCAGCCAGAACGCACAATCGGACCAGATCTTGCGTCGATCTCGGTCGTGGATGTCGAAAGCCACGGCCGTCGAGAATACGATTAGGCCGCAGATCAGCGGCATGTAGAGTGCCGCGCGGAGCAATTCGGGAACATCCTCGAGGCTTGGCGGCGCAACCGCGCCCGTCGTCACGCCGTCGTACAGGATTATCGCCGTTTGCAGGAAAGCAAGTAGGGTGAAGGCGATGGCGATGACCCCGGCAAGGACGGGAACGCGAAAGCGCCAGAAATAGATCACCGCCGCCGCTATTCCCCCGCCGAGAAACAGATATCCGGCCCGGGAAGCCGTTTGGCGCAACGCCAATAGCTGCCAGATGGTCTCCGGCATGCGGATGTCAAAGCTGGCCCTAACCCCCAGCGCCAGCGCGACCAGGATGGCGACAATGAAGATCAGGGCAAGCACGGAAGAAGACAATTTCATCCGGTGCTGGCGCGTGACAATTTCGGCGAGCGCCCAGGCGAAAACCGCAAGAATGCAGGCAATCCAGAACGTCTGACCAGGAAGCATGGTGATGAGGACGAAGAAAATACCGGCGTTGAGCAGAACAGTCCCCACGGTGATGAACAGATCATTGCCGCCGCCGACCAGTCGCAGGTTTTCCTCGTCACCCTCATCATCGACGCGCTGGGCCTCAGCCGCGACCGAGCGTTCCATGGCCTCAAGTTGATCCCGCAGCGCCTGCGAAATCAGACCCGAGGCGATTGCCTTGTCGAGTGTTTCCGCGCGGATCAATCGGGCTCCTGTGGCGCGTCGCGCGCCATCATCAATGCTGGCCCGTATTCCGATATTCTGGTGTCAAAGGCAACAAAGCCGGCCTTTTCATAAGCGCGGATAGCCCGCCCGTTGGCGGGATCCGGGTCGATGATGACGCGCGGCACGCCTTCCTCGAACAGTTGTTCCACGAACTGGCGCACGATTGCCGAGCCGTGGCCGAGCCCGAGCAGTTCCGGACGGCCGATCGACAGGTCGATGCCGAGCGTTCCGTAAGGCTGGTCGGCATAGGGGTGGTCGTCTTCCAGATGCGGGTCGTAGCTCTGCAGATAGGCGATCGGCTTGCCGTCGAATTCGACGATCAGCGGCTCGACCGAAATCGAGTCGATATGATCGCGAATCTCGGCGATTTCCGTTTCGGGATCGTCCCACCACTCCGCCACATGCGGCTCGGCGAGCCAGCCGGCGATCATCGGCAAGTCCTTCTCCGTCACCGGCCGAAAATCATACCTATCTTCTTGTTGCACCGTGATCTTTCCCGAAAAAACCGGTTGCCACTTTTCGGGATCATGGTCGGCGGCCGGGTCAGCCGGCATCGAGCGTTTCGAAGACGAAATTGTTGTTGGTGTAGACGCAGATATCGGATGCGATCTGCATCGCCTTGCGGGCGATCTCCTCGGCGTCCTTGTCGCTGTCCATCAGGGCACGCGCCGCGGCCAGCGCGTAATTGCCGCCCGAACCGATGGCCATGACGCCATGTTCGGGCTCGAGCACGTCGCCGGTGCCGGTCAGCGCCAGCGAGACTGACTTGTCGGCAACCAGCATCATCGCTTCCAGCCGACGCAGATAGCGGTCGGTGCGCCAGTCCTTGGCGAGTTCGACGCAGGCGCGCGTCAGCTGGTCGGGATATTGTTCGAGCTTGGCTTCAAGCCGCTCCAGAAGCGTGAAGGCGTCGGCCGTGGCGCCGGCGAAACCGGCGATCACATTGCCGCCCTTGCCGATGCGACGAACCTTTTTGGCGTTGCCCTTCATGATGGTCTGGCCAAGGCTGACCTGGCCGTCGCCGGCGATCACCACCTTGTTGCCTTTGCGCACCGTCACGATGGTCGTGGCGTGCATGGTCAGTTCGTTCGACATTTCCTGGCTCCGAGCGGCGCTATCCCAAAAGGCGATTGGCGCGGTACGAGTAACTTGATCGGCCATATGTATGCATGGGCCCGATGATTGCAAACCGCTCGATACCGACCCGGATGGCAACTGGCAATCGCCGGATCATGCTGCTAGAAGGCTCTCGTTTTCAAGCCGGTGAGGGCTTGAAAGCGTGAAACCCTGGGACAAGGACAAGGTCATGTCGCCCCGCTCCGCCGAAGCCAGCCGCAAGACCAAGGAAACCGATATCGCGGTATCGGTCGATGTCGACGGCTCGGGCAAGTCGGACATTTCGACGGGCGTCGGCTTCTTCGACCATATGCTGGACCAGCTTTCGCGCCACTCGCTGATCGATATGACGGTCACGGCCAAGGGCGACCTGCATATCGACGATCACCACACGGTCGAGGACACCGGCATCGCGCTCGGCCAGGCGCTGGCCAAGGCGCTCGGCGAACGGCGCGGCATCATGCGCTATGCCTCGATCGACCTTGCCATGGACGAGACGCTGACGCGTGCGGCGATCGACGTGTCCGGCCGTCCGTTCCTGGTCTGGAACGTTTCTTTCTCGTCGCCGAAAATCGGCACGTTCGACACCGAACTGGTGCGAGAGTTCTTCCAGGCGCTGGCGCAGAATGCCGGCATCACGCTGCATGTCACCAACCATTATGGCGCCAACAACCACCACATCGCCGAGACCTGCTTCAAGGCGGTGGCGCGTGCGCTGCGCACGGCACTTGAACGCGACCCGCGCCAGCCGGACGCGGTACCCTCCACCAAGGGATCTTTGAAGGGATAGCGTCATGGCCGCCTATGTCGTCATGGAACCGCCCGGCCGCGACGAGAAGGCCGATACGACGGCCTTTGTCCGCGACGGCTTCGCCTGGCTGGGTTTTCTGGTGCCGCCACTCTGGTTCGCCTGGCATCGGCTGTGGATCGAAGCAGGCCTTGCCTTCGTCGTCATGGGCTTGCTTTCCATGCTCGGCCAAAAGCTCGGCCTTGGGCCGGCCGCATCGCTGCTGTCGCTGCTGGTTTCGCTCTATGTCGGACTGGAAGGACAGGTGCTGCGCATATCGGCGCTTCGCCGGCGCGGCTGGCATGAATGGGGCGTGGTCGAGGCCGGATGGCTCGATGATGCCGATACGCGCTATGCGCTGGAGACGGAAGCGCTTTCCGATCAGCCTCCACCGGCACGGCGCATGGTCCCGGACGCTGCCCTGGCGCGGCCGTCGCAGCCGGGCATCGCGCTGGGGCTGACGCATATTCCGGGAAGAAGCTGACATGCGGGTTGCGATCATCGATTACGGCTCGGGCAATCTGCGCTCGGCCACCAAGGCTTTCGAGCGCGCCGCGCGTGAAGCCGGCATATCCGCGGAAATCGACCTGACCGCCGATGCAGGCAGGGTGCGCACGGCCGACCGCATCGTCCTGCCCGGCGTTGGCGCCTATGCCGACTGCGCGGCCGGCTTGAATGCCGTCGAAGGCATGTGGGAAGCGGTCGAGGAGGTCGCGATTGCCAAGGGTCGGCCTTTCCTCGGCATCTGCGTCGGCATGCAGCTGATGTCGCAGCGCGGCCTGGAAAAGACTGTCACCAACGGCTTCGGCTGGATATCGGGCGACGTCAAGGAGATCACGCCCGCCGATCCGGCGCTGAAGATCCCGCAGATCGGCTGGAACACGATCGACCTCAAGCGCCAGCATCCGCTGTTTGCCGGCATTCCGACCGGGCCGGACGGGCTGCATGCCTATTTCGTGCATTCCTACCATCTCGATGCGCGCAAGGCGGATGAAGTCCTGGCGGTCGCCGATTATGGCGGCCCGGTGACGGCGACCGTCGCCCGCGACAATCTCGTCGGCACGCAGTTCCATCCTGAAAAGAGCCAGGCGCTGGGCCTGGCGCTGATCACCAATTTCCTGCGCTGGAGGCCCTGAAACACATGAGCAAGAAGGGCTATTGGATGGCGATGATCGATGTCCGCGATCCCGAGGTTTACAAGCAGTATATCGAGGCGAATGCGGTGGCCTTTGCGAAATACGGCGCGAAATTCCCAGTGCGGGCCGGTCGCTACGAGAATCCCGAAGGACCGACCGGCAACCGTCATGTGCTGGTCGAGTTCGACTCCTACGACAAGGCGGTCGAATGCTATCATTCGCCGGAATATCAGCACGCCTCGAAGTTCCGGCTTGCCGCCTCATCAGGCCATTTCGTCATCGTTGAAGGCGCCTGAACGGATGATCCTTTTCCCCGCCATCGATCTCAAGGACGGCCAATGCGTGCGCCTCAAGCACGGCGACATGGCCACCGCGACCATCTACAATGACGACCCGGCGGCCCAGGCCAAGGCCTTCGAGCAACAGGGCTTCGAGTGGCTGCATGTCGTCGACCTCAATGGCGCCTTCCAGGGCCAGAGCGTCAACAGTGCGGCGGTCGGTGCCATCCTCAAGGCGACGAAAAACCCGGTGCAGCTCGGCGGCGGCATCCGCTCGCTGGCGCAGATCGAGGACTGGCTCGATCGCGGGCTGGCCCGCGTCATCCTCGGCACGGTGGCGGTGCGCGATCCCGACCTGGTCAAGCAGGCCTGCAAGACGTTCCCGGGCAAGGTGGCCGTCGGCATCGACGCCAAGGACGGCAAGGTCGCCGTCGAGGGCTGGGCCGAGGCGTCGAGCCTCGGCGTCATCGAACTGGCGAAAAAATTCGAGGGCGCCGGCGTCGCCGCCATCATCTACACCGACATCGACCGCGACGGCGTGCTGACCGGCATCAACTGGGATGCCACCATCGATCTCGCCGACGCCGTGTCGATCCCGGTGATCGCGTCCGGCGGCCTCGCCTCGATCGCCGACATCGTGCGCATGACCATGCCCGACGCGCGAAAGCTCGAAGGCGCGATCTCAGGCCGTGCCCTCTATGATGGCCGCATCGATCCGTCCGAGGCGCTGGCGATCCTGAAAGGCCGGCCGGCGGCGGAGACGCGGTCGTGAAGATCTCCATCATTCTGGCCTCCTATGACAGCGGCCATTACCACGACGGCATGGGCCAAGGCCCGGATGCGCTGATATCGGGCGGTCTCGTCGATGCGCTGACCATGGCTGGCCACGATGTTGCCGTGGAAGACATCGGCAGGGTCGGAGACAACCAGGAGCGCGAGATCGCCACCGGCTTTGCCGTCTGCAACGCGGTTGCGACCGAGGTTCGCCTTGCCCTGGATGGTAGCCGCTTTCCCATCGTTCTCGCCGGAAACTGCCTGACCAGCGCTGGCGCGGTCGCCGGTGAGGGCGCCGATGCGATCATCTGGGCCGACCAGCATGGTGACCTCAACACACCCGAGACATCCATATATGGCTTTCTCGACGGAATGGCGCTGGCCACTGTTCTGGGCCTGTGCTGGCGGCCGATGGCGGCGGCCATTCCCGGCTTCAAGCCGATCGATCCGTCACGCTGCGTGCTCGTCAACGCACGCGATCTCGATCGGGCGGAAAAGCAGGTCCTCGAGACATTGCCGATCATCCGGACGGAATGTCCTGGGGTGGCCCAGGCGACCGAAAGATTGAAGGTCGCCGGCGCCAGACGCGTGCACATGCATCTCGATCTCGACGTGCATGATCCCCAGGAGCTGCAGGCCAACCGCTACGTCAGTTCCGGCGGGCCGAGCCCGGAACAGTTGCGCGACGCGGCTTGCGCCGTGGCGCTTGCGGTGCCGGTCGTCGGCATCACTGTTTCCGCCTATGATCCGGCCTTCGACGCGCAGGGCGATGTCCCGCCGCTGGTCGGCCAAATGCTCAACGATCTCATCGCCACGATAGAGGGCTGCTGATGCTGAAAGCCCGTGTCATCCCCTGCCTCGACGTCAAGAACGGCCGTGTCGTCAAGGGCGTCAACTTCGTCGATCTGATCGATGCCGGCGATCCGGTCGAGGCGGCCAAGGCCTATGACGCGGCCGGCGCCGACGAGCTTTGCTTTCTCGACATCACCGCTTCGTCGGACAATCGCGAGACCATCTTCGACATCGTCGCCCGCACCGCCGAACAATGCTTCATGCCGCTGACCGTCGGCGGCGGCGTGCGCCAGGTCGCCGACATCAGGAAGCTGCTGCTGGCCGGCGCCGACAAGGTGTCGATCAACACGGCGGCGGTGAAGAGCCCGGACTTCGTCGCCGAGGCGGCCGACAAGTTCGGCAACCAGTGCATCGTCGTCGCCATCGACGCCAAGCAGGTGTCTGGCGTCGGCGAGGCCGACCGCTGGGAGATCTTCACCCATGGCGGGCGTGAGAAGACCGGCATCGACGCGGTCGAATTCGCCCGGCTGATGGTCGATCGCGGCGCCGGCGAGATCCTGCTGACGTCGATGGATCGCGACGGCACCAAGGCCGGCTACGACATCGCGCTGACCCGCGCCGTCGCCGACGCGGTGCGGGCGCCGGTCATCGCTTCCGGCGGTGTCGGCACGCTCGATCACATGGTCGAAGGCATTCGCGATGGCCATGCCGGCGCGGTGCTGGCGGCCTCCATCTTCCATTTCGGCACCTACACGATAGCGCAGGCCAAGGCGCATATGGCCGCCGCGGGGCTGCCGATGCGGCTGGACTCCCTCGGTAATCGGCCTTAAAGCATGATCCCGAAAAGCGGGAACCGGCTTTCGAAAAAAGATCATGCTTAAACAAGCAGATAGATGACGGTCATGACCGAGTTTTCGCTATCCGACCTGGAAAAAATCGTCGGGGAACGCGCCCATTCCGGTGATCCGGACTCCTGGACCGCAAACCTGTTTGCGCGCGGCATCGACAAGGCGGCGCAGAAGCTCGGTGAAGAAGCGGTCGAGACTGTCATTGCCGCCGTCAAGGGCGATAAGCAGGCCCTCGTTTCGGAAAGCGCCGATCTTGTATATCATTGGCTCGTCGTTCTCGGCCTCTCCGGGGTTCCGCTGAGCGACGTGCTTAGGGAACTCGAAGGCCGCACCAGGCGTTCGGGCATCGCCGAGAAGGCGTCACGGCCCAAGGGCTGACCGCGAGGAGGGCAGGTATCTCGATGGATCAGCTCGCGCCAACCGAGAAATATTCCCCCTTTCGTTTCTTCTCCGCCGAGCAATGGTCGCAATTCCGCGCCGACACGCCATTGACGCTGAGCGCGGACGAATTCCGCCGCCTGCGTTCGCTCAACGACCCGATCGACCTCGAAGAGGTCAAGCGCATCTATCTGTCGCTGTCGCGGCTTTTGTCCGCGCATGTCGAGGCGAGCCAGCTGCTGTTCAGGCAGCGCCAGGCCTTCTTCAACGCGGTGGACATCGTCAAGACGCCCTTTATTATCGGCATTGCCGGTTCCGTCGCGGTCGGCAAATCGACCACCGCGCGCGTGTTGAAGGAGCTGTTGGCGCGTTGGCCGTCGAGCCCCAAGGTCGACCTTATCACCACCGACGGCTTCCTGCTTCCCAACGAGGTTCTGCGCCGCGAGAACCTGATGGAACGCAAGGGGTTTCCCGACAGCTACGATGTCGGCGCGCTGCTGCGCTTTCTCTCGGGCATCAAGTCGGCGCTGCCCGATATCCGCGCGCCGGTCTATTCGCATCTGACCTACGACGTCATTCCCGGCGAGTTCGTCACCATCGATCGGCCCGACATCCTGATCTTCGAAGGCATCAATGTCCTGCAGCCCGGCAAGCTGCCGCAGGACGGCAAGATCGTGCCCTTCCTGTCGGATTTTTTCGACTTCGCCATCTACATCGACGCCGACGAGAAGCTGATCCACAACTGGTACATCTCCCGCTTCATGCGGCTGCGCGAGACGGCCTTCCGCAATCCGGACTCCTTCTTTCACCGCTACTCGCAGCTCTCGGAGGGTTCGGCGCGCGCCATCGCCGAGGGTCTGTGGACCAACATCAATCTGAAGAATCTGCGCGAGAACATCCTGCCGACGCGGGCCCGCGCCGACTTGATCCTGCGCAAGGGCGCCGACCACCTGATCGAGGAAGTGGCGCTCAGGAAACTCTGAATTTCCCGGACGTTCCTTGATTTCTGGGCCCTTAAAGTCATCTTAACCCCGCTTTCCTACTGTCGAACCGAGGACACTTCGCGGGCTCCGACAGGCAATGAACGCGCCTTTCATTCACATTGGTTGGCCGGGATGAGCGCGATCGCGGTCCGTCCTGGTCCTGATGCTCGCGCCGCCAGCGGCCGGACCGAGCGGCTTTGGCCGCTTGTTCTGTCGATGGCCGTTCTGGCCATTGCCGTCCCTTGGCAGATGCACTGGGGCGTCAATGGCGATACGAGCTGGAACATCACAATCAGTGAGCGGCTGCTGGCCGGCGATCGCCTCTATATCGATGTGATCGAGACCAATCCGCCCTTCACCATATGGCTATACCTGCCGGCGGTGTATCTCGCGAAACTGCTCGGAGTCGTGCCGGAATATCTGGTCTATGCCTACAGCTATGCATTGTGCATTTTCGGCCTGTGGTTTGCCAGCTTCGTTGCGCGTCGCGCCCGATTCCCCGAAAATTCCGGGCTCTACACGCTGTTACCGGCGTTTCTGGCTTTGCTCGTGCTGTTTCCCGGCAACAGTTTCAGCGAGCGCGAGAATCTGGGGGTCGCCCTGCTCTTGCCGTTGCTGGTGCTCATGGCCTGGCGCGCGGCGAATGACCCGTCATCGCCGCCGGAATGGTGGGTAGCCGCATTGGCCGGTCTGTCCGGCAGTGCCATGGTGCTGGTGAAGCCCTACTATGCGATCATGATCATAGCGCCGGCATCTTATGTGGCGTGGCGCCAGCGCAGCATCAGGTCGCTGTTTGCAATCGAATACTGGATCGTCGGCTTTGTCTGCCTGAGCTATCTGGCCGCAGTGCTCTGGCTTTATCCCGAGTTCATGCGCGACGTCTACCCGAATCTAGCCGACACCTACTTGCGCTACAAACAGTACGGGCCGGTGCTCGCCACCTACGGCGGAGCATACCTTGTTTCGATCTGCTTCCTCCTGTTTTTGCGCAACGGCCGGGCGCTGTCGCCACTGGTCATGGTGCTGGCGATCGGTTCTGTTGCCGGCTTTGTTCCCCTGGTCTACCAGGGCAAGGGTTGGGCCTATCATGCCTATCCGGCGCTGGCGCTGATGCTGGCGGCGATCACCTGCTGTGCTGTCGAGCGGTCATCGGCACGCGGCGTGGCGCGGTTGGACATTGTCCAGAAAATGCTGCTGGCCGCCATCGTTGCAGTCAATTGGTTGCCTTTCAAATATACCGGGAAACCCGCGGCAGACTTTGTTGCGAGCCTGCGCGCCGCAGTCGATCATCCCACCATCGGCTTGATCGGCTCGGGTATGGAAAGCGGCCATCCGCTTACTCGGACGATCGGAGGCCGATGGATATCTGCCTATTGCAGCGATTGGCTTGGCGGCCTCGCTGTCCTTTTTGCGAGAATTGCACGTGCGCAGGGCAACACGGTCGAAGCGGCACGTCTTGACGCGATCGTGCGCAATTTTCTCGACGCCAAGATACGCGAGCTGAAGGCCGCGAAGCCCGACCTGATGATCGTCCAGAAAACGGATACTTTCTGGATTTCACGCGTCATGCAGCGTGACGATTTTTCGAGCTTCATGAATGACTATCGAGTTCTGAGCGAAGATGAGAACATTCGCGTCTACCTTCGCAAGGGTTCAGGAAAAGTCATCTCGATCAACTGAGAGTCACGGGTTGACCCGCCGCAACGTCAGATTGATCCTGCCGCCATTTTTCAGCAGCGCCGAAGTCGAGGGGTGGATGCGGTCGACGCCATGAAAGCACAGCCGCCCTTCGCCGCCGAGCACCACGACGTCACCGCTTTGCAGCCTGAACGACTTCGTGGCGCCGTCACGCGTCGTCTGGCCGACCCGGAACAGGCAATCATCACCCAGTGAGACGGAAACCACCGGCGCCGAAAAATCGGCCTCGTCGCGGTCCTGGTGCAGGCCCATTTTTGCCTCCGGCGTATAGAAATTGACCAGGCACGCTTCCGGCGGATGCGGATAGCCCGAGACCTGTCGCCACAGTTCGAGCAGGCTATTCGGGATTGGCGGCCATGGCGCTCCGGTCACTGGATGCGTCGGCTGGTAGCGGTAGCCTTGCTCCTTGTCGGTGACCCAGCCGAGCGGGCCGCAATTGGTCATGCGCACGCTCATCTCCTTGCCGGTGCGCGGCATCGCCGGCACGAACAGCGGCGCCTGCTGCACGATGCTTCTCACCTCATCGACCAGCGCTTCCTGCACGCTGCGTGACAGGTAAGCCGGCATGTGGCGGACGCCTTTGGGCAGGACGAGCACGGATTCGGGCACCTTGCGGAGGGTTCGGAACCGTAAAATGTCACGATCGAATGAAAACGGCGACCCGAAAGCCGCCGCTCATGTCTAATTGACGATCGCCCCCTATCAGGCGAGGTCTGGTATCCGCGGCACCTGGGTAATCTTGCCGGCATGGGTCACATCGGTATGGCCTCGAAAACGACCGTGTTGTTGGCGCTTGCCGTAGCTTCTTGTGCTCGCCATTGGGCGTGGTGCTTAATCGTTCTCCACCCGGCCGCGCAGTTTCTTGATCGTGCCGCGTCCGGCCTTGCTCTTCAGCCGCCGCTCCACCGCACCCTTCGATGGCCGCGTCTTCTTGCGCGGCAGCGGCGGCGGTTCGGCGGCCTTGGCGACCAGCGCCGTGAGCCGGGCCCGTGCGTCCGCCCGGTTCTGTTCCTGGGTGCGGAAGCGGCCTGCCTCGATGACGATGACACCGTCCTTGGTGGCACGCTGTCCGGCAAGCTTGATCGTCCGCTCGCGCACGCGCTCCGACAGACCCTCTGCGTTGGCCGCGTCGAAGCGCAACTGCACCGCCGTCGCCACCTTGTTGACGTTCTGGCCACCCGGACCGGACGAACGGATGAAATCCTCGTGCAGGTCGCCCGGATGGATCACCGCATCGCCTGATATGATGATGTTGTCGTCGCTCGCCATGCCGCAGTCATGGCGCGGCGGATCGAAAAAGAAAAGGCCCGATCGAAGCCGGGCCTTTCAACGACGGCTGAGTCCGATGGCGTGATTACTCCGCCGCTTCCTGCATGCGCGGCGCGGCACCCAGCACCACGGCGTCGACATGGCATTCGAATTTCTCGAAGTTGACGGCGAACATGCCGACCAGCCTTGCCGCCTGCCGGTCATATCCGGCCTTGTCGGCCCAGGTCGAGCGCGGGTCGAGAATGGCGCTGTCGACGCCGCGAACCGCCACCGGCACCTCGAAACCGAAATGAGGATCGGTGCGGAACTCGGCCGTCTTCAGCGAGCCGTCGAGTGCGGCGGCAAGCAAGGCGCGCGTCGCCTTGATCGGCATTCGCTTGCCGGTACCGTAGGCGCCGCCGGTCCAGCCGGTGTTGACCAGCCAGCAATCGGCGCCATGCCGGGCGATCAGCTCGCGCAGCAGATTGCCATATTCCGATGGATGGCGCGGCATGAACGGCGCGCCGAAGCAGGTCGAAAACGTCGCTTCGGGCTCGGTCACGCCCTTTTCGGTCCCGGCCACCTTGGCGGTGTAGCCGGACAGGAAATGATACATCGCCTGCGCCGGGCTCAGCCGGGCGATCGGCGGCATCACGCCGAAGGCGTCGGCGGTCAGCATGATGATGTTCTTCGGATGATTGGCGCGCCCGGTCTTGCTGGCGTTGGGGATGAAATCCAGCGGGTAGGCGCAGCGCGTGTTTTCGGTGAGCCTTCCATCGTTGAAATCCGGCACGCCATCAGCGTCGAGCACGACATTTTCCAGCACGGTGCCGAAGCGCTGCGTGGTGGCGAATATTTCCGGCTCGGCTTCCGCCGACAGCTTGATCGTCTTGGCGTAGCAGCCACCTTCGAAATTGAAGATGCCGTGCGGGCCCCAGCCATGCTCGTCGTCGCCGATCAGCGTGCGCGAGGGATCGGCCGAGAGCGTCGTCTTGCCGGTGCCCGACAGGCCGAAGAAGATGGCTGCATCGCCGGCCGCGCCCTCATTGGCCGAGCAATGCATCGGCATCACGCCTTTCGCCGGCAGCAG
Source organism: Mesorhizobium sp. M1338 (assembly GCF_040318045.1). Lineage (NCBI taxonomy): Bacteria > Pseudomonadati > Pseudomonadota > Alphaproteobacteria > Hyphomicrobiales > Phyllobacteriaceae > Mesorhizobium > Mesorhizobium sp. M1338. Next base: position 39,283 of record NZ_JAMYLL010000019.1, on the reverse strand, counting down.
ATAGTTGAGCATGGTGAACACCGACTTCTTCATCTCGCCGGCATAGGAGGTGCCGCCGATCAGCACGATCTTGCGCGTGAGGTCGACGGCGATCACCGTTTCGGTGCGGCTGCCGTGGCGGGCGGGATCGGCGCGGAAGGACGGCAGGTCGATGATCGTCATCTCGGGCACGAAATGCTCGAGTTCGGCGGCATTCGGGCGGATGAGCAGATTGCGGATGAACAGCGAGTGCCAGGCAAACTCGGTGATGACCCTGGTGGGCAGCTTCAGTTCCTCATCGGCGCCGCCGACCAGATCCTGGACGTAAAGATCCTTGTCCGCGGCATGCGCCTGGAAATCGGCAAGCAGCGTGTCGAACTGGGCCGGCGAGATCGCCTTGTTGTTGTCCCACCAGATATGCGGCTCGGTGGCGCCGTCGCGGACGACGAATTTGTCCTTGGGCGAGCGGCCGGTGTGCTGGCCGGTCTCGGCGAGCAGTGCGCCATGCGCGGTCAGCCTGGCTTCACCGCGTCGGATCGATTCCTCATAAAGGGTTGCCGCACCGAAATTATAGCGCACTACGCCGGTGGTTTTCAGGCCGATATGATCGATCGCGCAGGCAGGATTGCGTTTGCCGACTTCCGACATGGGGGTCCCTTCTTGGATTTGCCGCATCGTTTGCCGGCGTGTTTCCGGCAAGCCCGCACTGCGGACTGAAATGGTCAGAACCAGAAAAGCCAAATGATATCAAATCATTAATCGATTTAAAAATTTTGAAAGTTGTTTAAATCGTTTATATGTGCAAAAAGTTCCGCGGTTGCCCAAAGGATTGGCGATGTTCGTTCGTCCAATCCATATCGAGGTAGGATTGTGGCCGCCGGCATGCCGCGCGTGACAGCGGACAAGGCCTATGCCACATTTTGTACCTAATTTGTCCTGCAAAAGCCCCTTCTCTACGAAAGAAGGGACAGCTCATGAGGGAGCCGCTTGAAATGGCAACAATCGCGCTTGTCGATGACGACCGCAACATTCTAACATCGGTGTCGATCGCCCTCGAATCCGAGGGGTATCGCGTCGAGACCTACACGGATGGTGCGTCAGCGCTGGAAGGATTGGCGGCACGCCCGCCGAATCTTGCCATCCTCGACATCAAGATGCCGCGCATGGACGGCATGGAACTGCTGCGCCGGATGCGCCAGAAGTCCGACCTCCCGGTGATCTTCCTGACCTCGAAGGACGACGAGATCGATGAATTGTTCGGCCTCAAGATGGGCGCCGACGATTTCATCCGCAAACCGTTCTCGCAGCGTCTGCTGGTCGAGCGGGTGCGCGCCGTGCTGCGCCGTGCCAGTGCCCGCGAGGCCGCCGCCAAGACACCCAGCCAACAGGCCCGCTCGCTTGAGCGCGGTCAGCTCGTCATGGACCAGGAACGTCATACCTGCACCTGGAAGGGCGAGCCGGTGACGCTCACGGTCACCGAGTTCCTGATCCTGCATTCGCTGGCGCAGCGTCCCGGTGTGGTAAAAAGCCGTGATGCGCTGATGGATTCGGCCTATGATGAACAGGTCTATGTCGACGACCGTACCATCGACAGCCACATCAAGCGGCTGCGCAAGAAGTTCAAGGCCGTCGACGACGACTTCGAGATGATCGAAACCCTTTACGGAGTCGGATACCGGTTCCGCGAAGCGTAGGTGCATGTCGCCCAAAAGTGGTCCCGGTTTTGGGACAACGACATGCATCTAAGTAGAGACTAGGCGGGAGCTGCTATTCGATGGCAGTGGAAGCACAGCGAACAAGACCGGCGGGCGCCTCCAGGCGGCCGTCGCGGATCATGCCGTCCTTCGTATCGAAGATCATGGTGCCGATGCGCCGCTTCCTCGGCCATCATATCTTTTCCAGCCTGACGCGGCGTATCCTCTTTCTCAACCTCGCCGGCCTGGCCGTCCTGGTAACCGGCATTCTCTATCTCAACACCTTCCGCGACGGGCTGATCGACGCCCGCGTCGAAAGCCTGATGACACAGGGCGAGATCATCGCCGGCGCGATCGCGGCGTCGGCGACGGTCGAGACGGATTCGATCAGCATCGACCCGGAAAAGCTGCTTGAGCTGCAGGCAGGCGAAAGCCTGGGGCCGGGCTCCGACCAGCTCGACAATCTCGACTTCCCGATCAACCCGGAGCGCGTCGCGCCGGTGCTGAGAAGGCTGATCTCGCCGACCCGGACCCGCGCCCGCATCTATGACCGCGACGCCAATCTGCTGCTCGATTCACGCCATCTCTACTCGCGCGGCCAGATCCTGCGCTACGACCTGCCGCCGGTCGAAGAGGAAGAGCCCGATCTGGTCGAGCGCATCCAGAAATTCGTCTTCGACTTCTTCCGCAACACCGAACTGCCGGTCTATCACGAGCAGCCGGGCGGCAATGGCGCCGCCTTCCCGGAAGTGGTCAAGGCGCTCACCGGCAGCCCGTCGACCATCGTGCGCGTCTCGGAGCAGGGCGAGCAGATCGTTTCCGTGGCGGTGCCGATCCAGCGCTTCCGCGCCGTTCTCGGCGTGCTGATGCTGTCGACCGAAGGCGGCGACATCGACAAGATCGTCGCCGCCGAACGCAAGGCAATCCTGCGCGTCTTCGGTATCGCGGCCCTGGTCACCGCCATCCTGTCGATGCTGCTCGCCTCCACCATCGCCAATCCGCTGCGCCGGCTGTCGGCGGCGGCCGTGCGGGTGCGGCGCGGCGTCAAGAGCCGTGAGGAAATCCCCGACTTTTCCGACCGCCAGGACGAGATCGGCAATCTGTCGATCGCCATACGCGACATGACCAACGCGCTCTACGCCCGCATCGAGGCGATCGAAAGCTTCGCGGCCGACGTGTCGCACGAATTGAAGAACCCGCTGACATCGCTGCGCAGCGCGGTGGAAACCTTGCCGCTTGCCAAGAACGACGATTCGCGCGGCCGGTTGATGGACGTCATCCAGCACGATGTCAGGCGGCTGGACCGGCTCATCACCGATATTTCCGACGCCTCACGCCTTGATGCGGAGCTCGCGCGCGAAGATGCCGGGAACGTCGACCTGAAGAAATTCATCACCGATCTCGTCGCCGTTTCGCGTGAAGCCACGCGCAACAAGAAGGCGGTCGAGATCGAGTTCAAGGTCGCCAAACTGCCGCAGGGCGTCAAAGGCTATTTCGTCGTCGGGCATGATCTGCGCATCGGCCAGGTCATCACCAACCTGATCGAGAACGCCCGCTCCTTCGTTCCCGAGGACCATGGCCACATCGGCCTGTCGCTGGCGCGCGCCGGGAAGTTCAACATCGTCACCGTCGACGACAATGGTCCCGGCATCCGCGCCGACAACATCGACCGCATCTTCGAACGCTTCTACACCGACCGGCCGGCCGGCGAGGCGTTCGGCCAGAATTCTGGCCTTGGCCTGTCGATATCCAGGCAGATCGTCGAGGCCCATGGCGGCACGCTGACCGCCGAGAACATCCCGGGCACCAAACCCGGCGAGATCAAGGGTGCGCGCTTTGTCGTGACGCTGCCGGCCGAAGCATGATCCCGAAAAGTGGGAACCGGTTTTCGGACAAGATCATGCTTCATCCAACAGGCATGATCCCGAAAAGTGGGAACCGGTTTTCGGACAAGATCATGCTTCATCCAACAGGCATGATCCAGCAAAGTGGAAACCGGGTTTCGGACAAGATCATCATGCTTCAACCAAAAACATGATCGTGCAAGATCGTGCCTGATCCAGTTGCGCAGCCTGAAAACATTCACGGAACCGCGATCCTGATCGGCGAGCGCGGCGTCCTTATCACCGGGCCGTCCGGCGCCGGCAAGACGACGCTGGCGCTCACACTCCTGGACCATTGCCGCGCGCGCGGGCTGTTCTCGCGGCTGATCGGCGACGACAGGCTGCTTGCCGCGGCCCGCGCCGGGCGGCTGGTCTGTCGCGTGCCGGCGACCATCGCCGGTCTCGCCGAAGTGCCTGGGTTCATGCCGCGCCCGCTGCCATTCGAGCCAGGCGGAGTGATCGACCTGCATGTGAGGCTGGTGCCGAAGGCAGAGATGGCCCGTTTCCAGGAGGAAATCAGCGAGCCGGTCGCAGGCTGCCCAGTGCCGCGTATCGACCTTGCCGAGCGTAACGCCGCCACGGCCTTGCCCGCCGTGATGGCGCGGCTGTCGATCGCGCCTTTTCTATGATCCGCCCCGGGTTTTTTGCTGCAATGCGTCAAAATGGCATGGCCCTGCGCAATTTTGGGCTTGTCAACGGGCCGTGCGTCGACAAGATAGCGCTCCCGCTGCCTGGAATGGCTGGCGAGCATAAAATGCGCCTGTGAAGCGGCGATGACGGGAGCCACCAAAGAATGATCGGACTCGTGCTTGTAACGCACGGTCAACTGGCCGCCGAGTTTCGACATGCCGTGGAACATGTCGTCGGGCCACAAGACAATTTCGAAACCGTGGCGATCGGCGCCGACGACGATATGGAGCAGCGTCGCCGCGACATCATCGACGCCGTTGCCCGTGTCGACACCGGGACGGGGGTCATCGTGCTGACCGACATGTTCGGCGGCACGCCCTCCAACCTCGCCATCTCGGTAATGGAATCCGGCCGCACCGAGGTGATCGCCGGCATGAACCTGCCGATGCTGATCAAGCTCTCTTCGATCCGCAAGGGCGACAATATGGCCGCCGCACTCGACGAGGCTCAGGCGGCCGGCCGCAAATACATCAATGTCGCCAGCCAGCTCTTGAGCAGCAAATGAACGCGCTGTCCCCGGAAAAAGCTCAGATCGCCAAAGATACCATCACCAGGGACTTTCCCATCATCAACCAGCGCGGCCTGCACGCGCGCGCCTCGGCGAAGTTCGTCCAGCTGGCCAGCGGCTTCGACGCCTCGGTGCACGTCGAGAAGGACGGCGTCAAGGTCGGCGGCACCTCGATCATGGGCCTGATGATGCTGGCGGCAAGCCCCGGCTACTCGATCCGCGTCACCGCCAGCGGGCCGGAGGCCCAGGAGGTCATCGACGCTTTGGAGCAGCTGGTGGCATCCCGCTTCGGCGAGGAAAGCTGATCCGCAAAACCGCCAATGCATGTCCGGGAGACATGCAGGGATAAAGATTTCTTTATATCCCATTGTCGTCTTCGCCCTGATCTGCTAGTCAGGCCGGCAATTCGCGCCCTTCGACGCGCCGACCGGCGCGGGCGCATCCGCAACCAATTCGCAGCACAACAATTCGGAGCACTGCCATGACGGGTAGCAAGGACTATGTGGTCGCCGACATCTCGCTGGCCGGCTGGGGCCGCAAGGAAATCGAGATCGCCGAGACCGAAATGCCGGGCCTGATGGCCAGCCGCGAGGAATTCGGCGACAAGCAGCCACTCAAGGGCGCGCGCATCACCGGCTCGCTGCACATGACCATCCAGACGGCGGTGCTGATCGAGACGCTGAAGGCGCTCGGCGCCGATATCCGCTGGGCCTCCTGCAACATCTTCTCGACGCAGGATCACGCGGCCGCGGCCATCGCCGAGGCTGGCATCCCGGTATTCGCCGTCAAGGGCGAGAGCCTCGAGCAGTACTGGGACTACACCGACAAGATTTTCCAGTGGACCGACGGTGGCCTCTCCAACATGATCCTCGATGATGGCGGCGACGCCACCATGTACATCCTTATCGGCGCCCGCGCCGAGGCCGGCGAGGACGTGCTGTCCAACCCGCAGAGCGAGGAGGAAGAGTACTTCTACGCGCAGGTCAAGAAGCGCCTGAAGGCCTCGCCCGGCTTCTTCACCAAGCAGAAGGCTGCGATCCGCGGCGTCACCGAAGAGACCACGACCGGCGTCAACCGGCTTTACCAGCTGCAGAAGAAGGGCCTGCTGCCCTTCCCCGCCATCAACGTCAACGACTCGGTCACCAAGTCGAAGTTCGACAACAAGTACGGCTGCAAGGAATCGCTGGTCGACGGTATCCGTCGCGGCACCGACACGATGATGGCCGGCAAGGTCGCCGTCGTCTGCGGCTATGGCGACGTCGGCAAGGGCTCGTCGGCCTCGCTCAAGGGCGCCGGCGCCCGCGTCAAGGTCACCGAGGTCGATCCGATCTGCGCCCTGCAGGCGGCGATGGATGGTTTTGAAGTCGTCACTCTGGAAGATGCGGCCCCCACCGCCGACATCGTCATCACCACCACCGGCAACAAGGATGTCGTCACCCTCGACCACATGCGCTCGATGAAGGACATGGTGATCGTCGGCAACATCGGTCACTTCGACAACGAGATTCAGGTGGCCGCGCTGCGCAACCTGAAATGGACCAACGTCAAGCCGCAGGTCGACATGATCACCTTCCCGGACGGCAAGCGGATGATCCTTCTGTCGGAGGGCCGGCTGCTCAATCTCGGTAACGCCACAGGCCATCCGAGCTTCGTCATGTCGGCGTCCTTCACCAACCAGGTGCTGGCCCAGATCGAGCTGTACACCAAGCCCGGCCAGTACGAGAACCAGGTCTACGTCCTGCCCAAGCATCTCGACGAAAAGGTCGCGCGCCTGCATCTCGACAAGCTTGGCGCCCGCCTGACCGCATTGTCCGATGAACAGGCCGCCTATATCGGCGTCACGCCTCAGGGTCCGTTCAAGCCGGAACACTACCGCTATTAACCAAACCTAAGATTGCCACCAGATATTGAGGCCGGGCGATTGACTTTTCGCCCGGCTTTATTTTTGCGCGCAATCGCCTTCACGACGATTCGGCGAGGGGTTATTGTCAGGTGATTCGCGACGCTTCCAGCCCGAGAGGGGTTCAAGAGAGGTGTGCATCAGGGCGGTCTTGCATTCAGGCGGCGGAGAGGACCAAGACATGCCGGGGCAACACCCGCACAGAGCGGGACGGGCCGTTTCCGGCGGCCATGACGATTCGAGGATCACTGGCTCCGCCTTGCAAAGCGGAGGCCTGTCCTGGCGCGCCCGTGCGTCAATCTTCCTTGCCACCTCCGCGCTTGCCGGCCCCTTGGCAGGTGCGGTCGCCCATGCCGAGACCGCCGGTTCCGCCGTCGCCGGATTGTCGATGAGCGCCGTCGAGGTGATGCAGCTTGCCGTGTTTGTCGGCGTGACGGGTGCCGCACTTCTGTCGGCCATCGTCCTCATCCGCGAAAGAGCCCGCACCTCGGCGGAGAATGTCGAACTCAGGAGCCGCCTCGCCGACATCAACGCGGCGCTCCGCCGCTCGGAGGCGCTGCTCAATCTGCGCGACCAGCGCGTGGTCGTCTGGGCCGCGGAAAACAAGAAGCCCGAACTCATCGGCACATTGCCCCTCGAAAGCGGCGCTCCGGAGGACCGGGCCGCTTTCCTCGCTTTCGGCCGCTGGCTGATGCCGCGTTCGGCGGCAGCACTTGAACATGCCGTTGCGGGATTGCGCGAAAAAGCGAAGCCCTTCGACCTCGTCATCGAATCGCAGGCCGGCGCGCCGCTCGAAGTGCATGGCCGCAAGAGCGCGGCGCATGTGCTCGTGCGCTTCGTCTCGCTTTCGGAGACGCAGCGCAGCCAGGCCAGGCTGAAGATCGACAACCAGCGGCTGGCCGCCGACCATGACACGATGATCGGCCTGCTCGACGCGCTGAACATGCCGGCATGGCTTCGCAGCGAGGATGGGCGGCTGAAGTGGGTCAACCGGGCCTATGCCGATGCGGTCGAGGCCGAAAATGCCGAGGCCGCGGTTCGGGAGGCCAAAGAGTTCCTCGGCGGCCAGGCACGCGACGCGATTACCGCCCAGCACAAGACGCATCCGGTCTTCGCGCAGTCGCTTTCCACCGTGATCGAAGGTGATCGCCGTGTGTTTGCGGTCACCGATTTCGCCGGCAGCGATGGCTCGGCCGGCCTTGCTTGCGACACCAGCGCCATCGAGACGGTTCGCGGCGAATACGAGCGGACCGTCAGGAGCCACGCCGACACGCTCGACCAGCTCAATACGGCGGTCGCCATTTTCGATACCGACGAGAAGCTGCGGTTCTTCAATCAGGCTTTCCAGAAGTTGTGGGGACTCGACAGCGGCTTCCTGCACAGTGCTCCCGACAATGCGCTGCTGCTGGACCGGCTGCGCAGCGAGGGCAAGATCGCCGAGCAACCTGAATGGCGCCGCTGGAAGGAAGGTCTGCTCGGCGCCTATCGTGCCGTGGAATCGCAAGAGCATTGGTGGCATCTGCCGGACGGCAAGACCATCCGCGTCGTCGCCAATCCGCAGCCCAAGGGTGGCGTGACCTGGGTGTTCGAGAACCTGACCGAGAAGATGGACCTCGAAAGCCGTTACCAGACAGCGGTGCGCGTCCAGGGCGAGACGCTCGACAATCTTGCCGAAGGCGTGGCGGTGTTCGGCCCCGACGGCAGGCTTCGGCTGTCGAATCCCGCCTTTGCCACACTCTGGGGTTTGAGCGGCGAAGCGGCCAAGCCGAATGTGCACGTGTCCACGATCCGCGACCTTTGCGACCGGCAGGCGGCGGACAGCCCCTGGCCTGGCTTCGTAGCCGCCATCACCGGCTTTGACGACGAGCGCCGCGACCGCCACGGTCAGACCGAACTCAACAACGGCAATGTGCTGAGCTACGCCATAATCCCGTTACCCAACGGGCAGGTGATGATGACCTTCGTCGACGTTACCGACAGCGTTCATGTCGAAAGGGCGCTGAAGGACAAGAACGAGGCGCTGCAAAAATCCGACCAGCTCAAGAACGAATTCGTCCAGCACGTCTCCTATGAACTGCGCTCGCCGCTGACCAACATCATCGGCTTCACCGAACTGCTGTCGCTGCCCACGACCGGTCCGCTGACGCAGAAGCAGCGCGAATATGTCGAGCATGTCAGCTCGTCGTCCTCGGTGCTGCTCACCATCGTCAACGACATCCTCGATTTGGCGACGGTGGACGCCGGCATCATGCAGCTCGACATTTCCGAGGTGCACGTCGATCGCACCATTGCGGCCGCCGCCGAACTGGTCGCCGACCGGCTGGAAGAGCATTCGATCAGGCTCGAGGTCGACGCCGCCGCCGCGCCGAAGACGTTCCACGGCGACGAAATCCGCGTCCGCCAGATCCTCTACAATCTGCTCAGCAACGCCGCCAACTACGCGCCGGAAGCCAGCACCATCCGGCTCACTTGCCGCCATCTGGCGGACGGTGTGGAATTCTCGGTTCATGACGACGGCCCCGGCATGCCGCCGGATCTGCTCGATTCGGTGTTCCGCCGTTTCGAGCCGCGCGCCAATGGCGGCCGCCGGCGCGGCGCCGGCCTCGGCCTGTCGATCGTCAAGAGCTTTGTCGAGCTGCATGGCGGCAGCGTTCGTATCGAAACCGGCAGGGACAAGGGCACGACCGTCATCTGCACCTTTCCCGACATGCCGGGCATCCGCGCCGCGGCCGAGTAGCGCGCTCGATGACAGGATTGGTGCTGGAGCGTTTACTCGCCGACGAGACACAGACAGCGCGGCTGGGCGAGGATCTGGCGCTGTCGCTGCGCCCGGGCGATGTGCTTGCCCTCAAGGGCGATCTCGGCGCCGGCAAGTCGACGTTGGCGCGGGCCTTGATCAGGGCCTTGGCCGACGATGCCGGCCTCGATGTGCCGAGCCCGACTTTCACGCTGGTGCAGAGCTACGACACGCGCGTCCCGGTCCATCATTTCGATCTCTACCGCCTGTCCTCGGCCGCCGAGATCGATGAGCTCGGGTTCGACGAGGCCCTGGCCCAAGGCGCCGCGTTGGTCGAATGGCCGGAACGAGCGGAAGATTATCTGCCGAAGACCACGGTCCTGATCGAGCTCGTCCAGCAAGGCGACGGCCGGCTGGCGCGATTGTCGGGGCAGGGCGCTGCCTTCGATCGGGCGGCACGATCGCTGGCCATGCGCGACTTTCTCGAAAATACAGGCTGGGGGCAAGCGCGGCGTCGCCATTTCATCGGCGATGCTTCGGCTCGCTCCTACGAGATCGTTTCGCTGCCGAACCGGAAGCCGCGAGTGCTGATGAACTCGCCCCGGCTGGTGCTCGGCCCGCCGGTGCGCGACGGCAAGCCCTATGCCGAGATCGCTCATACCGCCCAGTCGGTCTCCGCCTTCGTCGCCATCGACCGCGCCTTGAAGGCCGGCGGCGTCAGCGTTCCGGAAATCCATGCCGACGACCAGGAGCAGGGGTTTTTGCTGCTCGAACATCTTGGTTCCGAAGGGTTTCTCGGCGGCGATGGTCAGCCGCTGGCCGATCGCTACGCGGCGGCGGCCGAGCTGCTGGCCATGATGCATGGCAGGACCTGGCCGCAGCACCTGGAAACAGGGCACGGCGGCTTCCATGAAGTGCCGCCCTTCGACCGCGACGCCATGATGATCGAAGCCGATCTGCTGGTCGACTGGTACGTGCCGGCGCTATCGGGCAGCCCGGCAAGCGACAGCTTGCGCGCCGGCTACCACAGGGAGTGGAACGCGCTTCTCGACCGGCTGCACGGCCGCGAAGTCACGCTGATGCTGCGCGACTTCCATTCGCCCAACATCATCTGGCGCGGCGACCGTTCCGGACATGACCGGCTGGGCATCGTCGATTTCCAGGACGCGCTGATCGGCCCGTCCGCCTATGACGTCGCCTCGCTCGCCATGGACGCGCGCGTCACCATGTCACCCGAGATCGAGAAACAGACGCTGAATGCCTATATCGGGGCGCGCCACGCAGCCGGCACTTTCGACGAAGCAAGTTTCCTGGAATCCTACGCAATCATGGCGGCGCAGCGGAACTCCAAGATCCTCGGCATCTTCGTCCGGCTCGAAAAGCGTGACGGCAAGCCCTATTATCTAAAGCACCTGCCGCGCATTCGCGATTATCTGCGCCGGGCCTTGTCTCACCCGGCGCTGGCAAGCCTGCGCGATTTCTACAACGCCAACGGTTTGCTGGAGGAGCGAGCGCTGTGACAGCAAGACCGGATACTGCCATCGTACTCGCCGCCGGGCTCGGCAAACGCATGCGGCCGATCACCGACACCATTCCCAAGCCGCTGGTCAGGGTCGCCGGCAAGCCGTTGCTCGACTGGAGTCTCGACAGCCTGGCCGCCGCCGGTGTCGGCAAGGCCGTGGTCAACGTCCATTATTTTCCCGAACAGATCGTCGCCCATGTCGCCGCGCGCCGCGCACCGCGGATCGTCATTTCCGATGAGAGCGAAAGACTGCTCGATTCCGCCGGCGGCATCGTCAAGGCGTTGCCGGAACTGGGCTCGCAGCCCTTCTATATCCTCAACGCCGACACGTTCTGGATCGACGACGGTCCTCTCAATCTCCAGCGCCTCGCCCTTGCATGGGACGCGGCGAAAATGGATATTCTGCTGATGCTGGCAGATCTCCATCAGGCGACCGGACACTGCGGCAGCACCGATTTCCTGGTGGCGCCGGATGGCCGCTTGCAGCGTTCAAAGGGGGATCCGGCGGGCTTGATCTATGCCGGCGCGGCGATCGTCCATCCGCGTCTGTTCAAGGGCGCACCGGCCGGGCCGCACTCGCTCAATGCCTATTTCGATACGGCCATAGCCGCAGGGCGCCTGTTCGGCATGCCGATGCATGGCCATTGGATCACCGTCGGCACGCCCGATGCCATCGCGCTCGCGGAAACGGCGGTCGCCGGCGCGCTAGCCGAGTTGCAATGAGCGGCTCAAGCCGCGTTTTCTCAATTCCCCCCGGAGCGCCGTTTCTGCCGACGCTTGCCGAGGCGCTGCTTGCCGGCCGCCTCGTTCCAGGGTTTCGGTTTGACGGCGATCCGCTCGCGTTGGCCGATGTCACCATCTATGTGCCGACGCGCCGCGCGGCGCGCGCTCTGCGGGGTGTCTTCGTCGACAGCCTGGCAACTCGCGGCGGCGGCGGTTCGGCGATCCTGCCGGTCATCCGGCCACTCGGCGAGTTCGACGAGGACGAGGCGGCGTTCGAGACCGAGGCAGCGGCGGCCATCGATCTCGCGCCGCCGATCGCCGCTTCTGAGCGCCTGTTGCTGCTGACGCCGCTGGTGCGCGCCTGGAAACGCCGGCTGCCGGCACATGTCGCCGCCCTCTTCGCCGAGGAGATCGTCATCCCGGCCTCCACCGCCGACGCGATCTGGCTGGCGCGCGATCTCGCGGGGCTGATGGACGAGATCGAGACGGAAGGCACGGACTGGGCCAAGCTCACCGATCTGGTGACCGGCAACCTTGCCGGATGGTGGCAGGTGACGCTCGAATTCCTCGGTATCGTCACCGACGCCTGGCCGAAATTCCTTGCAGAAAGCGATCGCTCCAACCCGGCCGCGCATCGCAGCGCGCTCATCCGCGCCGAGGCCGCCCGGCTGCAGCGCAATCCGCCCGCCGGGCCCGTCATCGCGGCGGGGTCCACCGGCTCGATACCAGCCACCGCCGAACTGCTTGCCGCGATCTCGCGCTTGCCCGGCGGCGCCATCGTGCTGCCCGGCCTCGACCGGACGCTGGACGAGGCGTCCTTCCAGGCAATCGCCGCGCCCGGTGCCCGCCCGGCCGTGCTTGGCCACCCGCAATACGGTCTCGCCAGGCTGATCGGCAAGATCGGCGTGTTGCGCGGCGATGTCGAGGAGATCGGCGCGGCCGAGCCACGGCTTGCGCTGCGCGCCGCCCTTGTCGGCGAAGCCCTGCGGCCGGCCGAGACCACCGAATTGTGGGCCGAGACGCGCAATGGCTTTTCGGCGTCCGACATCGCCGGGGCATTCGCCGGCGTGGCCTTGCTCGAAGCGGCCAGCGAACGCGATGAAGCCGTGGCCATTGCCGTCGCGCTCAAGCGCGCGGTCGAAGTATCAGGCCAAAGGGCCGCTCTCGTCACCGGCGACCGCGCGCTGGCGCGACGCGTTTCGGTCGAGCTCCAGCGCTTCGGCGTCGTCGCCGACGATTCCGGCGGCACGCCGCTCGCCAACACCCCGGCGGCCAGCCTGCTCAGACTGGCGCTCGAAGCGGTGTTCCGGCCAGGCGATCCGGTTGGCCTGCTGTCGCTGCTCAAGCATCCGTTGCTCGGGCTTGGCCTCGAACGTGCCGATGTGCGCCATGCGGCGGAACTGATCGAACTGGTGGCGCTGCGTGGCGGCACCGGCCGTCCGGACATCGTTTCGCTGCCGGAACTGTTTGATAGCCGCCTCACCGAATTGGGCAGCGGCCGCCGGCCGCCCTTCTGGTTTTCCCGGCTGACCGTGCGCTCCATCGAAGGCGCTCGGAATTTGCTCGACCGTCTCAGACAGGCGCTTGCGCCGCTCGCGGCTTTCCGTGGCCAAGCGGACGCCGACCTTGCCGCGCTGGTCACAGCCAGTGTCGTCGCCCTCGAAAATCTCGGCCGCACCGTCGATGGCGGCCTTGCCGAACTCTATGCCGGTGACGCCGGCGAAAAGCTTGCCGAACTGCTGCGCGGGCTGGTCGCGGCTTCCGCATCGCTGTCCTTCGCGGCGAACGAGTGGCCCGATGTGATGGCGGCGCTGATCGCGCCTGAAACTGTCAAGCCGGCGCAAGGCACCGACAGGAACATCGCGATCTGGGGCGCGCTGGAAGCGCGCTTGCAGACCGTCGAAACGCTGGTCATCGGCGGGCTCAACGAGGGCGTGTGGCCGCGCAAGCCCGAAAGCGACCGCTTCATGTCGCGGCTGATGAAAACCGGCATCGATCTTGAGCCGCCCGAACGGCGCATCGGCCTTGCCGCGCATGATTTCCAGATGGCCATGGGCGCCAGGAAGGTGGTGCTGGCCCGCTCGGCGCGCGCCGGTGACGCACCCGCCGTGCCGTCGCGCTGGCTGCAGCGCCTGCTCACCTTCATCGGCAACGACCAGGCAGCTGAATTGCGCCGGCGTGGCGACGAACTGCTGACCTGGGCGCGCGCGCTCGACAGTGGTCCAAGGCAGGATTTCGCGCCACGGCCGCAGCCGAAGCCGCCACTGTCCGTGCGTCCCGGCCATTTCTCGGTCACCGAGATCGAGACCCTCCGCCGTGACCCCTACGCCGTCTATGCGAGACGCATTCTAGGACTGATGCCGCTCGACCCGGTCATTCGAGACCCAGGTGCGGCCGAGCGCGGCACGCTGTTCCATGCCATCCTGCATCTGTTCTCGGCGCGGGTGGCTGACCCGCGCGCGCCCGATGCGCTCGCCGGCCTCATTGCCGCGGGCCGCGCCTGTTTTGCCGAAGTCGCCCTTCCTGCCGATGTCGAGGCGGTGTGGTGGCCGCGTTTCGAAAAACTCGCCGCCAACATCATCGAATGGGAGCGCACGCGCGCCGACGCGGTGATCCGGCGCTATGCCGAGGAGCGCGCCGGAAAGACCGTCGTCGGCCAGTCCGGCGTGACGCTGTCCGGCTACGCCGACCGTGTCGACCTGCTGGCTGGCGGCATGGCCGACATATTGGACTACAAGACCGGCTCCTCGCCGTCCAAGGCGCAGGCGCACACGCTGCTGGCGCCGCAACTGGCACTGGAGGGCGCGCTGCTCAGGCGCGGCGCCTTCAAGGATTTGGGCGCGCGCGAGCCCTCGCAACTGGCCTTCATCAGGTTGAAGCCGAATGGCGAGGTGTTCGAAGAATCCATCCTCGAACACAACCGCCAGCCGCGAACCGCCACCGATCTGGCCGAAGAGGCCTGGGCGCGGCTGGAAAAGCTCTTGATCCACTACGCAGACCCGGGAACCGGCTATCTGTCGCGCGCACTGCCGTTTCGCGAAGGCGAGACCGATGGCGACTACGACCATCTGGCCCGCGTGCTCGAATGGTCGGCCGGCGGCGACGCCGGTGACGAGGGAGGGGAGGCATGAAGAAGGCCTATCCTATCCCCAGCGACACCGCGACCAGCCAGGCCCGCGCCGCCGACCCTCAGAATTCCGCCTGGGTGTCGGCCAACGCCGGCTCCGGCAAGACCCATGTGCTGGCCCAGCGCGTCATCCGGCTGCTGCTGCGCGGCACCGATCCGTCGAAGATCCTGTGCCTGACCTACACGCGCGCCGCCGCCGCCAACATGTCCAATCGGGTGTTCTCGACACTGTCGGAATGGACGACGCTCGGTGACGCGGATCTGGCGTCGAAGGTCGAGGCGCTGGAAGAGCGTCGGCCCGATATCGAGACCATGCGCCGGGCGCGGCGCCTGTTCGCCGAGGCGCTGGAAACACCCGGCGGGCTGAAGATCCAGACCATTCACGCCTTCTGCGAATCGGTGCTGCACCAGTTCCCGCTGGAAGCCAACATCCCGGCCCATTTCGAGATGCTCGACGGCCAGATGGAGGCATCGCTGTTTGCCGCCGCGCGCCGCGACATGATCTCCGGAACCGCCGCCGGCGACAGGGATCTGGCCGAGGCCTTTGCCACCATCCTCGACCGTGGCGGCGAAGCCGGGCTCGACGCCTTGCTGGGCGAGATCGTGCGCAAGCGCGACGGCTTGCGCAATTTCATCGACGCGGTCGGGCGCGACGGCACGCGCTTCCAGGCGCTGTTCGACGAATTCCATTTCCGCCCCGGCCAGACCGCCGAAGGCATAGCGGCATCGGCCTGGCCGCTGCCGGGTTTCTTGCCGGACTATTTTGCCGGCTTCGCCCAGGCCGCCGACGCCACCGATGCGAGAGCGGTGCTGAACAACATCCTACCCTATGCGCGCCAGGCTTTCGTCGAAAGCGATCCCATTCGTCGCCTGCAATTGCTCGCAAGAGCCTTCCTCAAGACCGATGGCGACGCCTACGACCCGCCAAAAGCCTTCAAGAAGGCGCTGGTCGACCGACTGCCGGATCTGGCGGAGCGCTATCTCTCAGCGGCCAGCACGATCGTTGAAACAGTCGATCGGCTGGCCCTGTTCCGGATGCTGGAAGGCACGGTTGCCGCATTGACCATCGCCGACTGGCTGATCGCCCGCTACGAAGTGCTGAAGCGCAGCCGCGGCTTTCTCGACTTCAACGACCTGATCATCCGCACCGTCAACCTTCTGGCGCGGCCCGATGCCGGTCCCTGGGTGCAATACAAGCTCGACCAGGGCATCGACCACATCCTGCTCGACGAGGCGCAGGACACCAGCCCGGATCAATGGGAGGTTGTGAAGCGGCTGGCGGAAGAGTTCTTCGCCGGCATCGGCGCCCGCGACAGGGTCCATCGCACGGTCTTCGCCGTCGGTGACGAGAAGCAGTCCATCTATTCGTTCCAGGGTGCGGCGCCGGATTCCTTCGCCGACAGCCGGCTGTTGTTTGCCGGCAGGGTGCGCGACGCCGAGGCGTCCTTCGCCGATTTGAAGCTGACCTGGTCGTTCCGCTCGACCGACGACGTTCTTGCCGCCGTTGACCGCGTCTTCGCCGATCCCGTCGTGCGGCGCGGCATCAGCCACGATCCCGATCCGCTGAGCCACAAGGCGATCCGCACCGATGCGCCGGGCTATGTCGAGGTGTGGCCGTCGGTCGGCGCCGATGTCGTCGACGAGCCGGACGACTGGACGCAAGCCATCGACCATGCGCATGCGCCGGCGGTGCGCGTCGCCGAGAACGTCGCGGCCACCATTGCCGGCTGGATCGGCACCACGGAGATCATCGAAGGCCGTGGCAAGCGGCTGCGGCCTGGCGACGTGCTGGTGCTGGTGCGCAAGCGCGACCGCTTCGTCCATGCGTTGACTCGCGCCTTGAAACGCCGAGACATCCCGGTCGCCGGCGCCGACCGGCTGAGCCTGCCCGGCCATATCGCGGTCAAGGACCTGATCGCGCTCGGCCATTTCCTCATCCAGCCCCAGGACGATCTGTCGCTCGCCGCCGTGCTGCGCAGCCCGGTCTTCGATTTGCCCGAGCAGACGCTGTTCGCGCTCGCCTCGCAGAGGCCGCACGGCCTGTCGCTGATCGCATCGCTGCGACAGCATGCAGGCGAAAGCGAGCGACTTGCAGCTGTCGTCACCCAGCTCGACACCTGGACGAATGAGGCCGCCTTCAAGCCGGTGTTCGAATTCTACGCCGGGCTGCTGGCGCGCGATGGCGTGCGCCGCAGGATGATCGCCCGGCTCGGGCCTGAAGCCGGCGACATTCTCGACGAGTTCCTGAGTTTCTGCCTTGCCGAGGAGCGAACCGGCCTGCCGGGGCTGGAAGCCTTCCTGTCGACGCTGGAAAACGCCGGTCCCGAGATCAAGCGTGAGATGGATCAGACCCGCGACGAGGTCCGGGTCATGACCGTGCACGCCGCCAAGGGCCTGGAAGCGCCGGTCGTGTTCCTGGTCGATGGCGGTTCCGCCCCGTTCAGCGACCAACATCTGCCGCGCTTGATGCCCTTCGATGGTTCCGGCGCAAACTGGGACGGCAAGGGCTATCTCTGGCGCTCGGCCAGCGATGTTGCCAACGGCTTTTCCAAAGCAGCGGCAGCGCGGGCACGAGAACTCGCCGACGACGAATACCGCCGGCTGCTCTATGTCGGCATGACCCGTGCCGAGGATAGGCTGATCGTCTGCGGCTATCACGGCAAGCGGGCGCCGAACGCCGGCACCTGGCACTCGATCGTCAGCCGCGCGCTGCTCGGCGCTCCGGAAAGCGAGCAGCGTCCGCATCCCGCCGGTGGTGAGCCGGTGCATCGATTCCATGTCACCAGACTGCCGCCTGTTGCGCTGGCTTCCAGCGAGCCGGCACGGCAGGCCGACGCTTTCGAGCCTTTGCCGACGGGCCTGTTCCGGCCCTTGCCGCCGTTCGAGGACCTGCCGCGTCCGCTGTCGCCATCCGGCGCCTCGGCACTGATCGACGAAGGCAAGGAAGCCGTGGTCGACAAGGCCTCGCCGGTGCTGGATGCCGAAACCGAGCCGGGCTTTGCCGTGCTGCGCGGGCTTGCCCTGCACAAACTGCTGCAGATGCTGCCCGGCATCGCCGAGCCCGAGCGCCTGGGCGCGGCGGAACGTTATCTCGCACGAACGGGCGCACAGTGGTCCCCGTCGGAGCGGGAGAAAGCCCTGGCTTCGGTCACATCAATCCTTGCCGACGCCAGCTTCGGTCCGCTGTTTGCGCCGTCGTCGCGTGCCGAGGTCGCGATCATGGGCAGCCTGGAGGTCAAGGGCAAAAAACGCTCGATTTCCGGCAAGATCGACCGGCTGGCGGTGACGCCGGACGCGATTTCGATCGTCGACTACAAGACCAATCGGCCTGCGCCCGCCTCTCTGGCCGAGGTCCCGCCGGCCTATGTCCTGCAGCTCGCTCTCTATCGCGCCCTGCTGCAGCCGCTTTATCCCGGACGCGCGGTCAAGGCGGCCCTGCTGTTCACCGAAGCGCCGCGGCTGATCGAACTGCCGGCCAGCGCCATGGATGATGCCCTTGCTCGACTCACGGGAGCGTGACACAACACCTGCTTGAAGAAGGGCGTGATCACCACCACATTTGGTGGGACAAAAATTTTCGAAAGGATTTCCGCATGGGTGCCACCGTCAAGGTCGACAAGAGCAATTTTCAGGCCGATGTGCTTGATGCCAACGTACCGGTCGTCGTCGATTTCTGGGCGGAATGGTGCGGTCCCTGCAAGATGATCGCGCCGGCGCTCGAAGACATAGCCACCGAACTCGGCGCAAGGGTGAAGATCGCCAAGCTGAACATCGACGAGAATCCCGAACTCGCCGCCCAGTTCGGCGTGCGCTCGATCCCGACACTGATGATCTTCAAGGGCGGCGAAATGGCCGACATGAAGGTG
Source organism: Mesorhizobium sp. M1338 (assembly GCF_040318045.1). Classification (NCBI taxonomy): domain Bacteria; kingdom Pseudomonadati; phylum Pseudomonadota; class Alphaproteobacteria; order Hyphomicrobiales; family Phyllobacteriaceae; genus Mesorhizobium; species Mesorhizobium sp. M1338. The sequence continues at coordinate 20,654 of NZ_JAMYLL010000019.1, read as the reverse complement.
GGTGCCGCGCCGAAGACAGCGCTGTCGCACTGGATCAATGGCAACCTCGCCTGATCCGTCTGAAATTCCTGATATATCAAGCCCGGCCTTCGCGCCGGGCTTTTTGTTGGCGTCACCTACAGCGCCGCGCGTCCTTGGGTCATGCGCTGGGCCGCTCTGGCCCTGACGTCCGCGCACTCCATGTCTTCTGTTGGCAGCGCCAGCAGGGAGAAACGACATGACCGGATCCGCCAAGGCCACCGTCTTCATCGACAATGAGCGTGTCATCGTCACCGAGTACCGCTTCGCGCCGGGCGACAACACCGGCTGGCATCGCCATGGCCATGACTATGTCGTGGTGCCGCTGATGGACGGCAAGGTGAAGCTGTTGACCAAGGACGGCGAGAGCTTCGCCGAGATGAAGAAGGGCGCGCCCTATTTCCGCAAGGAAGGCGTCGAACACGACGTCATCAACGCCAACGAAGGCGAATATGCCTTCATCGAGATCGAACTGAAGTGATGGCATGCCATCACTTGCCATCTTGATGGCAGCCGCAGGAAAGGCTATATCTTTCTCAAAAGGGAGTTTGAAATGGCCGAACCCCAGCTTTCCGTCCGCAGCGCAAAAGCACGTGATCTTGCGCATCGACTCGCTCGTCGCGAAAACCGCTCAATAGCTGATATCGTCGAGCGCGCGCTTGAATCCTATGAGATTCGGGAGGCCGGGCGAGAACCGGCATCCGCCTTCTACTCTCGCCTGACGGCAAGCGTTGGCGTCGACATCGATCTGGAAGAAATCATCCGGGAAAGCCGCAAGGTCCATACAGGGCCGGAGCTTTGATTTTCGTCGACACCAATGTGATTTCGGAGAGCCTTAGAAAGGCGCCTGACGCTGCTGTCATGGCTTGGCTGGTCCGCAACGATGCCGAGCTGGCGCTTCCCACGGTGGCGATTGCCGAAATCGCTTTCGGCATCCAGAAGATACGACCTGATGAACGTGCCGATCGCCTGGAGCAAGGACTCTCCCAATGGCGCCATCGCTTTGCCGACCGTATTTTTGGGCTGACGGAGGAGGCGGCTCTGGCTTATGGCGAGATTATGGGAACCGCGACGCGTCAGGGCCGGGGCATGTCGGCACCCGATGGCATGATTGCAGCGATAGTGCGCGTGAACGGCGGTCGGCTGGCAACACGTAATCTCAACGACTTCGGCCCGGCCAACCTTGAGCTGATCTCGCCTTGGGATTTCTAGAGCATTTCACCGTTTCACGGAAACGGCGAACTGCTCCCTCTCTTTTTCTGACGCAATTCCCAAGGACCGCTCACACTTTTCCTGCAATTGCTCCGGTCACCAGTCGGCGATACGATCGCCGCCGACGAATTGCGCACTTTTTTCGGTATATTCGAACAACTCGATCTTCACGTCGTTGGGGTCGCGGATCCAGGCCTGGAAGGTGTCGTCGCAGGCGCGTTTCTTTGACGTGACATCGACGCCCTTCGACCTGATGTGGGCGATAGCGGCGTCTATGTTCTCCACTTCGAGGCAGAGATGGTTGATCTGGTTCAGGTCGCTGTAGTGAGCTCCGTCCTTCTGGAACACCTCGACATGGCTGCGCCCGCCGCAATTGAGGTAGAACCCGAAAATCTTGCCGTCGCGCAGGAAATTGAATTGGGTGTCCAGGCCGAGGACGTCGCGATAGAAGCTTCGCGTCACCTCCAGGTCGTGCGCGAAGATGCAGACGTGAGCGAGCTGCTTGACCTTGATCATGACGGATTCCTCGCGCGTGATCGCCAAATCCGACCTCAGGTAGGCGGCGTGCCGTTCTCGGCCAGCACCGCGCCGGCTAGGTACAATGAACCGCCGATCAGGATGCGCGGCGGCGGGCCGTCCCAGGTGTCGCGCAGCAGCATCAGCGCGTTGGCAACGGAACTCACCGGCTCGGCCGTCAGTCCCGCTTCCGTCGCGCGGATCGCCAGTTCGTCGTTCGGCACGCCGGCCTCGCTGAGGCTCACCGGCACTGTGTAGACATGCCGGGCCAAGCCTTTGAAGGCGCGGAAATAACCGCTCTGGTCCTTGGTGTTGATCATGCCGGAGATGAGCAAGAGCGGACGCGGGTTCTTTTCTTCCTGCTCCGCCAGCGCTTCGGCAATAACCACGCCGGCGCCCGGGTTGTGGCCGCCGTCGAGCCAGATGTCGGCACCCTTCGGCGCCAGTTCGGCCAGCCGGCCCTGCGCCAGCTTCTGCATGCGGCCGGGCCAGGCGACATTGATCATCGCCTTTTCGGCGGCGCGATGGCTGATCTCGAAACCGGCCGCCTTGACCGCGGCGATCGCCGCCGCCGCATTGGCGAACTGGTGGCGCCCGGGCAGCCTGGGCGGCGGCAGGTCCATCAGCCCGTCTTCGTCCTGGTAGACCATACGGCCGTTTTCCTCATAGGCGAGGAAGTCCTGGCCGTAGACGAAGGTCGGGCACTCGAGTCGCTCGGCGGTTTCGATCAGCACCTGCAGCGCCGTCTCGCTTTCCTGTGCGCCGATGACCACCGGGCAGCCAGGCTTGATGATGCCGGCCTTTTCAGCGGCGATCAGTTCGACACGGTCGCCAAGATAGGCCTCATGGTCGAGCGACACCGGCATGATCACCGATACGGCCGGCTCCTTGACGACATTGGTGGCGTCGAAACGGCCGCCGAGCCCGACCTCGATGATGGCGGCATCGGCCTGGTGTTCGGAAAACAAGAGGAAGGTGACAGCGGTGAGGATCTCGAAGACGGTGATCGTCTCGCCTTCGTTGGCCCTGGCGACGCGGGCGATGGCATCGGCGAACACCCTGTCCTCGACCAGCCTGCCGCCGCCATCGGCGGCCAGCCGGTAGCGCTCGTGCCAGTTGACCAGATGCGGCGAGGTGTGGACATGGACGCGGTAGTCCGCCGCCTCGAGCAGGGCGCGCGAAAAGGCGGCGCACGAACCCTTGCCATTGGTGCCGGCGATGTGGATGACCGGCGGCAGCCGGTCCTGCGGATTATCAAGCCGCTCCAGCAGCCGCGAAATGCGGTCGAGCGAAAGGTCGAAGCCTTTCGGGTGAAGCGCCATCAGGGCATCGATTTCGCGGTCGGCGGCAAGCGTCATCATGGGAGAATCCTATGCGGGTCGCGAGGCGCGCGCAATCGCGGTCGCGGCGCACGATGTCGCGTCAGGCTTGCGGTCGGGCTTCCGTCGCAATGGTGGCCGGCGGCAGGATTTCCGGCTCCAGCGGCTTCTGCTCCTCCGGCAGCTTGAGCAGCATCTTGAGCAGCCGCGCGATGGTTTCGCGCAGTTCCAGCCGCGATACCACCATATCGACCATGCCGTGCTCCATCAGATATTCGGAGCGCTGGAAGCCGTCCGGCAATTTCTCGCGGATCGTCTGTTCGATGACGCGCGGTCCGGCAAAGCCGATCAGCGCGCCGGGCTCGGCGATATGTACGTCGCCCAGCATGGCGTAGGAGGCAGTGACGCCGCCGGTGGTCGGGTTGGTCAAAACAACGATGTAGGGAAGGCCTGCTTCCTTCAGCCTGTCGACGCCGACCGTGGTCCTCGGCAATTGCATGAGCGACAAAATACCTTCCTGCATGCGGGCACCGCCGGAGGCGGCGAACAGGATCAACGGCCGCTTGCGCTGCAGGGCCGCTTCAAAGCCACGCACGATGGCGTCGCCCGCGGCCATACCGAGCGATCCGCCCATGAAGGCGAAGTCCTGCACCGTGACCACAACCGGCAGGCCCTCGACGGTCCCCAGCGCGTTGATGATCGCGTCTTCCAGGCCGGTCTTGGCCTTGGCGTCCCTCAGCCGGTCGACATAGCGCTTCTCGTCGCGGAATTTCAGCGGATCCTGCATGACCTTGGGGTTGTCCAGGGTCTCGTATTTGCCGTCATCGAAGAAGAATTTCAGCCGCTCCTTGGCCGAGATCTTCATGTGATGACCTGACGAAGGGATGACGAACTGGTTGGATTCCAGATCCTTGTGGAACACCATCTCGCCGGTCTCCGGATCCTTGATCCAGAGATTCTCGGGCATGTCGGTGCGCCGGCCGAGCATCGAATTGATCTTCGGACGAACGTAATTGGTGATCCAGTTCATCGCTTCGGCTCCTGTCCTGACGAAGAGTTAGTGCATGTCGCCCAAAAGTGGAAACCGGTTTTGGGATAACGACATGCGCAAAGCTGAGGTAGGAGAACTATTCGGCGGCAGCAAGGCGGGCCGAGCGCACACCTTGCGCAAGGCCGCTGACCAGCGTGGCGACGGCTTCGGCAGGGTCGGCGGTCTTCTCGCCTTTCGGCCCCAGCACGTTGGCCACGGCATTGACGATCGCGGTGCCGACGACGACGCCGTCGGCATTGGCGCCGATCACGCGAGCCTGCTCGGCGGTCTTGACGCCGAAGCCGACGCAGACCGGCAGGTCGGTATGGCTCTTGATGCGCTTGACCGCCGCCGCCACCTTGCCGGTGTCGGCCAGCGCCGAGCCGGTGATGCCGGTCATCGACACATAATAGACGAAGCCCGACGTGTTCTGCAGCACCTTGGGCAGGCGCTTGTCGTCGGTGGTCGGCGTCGCCAGCCGGATGAAGTTGATGCCGGCCTTGAGCGCCGGAATGCACAGTTCCTCGTCCATCTCCGGCGGCAGGTCGACGACGATTAGCCCATCGATGCCGCTGGCAATAGCATCCGTGAGGAAGCGGTCGACGCCGTAGATGTAGATCGGGTTGTAGTAGCCCATCAGCACGATCGGCGTCTCATTGTCGCCCGTCCGGAACTCCGACGCCATCTTCAGCGTCCTGACCAGCGTCTGGCCGCCTCTCAGCGCCCTGAGGCCCGCGGCCTGGATCGCCGGACCGTCGGCCATCGGGTCGGAAAACGGCATGCCGAGCTCGATGATGTCGGCGCCCGCGCCCGGCAGTGCCTTCATGATCGACAGCGAGGTGTCGTAGTCCGGGTCGCCGCCCATGAAATAGGTGACGAGCGCCGGGCGGCCTTCGGTCTTCAGCTTCGCCATGCGGCGATCGATGCGGGTCACCATGATCAGATCTCCATGCCCAGCATCGAGGCCACCGTATGCACGTCCTTGTCGCCACGACCGGACAGGTTGACGATGACGATCTGGTCCTTATCCATCCCAGGCACGATCTTCACCGCATGCGCGATGGCATGCGCCGATTCCAGCGCCGGGATGATGCCTTCGACGCGCGTCGTCAGCTTGAAGGCCTCCAGCGCCTCGTCGTCGAGAATGGGTACATATTCGACGCGGCCCGAGTCGCGCAGCCAGGAATGCTCTGGCCCAACGCCGGGATAGTCGAGACCGGCCGAGATCGAATGCCCGTCCATGATCTGGCCGTCCGCATTCTGCAGGAGATAGGTGCGATTGCCGTGCAGCACGCCGGGTTTTCCTGCATTCATCGAGGCGCAATGCTCGATGCCGTCGAGGCCGCGCCCACCGGCTTCGATGCCGATGATGCGGACCTCTTTGTCGTCCAGGAACGGATGGAACAGGCCGATGGCGTTGGAACCGCCGCCGACAGCGGCAATGATGGTGTCCGGCAGCCGGCCTTCCTGTTCGAGGATCTGCGCCCGCGCCTCGATGCCGATCACCGACTGGAAGTCGCGCACCAGCTCCGGATAGGGATGCGGTCCGGCGGCGGTGCCGATCAGGTAATAAGTATCCTCGACATTGGTCACCCAATCACGAAGGGCTTCGTTCATGGCGTCTTTCAGCGTACCATGACCGGCGGTTACCGGCCGCACTTCGGCGCCGAGCAGCTTCATGCGGAAGACATTGGGGCTTTGCCGGGCAACGTCGGTGGCCCCCATATAGACGACGCAGGGAAAGCCGAAGCGGGCCGCGACCGTGGCCGAGGCCACGCCGTGCTGGCCGGCACCGGTTTCGGCGATGATGCGCTTCTTGCCCATGCGCTTGGCCAGCAGGATCTGGCCGAGACAGTTGTTGATCTTGTGCGAACCGGTGTGGTTCAGATCCTCGCGCTTGAAATAGACTTTTGCACCACCGAGATGCCTAGTCAGTCCCTCGGCGAAATAGAGCTTCGAGGGCCGCCCGGCATAGTGGGTCGAAAGATCGGTCAGTTCAGCCCTGAAATCCGGATCATTCTTGACCTCGTTCCAGTGCCGCTCCAGGTCGAGGATCAGCGGCATCAGCGTTTCGGCAACGAAACGACCGCCAAAAATGCCGAACATGCCCTGTTCGTCGGGTCCGGTGCGGAAGGAATTGGGTGTCGCCGGCTTGTTCATCGCCGATCTCCTGGCATCTTGATGTCTTGAGCATGTCCTTGTCGCAAAACCGGTTCCCAACATGCTCTGGATTGAACCGGTCAGGCGGCGCGGTTGTCTCGCGCTGCCCTGACGGCCCGGAAAAATTGTTCGATCAGCGCCGGATCCTTGACGCCCGGCGCGCTTTCCACGCCTGAGGAGATGTCTATTCCGGGCGGGTTGGCAAGCCGAAGGGCATCGCCGATATTGGCGGCGTTGAGCCCACCGGAAAGCATGTAATCGACACCGCCGTCAAGGCCGGCAAGAATGCGCCAGTCGAAGGCAACGCCATTGCCGCCCGGCAGTTCGGAGCCTTTCGGTGGCTTGGCGTCGAACAGGAAGCGGTCGGCGATGCCGACGAACGGCTTTATCCGTTCGAGATCGGCGGCCTCGCTGAGCGGCAGTGCCTTCATCACCGACAGGCCATAGCGGGCTTTGACCTCGGCCACCCGCTCCGACGTTTCCGAGCCGTGCAACTGCAGCATATCGGGCTGCATCTTGGCAACGATTTCGTCCAGGAAGGCGTCGCTGGCATCGACGGTGACGGCAACCGCTTTGGCTTTGCCGCGCGCAGCCTCGCGCAGGCGGCCAGCCTCGGCAGGCTCGACATAGCGTGGGCTTTTCGGGAAGAAAATAAAGCCGACATGGCTGGCGCCGCCGGCCAGCGCCGCGGCCATTGCCCCGTCGGTCTTCAAGCCGCAGATCTTGATGTCGAGTGCCATGCGCGGGAATTGGCATGAAAAGCGAAAAGAGTCGAGAAAAAGCATACTGTTTGCCGGCAAGGCCAAAGGCGCTACTTATGGATGGACAAGGCGGGAGCAGGATCATGACCGAGAGAACCGTTGCCGAACTCAGGCAGAAGATTTCGCAGGCGCGCGAGGTCATCGCGCACCTGATGGACAAGGCCGCCTTCAACGGCGCCGAGGCGCACCGCGCGCTCGACTATTTCGGCAGCGATGCCTTCGACGGCAATTTTTTGCCGTGGCCGCATCATGGCGACGAGGGGTTGCGACCGGATGAACTCAACGCCGCGAATGACGATTGACGTTACTCGAACGCAATCGCCTGAAGCGCGCCGCCATTGCGCTTCAGCCAGGCCTTGCAGCGTTCGGTGTCCGGGCAAAGCTGCTCGCACAGCTTCCAGAATTTCGGACCGTGGTTCATCTCCTTGAGATGCGCAACCTCGTGCGCGACGAGGTAATTGATGACCGGCGACGGCGCCATCATGATCCGCCAGGAGAACGACAGATTGCCGTCGGAGGTGCAGGAGCCCCAGCGGCTCGACGTGTCCTTGAAGCGGACGGCCTTGGCGCGCTTGCCCAGCGCATGCGTGTGCTTGAGCACCAGCTTCTCGATCTCCTTCTTGGCCTCGCGCTTGAGAAAGTCGGCGATCCGGCGCGGCAGGTGTATGCGGTCGCCATGCACGATCAGTAGCGGGCCGCGCTCATCGCTCGACACCGTCACGGTCCCGCGGTTTGAAGGCTCGTGGACGATGCGGTGCGCCACGCCACGCACCGGGATCTTGATGCCGGGACGCACCTGCGGCCGAGCCGGGACCTTGGCCAGCCGCTGTTCCAGCCAGTCCTGATGGCGGTCGAGGAATTTTTCCACCTCGCCTCGGCGCAGGCCCGGCGGCACGGTGATGCGCAGCCCGCGACCGCCGGAATCGATGCGCAGCGTCAGCCGCCTTGCGCGGTCGTTCTCGACGATCTTGAGCGGCAGCGAGCGGCCGGCAACGATATGCTCGCGCTCTTCGGGCGCGGGCTTGGTCTTTGTCAAATTGCGGAAGAAGCCGAAAGACATGGCCGGACGATACGTGATTCGAGGAAAACGAATAGAACAAAAAAGAAACGGCGCCGCATTCGCGACGCCGTTTTTTCACGATGTGACCAGTCGCCGGGTCATTAGAGCGACGTGCGTCCAATCGGACGCACAAAGTACGCTCTAACACTTTTGAATCTACGCATCGTGCTTTCAGAAAATCGAAGTCGATTTTCGGGCCGATGCGCTAGTCGTCAAGCAGGTTCGAGCCCTTGCCACGCTTGGTGGTCGTTCCGGTGCCCGGGTCGGTCTTCGTCGGCGCCGTCGACTTGTTGCGGTTGGCCATGAAGCGGTCGAACTCGTCCTGGTCCTTGGCGCGACGCAATTCGCGGGCGTACTCGTCGAACTGGGTGAGCATCTCGTCTAGCTTGCGGCGCTCTTCGTTCAGGCGCTCAAGTTCCTTTTCGCGCCAGTCGTCGAAAGCGACGTTGCCGGTGCGGGCGGAGCCGTGACCCCAGCGCGCGGCCTTGTCGGAACCGCGGCGGCAGCCGGCGAAGATGCCGTCGGTGGCACGGTTGACGTCACGCTTGAAGCCCTCGAGGCGGTCGCCCCAGATGATGTAGGCGAGCATGGCGAAGCCGAGTGGCCAGAACACCATGAAACCGATCACCATCAACGCGATGGTTGCCGGCGTCCAGGCCGGGCGGATCAATGCGGATGTGTTCATTTTCTCCCATTCCTTCGGTTGGAGACAGCCAAGACCGGCTGCGTGGAATCGAAATGGGAAGAAGAAAACGGCGATTCAAGACAATGTCCGCCAAATCCGGACAAGCGGCTGAAATGATTGTTGCTTTTTGAGTGCTTCGAGGAAAAGCACGACCAACCCGGCGACAAGTCCCCAAAATGCCGCGCCGACGCCGAACAGCGTCAGCCCCGAAGCGGTGACGGCGAAGGTGACGGTGGCGGGTATGCGTTCGCCTTCGTCCTTCAAGGCGATCGACAAAGCATTGGCAAGCGGCGACATCAGCGCGAGACCCGCCACCAGTACGATCAGGCTCTGCGGCAGGACGGCGAAGATCGCCACCAGCGACGCGCCGAAAATGGCGAAGACGAGATAGGCGAGCGCATAGAACGGGCCGGTCTTCCAGCGCTCGGTGGGGTCCGGATGGACGTCGGGCCCGGTGCAGATCGCCGCCGAAATCGCCGCCAGATTGGTGGTCGAGCCGCCAAACGGCGCCGACAACAGCGAAAACAGGCCGGTGACGCCGATCAGCGGGCCTGGCTCCGGGTGATAGCCGGCGGCGCGCAGCACGGCGAGGCCGGACAGGTTCTGTGAAGCCATGGTGACGAGATAGAGCGGCAGCGCCAGGCCGATGATCGCGGCGGCGCTGAACTGCGGCGCGATCAGCGTCAGCGTCGATAGTTCCAGTGTCGGCAGGCCGCCGACGCGGCCGGTGAGAAATGCCGCGAGGCCGCCGCCGATCAGCACGACCAGCACCGACACCGCCGGATTGAACAGCCTGATGACGAAAAAGGCCGCGATCAGCGGCAGGATCAGCCAGGGATCGGCGGGGATGGCCTTGACCGCGTTGATGGCGAAGCTGACGAGGATGCCGGCCAGCATGCCGGATGCCACCGACGCCGGTATCCTGGCGATCAGCCGCGTCAGCGGTCCGAACAGGCCGGTGGCGATCAACAGGATGCCGGTGACGATGAAGGCGCCGACCGCCTCGTTCATCGAAAAGCCGCTCGATGCGGCGATCAGCGCCAGGCCCGGCGTCGACCATGCGGTGATGACCGGCATCTTCGTGCGCCAGGACAGCCACAGGCACTCGATCGCCATGGCCAGGCAGATGGCGGTAACGCCGCTCGCCGTCTCGATCTGCGTCGCGCCGACCGCCTTGGCGGCGGCAATGACGATGGCCAGCGTGCCGCCGAAGCCGACGATGGCCGCGACGAAGGCGGATATCGGAATGGAAAGGCGCATCAGTTTCCCCTTTGTGCCATCGTGTCTACGGCCCGCACCAGCATGTCGAGATCCTGCGGCCGCGACAGGCGGTGGTCGCCATCGGGGATCAGCGACAAGGTCACGTCGTCGGCCGGCAGCAGGCTGACCAGCTTCAGCGCATGGCTTGTCGGCACGTCCGTATCGGCCAGCCCCTGCAGGATGTGCACCGGGCAATGGGTGTCGATCGGGCCCGTCATCACCCTGTTGTCGCGCCCATCCTCGATCAGGGCGCGTGTGTAGATGTAGGGCTCGGCGGAATAGTCCGACGGCTCCTCGAAGAAGCCTTTTTTGGCGAGGTCGCGTTTCTGCGACTTGGTCAGCACCGGTTCGACCAGTTCAGCGGTAAAGTCTGGCGCCGGCGCCAGCAGCACCAGGCCGGAGACGTTGCTGTCGCCCGCCTTGCGCAATTCCTGCACCATGCGCAGCGCAATCCAGGCGCCCATCGAGGAGCCGACCAGGATCTGCCGGCCCTTGGTGAAATGCCGGAACACGGCAAGGCTTTGCGCAAGCCATGTCGAAATCGTGCCGTCGGCAAAGGCGCCGCCGGATTCGCCATGGCCGGAATAATCATGGCGCAGGAACGCGCGGCCTTCCCTTGCCGCCCAGTCCGACAGCGTCTGCGCCTTCGTGCCCAGCATGTCCGACTTGTAGCCGCCGAGCCAGACGATGCCGGGGGCGGAGCCAGCAGTATGGCGCACCGCGATGCGCGATCCATCGATATCCAGAAAGAGTGGGGGCGTGACAGTCATGGCTTTTTCCTCAACGTCGGTCTTGTGGCACAGCCAGCGGCGAGGCGGAAAGTGCTCGCGATGTTCTTTGTTTGGTGCAGGGCAGCGATCAGGGTGATTTTCTGTCAATGCTGTGCTATTGACTCCGCCCGCGCGCTCACCACATTGACGCGTCACGCATCAACACTGACAAACCCTGAACGAAACGGCCAAGGAGACCACGACCATTCGCAGACCTTTCAAAGCAGCGGCGCCGACCAAGGATGGCCCGCGCTCCAACCGTGATATCCGGGTTCCCCGGGTCCAGCTTATCGACGCCGAAGGCCAGAACCGCGGCGATGTTTCCATCAACGACGCATTGCTGCTCGCCGAAGAGGCTGGGCTCGATCTCGTCGAGATATCGCCCAATGCGGTGCCCCCCGTCGTCAAGATCCTCGATCTCGGCAAGTTGAAATACGCCAACCAGAAGAAGGCGGCCGAGGCGCGCAAGAACCAGAAGGTCATCGAGATCAAGGAGATCAAGATGCGCCCGAACATCGACAGCCATGATTACGAGACCAAGATGAAGGCGGTTCGCCGCTTCTTCGAGGAAGGCGACAAGGTCAAGCTGACGCTGCGGTTCCGTGGCCGCGAGATGGCGCATATGGAACTCGGCATGCAGCTTCTGAACAAGGTCCGCGAGGAAGTGGCGACCATCGCCAAGGTCGAGGCGGAACCGAAGCTCGAAGGCCGCCAGATGATGATGGTGCTGTCGCCGCGCTAAGGTGTGCTGAGCAACACACCTGAGACGCGATGGCGTCAGGCTTGGTATCGCGCTTAAATCCGCCTGAATTACATCCCAAGGCGTCCCGGCGATCGGCGGGACGCCTGTTTTCTTGGCAGAGGCTGGGATCGCCGGTTCTTTTTTATGCATGTCGTCTTCCCAAAGCCGGGGCCACTTTGGGTGACATGACATGCATCGGGCTCTTCGACGATCGGATTCCAACCTTGGACAAAGAACTCAAATACGGGCTGGGTAACTACCAGCATACGCGCCGGATGGTGCTCGCCGGGCTCGTGGCGGTGCTGTTCGCGGCGCTGTTGTTTGGCCAATCGACGTTTCCGCCCGACACGCCGGTGCATGAGTCGATTGAAATGTTCGGCGTGCTGCTGATTTTCCTCGGCATCGTCGGGCGCCTTTGGTCGACGCTCTACATAGGTGGGCGCAAGGCTTCCGAGGTGGTGACCGGCGGGCCCTACTCGATCACCCGCAACCCCCTTTATGTGTTCTCGACCGTGGCCGCGGCCGGTGTCGGCGCCCAGATCGGCTCATTCTCCGGCATCATCTTGTTCGCGGTGCTGTGCGCGGGCGCCTTCCATATCGTCATCCTGCGCGAGGAGAAATTCCTCAAGGAAGCGCTTCCCGCCACATATCAGGCCTATCTGGCGAGAGTGCCGCGCTTCTTCCCGAAGCTTTCCCTCTACCAGGAGGGTGATACCGGCAGCTTCAAGCCGCGTCTGCTGTTGACCACGCTGCTCGACGGCCTGGTGTTCCTCGTCGCGCTGCCGGCCTTCGAGCTGATCGATGGCGCCCAGCAGTCGGGCATGTTGCCGGTGCTGTTCCGGCTGCCCTGACTCAAGGGCAGAGCCGCATCTCTACAGGTGTTGCACAGCAGCCGGCTTTGACGTATAGGACCGCCGTTCAAGAAAACCGCCCGGCAGGGCATGCCGTGGCGGTTTCATTTGCTTTTCGGGCTTTGGTCGGCCCGAAGCGAACAAGACAAGAGGCGTGGAGTGCCGGAGGCACGACAGGGACCTCATAGAAACGGAGTAGCAAAATGCCCAAGATGAAGACCAAGTCCGCTGCAAAAAAGCGGTTCAAGATCACAGGTACGGGTAAAGTCCTGTCGGCTGCGGCCGGCAAGCGTCACGGCATGATCAAGCGTTCCAACAAGTTCATTCGAAATGCCCGCGGCACGATGGTTCTGGCTGAACCGGATGGCAAGAAGGTCATCAAGAATTTTCTGCCGAACGGCCTCTAAGGCGTGATGCCAAAAAGTTGCAGACTTTTTGGATAACATCCCGCTCAAATAAGGCATTCGGTCCGGACACGCATTTGTTTTACGCAATTCCGAACGGAAAACCGCAAGGGCACTTTTCCTGGAATTGCTTTTAAGGAGATCATGACATGGCACGCGTAAAGAGAGGCGTCACCTCGCACGCCAAGCACAAGAAGGTCCTGAAAGCCGCAAAAGGCTTCTACGGCCGCCGCAAGAACACCATCCGCATCGCCAAGCAGGCGGTGGAAAAGTCGCTGCAGTACGCTTACCGCGACCGCAAGAACCGCAAGCGCTCGTTCCGCGCGCTGTGGATCCAGCGCATCAACGCGGCGACCCACGAGCATGGCCTGACCTACGGCCGCTTCATCGACGGCCTCAACAAGGCCGGCATCGAGATCGATCGCAAGATCCTGTCGGACATGGCCATCCATGAGCCGCAGGCTTTCGCAGCCCTGGTCGCCAAGGCCAAGGTGGCGCTCGAATATCTGAAGAACACCACGCCGAACGCTTTTGAAAGCGCTGTCGCCTAAGACCAGCGCTTCCCAAGCATTCGCAATTCTGATTTGGGGAACCCGCGCTGGCACGGCTGGCGCGGGTTTTTCTTATACCTGATGTAACCAAAATGGTGACGACGAACCAAAATGGTGCCGGTCGCCCGATCGAGAGAGTTTCGCCGTGAACGACACAGCCGGAAATCTTGAAGCCCTGGAGGCCTCGCTGCTTGCCGACATCGCATCGGCCTCCGACGAGGCCTCGATCGAGGCCGTGCGCGTCGCGGCTCTTGGCAAGAAGGGTTTCATCTCCGAAATGTTGAAGACGCTCGGCGCCATGACCGCCGAGGAGCGCCAGTTGAAGGGCCCGGCCATCAACGGCCTCAAGAACCGCGTCACCGATGCCCTGACGGCCCGCAAGGCCGAGCTCAGGGATGTGGCGATCACAGCCCGCCTGGCCGCTGAAAAGGTCGACGTGACGCTGCCGGTGCGGCAGTCGCCGGCTGAGCGCGGCCGCATCCATCCGATCAGCCAGGTCATCGACGAGATCGCGGCGATCTTCGGCGATCTCGGTTTCTCCATAGCCGAAGGTCCGGATATCGAGAGCGATTACTACAATTTCACCGCGCTGAATTTCCCCGAAGGCCATCCGGCGCGCGAGATGCACGACACCTTCTTCTTCCAGCCGGACGAAAAGGGCGAGCGCAAGCTTTTGCGCACCCACACCTCACCCGTGCAGATCCGCACCATGGAGACGAAGAAGCCGCCGATCCGCATCGTCATTCCGGGTAAGACCTATCGTCAGGATTCCGACGCTACCCACTCGCCGATGTTCCATCAGGTCGAGGGGCTGGTGATCGACAAGACGGCCAATGTCGCGAACATGAAGTGGGTGCTGGAGGAGTTCTGCAAGGCCTTCTTCGAGGTGCCGCAGGTCAAGATGCGCTTCCGGCCATCCTTCTTTCCGTTCACCGAGCCCAGCCTCGAGGTCGACATCCAGTGCGACCGCTCGCGGCCCGGCGAGGTGCGCTTCGGCGAAGGCTCCGACTGGATGGAGATCCTCGGCTGCGGCATGGTGCATCCCAACGTGCTGCGCCATGGCGGGCTCGATCCGGACGAGTATCAGGGCTTTGCCTGGGGTATGGGCATCGACCGCATCGCCATGCTGAAATACGGCATGCCGGACCTGCGCGCCTTCTTCGACGCCGATGTCCGCTGGCTGTCGCATTACGGCTTCCGGCCGCTCGACATGCCGACCTTGTTCGGAGGCCTAAGCGCATGACAGCGCCGCACACCGGCGGCTGCCGTTGCGGCGCCGTGCGGTTCGAGGCTTCGGCCGAACCGCATCACGTCAGCTATTGCCATTGCGGCGATTGCCGGCGGGCGAGCGGCGCGCCGGTATCGGCCTTTGTCGGCTTCCTGGCCGGTCAGGTCGCGTTCACCGGCAAGGCGCTGAAGATGTTCGAGAACGGCCCGGTGACGCGCTCCTTCTGCGGCACCTGCGGCTCGCCCATCGCCTATGTCGACGAGCGGCTGGAGGATGACATCTATTTCATGCTCGGCGCCATGGACATGCCGGCCGATTTCAAGCCGACGCTGCATGCCTATGTCAGCGAGCAGCTTCCCTTCCTGCATATGTCCGACGACTTGCCGAGACATCTGAAATCAAGCGTCAAAAGACCAGACGGAACAGTCCAATGAAATTCACCCTTTCCTGGCTCAAAGATCATCTCGAGACCGACGCCTCGCTCAGCGAGATCGTCGAGCGGCTGACCTCGATCGGCCTCGAAGTCGAGCATGTCGACGACAAGTCGAGCCTGAAGCCGTTCGTCATCGCCAGGGTGCTGACGGCGGTGCAGCACCCCGATGCCGACCGGCTGCGCGTGCTCACCGTCGACACCGGCGACGGCAAGGCACCGGTGCAGGTCGTCTGCGGCGCGCCCAATGCACGCGCGGGCCTGATCGGCGCCTTTGCCGCGCCCGGCACCTACGTGCCCGGCATCGACGTGACGCTGACGGTCGGCAAGATCAGGGGTGTCGAAAGCCACGGCATGATGTGTTCCGAGCGCGAGCTGGAACTGTCCGACGAGCACCACGGCATCATCGACCTGCCCCAGGATGCGCCTGTCGGCACCAGCTTCGCTGCCTACGCGCATCTCGACGATCCGGTCATCGAGATCAACCTGACGCCGAACCGGCCGGACGCCACCAGCGTCTACGGCATCGCCAGGGATCTGGCGGCGAGTGGACTTGGCCGTCTCGTCGGCGGCGCTATCATGCCCCATGTCGGCAACGGCATGTGCCCGGTCAAGGTGACGATCCTAGCGCCGGAACTCTGCCCCGGCTTCGCGCTGCGGCTGGTCAAGGGCGTCAAGAACGGCCCGTCGCCGAAATGGCTGCAGCAGCGGCTGATCGCCATTGGTCTCAGGCCGATCAGCGCGCTGGTCGACATCACCAATTACGTCACCTTCGACCGCGGTCGGCCCCTGCATGTGTTCGACGCCAGCAAGGTCGCCGGCAATCTGACCGTGCGGCGGGCGCACAATGGCGAAAAGGTGCAGGCGCTCGACGGTCGCGAATATACGCTGACGCCGGAGATGTGCGTCATATCAGATGAAGACGGCGTCGAATCGATCGCCGGCATCATGGGCGGCGAGCACTCGGGCTGCGACGAGAACACGTCGGACGTGCTGATCGAATCCGCCCTTTGGGATCCGATCACCACGGCGCGCACCGGCCGCACGCTCGGCATCATCACCGATGCGCGCTACCGCTTCGAACGTGGCGTCGATCCTGAATTCATGGTGCCCGGCGTCGAGCTGGCGACCAGGCTGGTGCTCGATTTCTGCGGCGGCACGCCGACGGAGATCGAAGTGGCCGGCTATGCGGGCCACACGCCCAAGATCGTCTCCTTCCCGCTTTCGGAAGTGAAGCGGCTGACGGGCATCGAGGTGGCGAAGGCGGAAAGCCTCGACATCCTGTCGCGCCTCGGCTTCAAGCCCGAGGGGTCGGGCGATACCGTCAACGTCGCCGTGCCGTCCTGGCGCCCCGATGTGGACGGCAAGGCCGATCTGGTCGAGGAGGTGATGCGTATCCACGGCGTCGACAACATCGCCCCGCAGCCGCTCGGTGCGCATGACGCGGTCAACGCAAGGATACTCACCACGCTGCAGGTCCGCACCCGCACGGCCAAGCGCGCGCTTGCCGTGCGCGGTATGATGGAAGCCGTCACCTGGTCGTTCATTCCGGCCAAACACGCCGAACTGTTCGGTGGCGGCCAGACGGCATTGAAACTCGCCAACCCGATCGCCGCCGATATGTCCGACATGCGGCCGTCGCTGCTGCCGGGGCTGATTGCCGCTGCCCAGCGCAATGCCGACAGGGGCATCGGCGACGTGGCGCTGTTCGAAGTCTCTGGCACCTACGAAGGCGACGGCGCCGACCAGCAGCGGCGCGTTGCTGCCGGCGTACGCCGTGGCACCGCTAAGCTCGACGGCTCCGGCCGCAACTGGGCCGGCAATTCGAGCCCGGTCGGCGTGTTCGACGCCAAGGCCGATGCCATCGCCGCGCTCGAAGCCTGCGGTGCGCCGGTCGAGCGGCTGCAGATCGAGGCGGGCGGTCCGGCCTGGTATCATCCCGGCCGTTCCGGCACGATCAAGCTCGGCCCGAAAACCGTGCTCGGCACGTTCGGTGAATTTCACCCGAAGGCGCTTGAGGGCCTCGATGTTTCCGGGCCGCTCTGCGGCTTCGAAGTGTTCGTCGATGCCGTGCCCGAGCCCAAGGCCAAGCCGACGAAGACCAAGCCGACGCTCGAGCTCTCCGCCTTCCAGATGGTCAAGCGCGACTTCGCTTTCGTCGTAGACAAGACCGTCGAGGCCGGCACGCTGGTGCGCGCGGCGCTCGCCGCCGACAAGAAGCTGGTATCAGGCGTTTCGGTCTTCGATATTTTCGAAGGTGCCTCGCTTGGAGCGGGCAAGAAGTCGATCGCCATCGAAGTTTCGATCCAGCCGGTCGAGAAGACGTTGACCGACGAGGATTTCGAGGCGCTGGCCAAGCGCATCGTCGACAATGTCGGCAAGCAGACCGGCGGCGTTCTGCGCGGGTAGAGTAATTCCAGGAAAACTGCGTAGCGATTTTCCAATGGAAAGCGCATAGCGCTTTCCCTTGGGAATTGCGCAGGAACCAAGACTTGCAGGCAGGTGGCGAATCGCCCTCCAAGGGGCGATGGACCATCTGCGCTATTCCGGCCTTCCTTTCGAAACGCAACGCACGGCGTTTCTTGAGATCGTCTCGGCTGATCCGCTTGTTCGCGAAGCGCTGACGCATGCCCGCGCGCTTGGTCTTGCCGACTGGCTGGTCGTCTCCGGCGCGCTCTACAACTCTGTCTGGAACCATCTGACCGGCAAGCCGTCGGGCTACGGCATCAAAGATGTCGACCTGTTCTATTTCGATGACAGCGACCTGTCCTATGAGGCGGAGGACGCGGTGATCCGCCGGGCGGCGGTGCATTTCGAAGGGCTGCGGCTGCCGGTCGAGGTGCGCAACCAGGCACGGGTGCATCTGTGGTATCCGCTCAAGTTCGGGCAACACTGTCCGCGCTATTCGAGTTCCAGCGAATCCGTCAGCTATTTCGCGTCGAAGACCCATGCGGTCGGTGTCCGATACGATGCGGACGGGCAGCTCGATCTGGTTGCGCCGTTCGGGCTCGACGACATCTTCTCGTTCCGCATCGTGCCGAACCGGGTGTTGGACAACCAACGGACGCATGAGGTGAAGGGCGCGCGGGCAAGGGAGCACTGGCCGGAGATTTCGGTGGTGCCTTGGTAGTGATGCCGAAGCAAAGACGTCGGCGCGAGGCACCCCCCTCTGGCCTGCCGGCCATCTCCCCCGCAAGGAGGGAGATTGGCAGCTTCGGCCTGGTCGCTCCTCCTGCAACCTTGGCGATTGGCGAAAGCAGCAACGGCATCCGATCTCCCCCCTTGCGGGGGAGATGTCCGGCAGGACAGAGGGGGGTATTTCGCGCTGACTTCTCGCAACCTTCGCTGTCACGTTCGCATGAAAAAGGGGCGCCGAAGCGCCCCCTCCAACGGTGACCTGACTCACCCATTCACCAGCGCCAGCAACTCCTCCGTATAGCGCTTGCCCACGACCTTGTCCGGCGAGAGCGCATCGCCGATGGCCGCCACCTCGGCTACGCTCAGCTCGATCCCGGCCGCTGCCGTGTTCTGCTCCAGATGATGGATTTTTCGCGCGCCGGGGATCGGCACGATGAAATCGCCCTGGTGCAGCACCCAGGCCAGCGCCAGCTGCGCCGAGGTCACGCCCTTTTCAGCCGCCAGCTCTTCCAGCGTGGCGATGACGGCAGCGTTGGCGGCCATGGCGTCCGCCTGGAAGCGCGGCAGGCCACGGCGCCAGTCGTCGTCGCTCAAAGCCTCGGGCTTGGCGATCGTTCCGGTGAGCAGGCCACGGCCGAGCGGGCTGTAGGGAACAAAGCCGATGCTGAGTTCGCGGCAGACGGCGAACACCTCGTCTTCCGGGTCGCGGCTCCACAGTGAATATTCGCTCTGCACGGCAGCGATCGGATGCACGGCATGGGCCCGCCGGATGGTCGCGGCACTCGCTTCCGACAGGCCGAGCGCGCGCACTTTGCCCTCGCGCACCAGTTCGGCCATGGCGCCGACTGTATCCTCGATCGGCACGTTGGGGTCGACGCGGTGCTGGTAGTAGAGGTCGATGACGTCGGTGCCCAGCCGCTTCAGCGAAGCCTCGGCGACGGCCTTGACGTGCTCGGGACGGCCGTCGACGCCGGCCATGCGGTCGATGCCGGTGCCTTCTTCCAAAATCTTGAAGCCGAATTTTGTCGCGATGGTCACCTTGTTGCGCACCGGTTTCAGCGCTTTGCCGAGCAGAATCTCGTTCTCGTAGGGGCCATAGACTTCCGCCGTGTCGAAGAAGTTGACGCCGATCTCGACGGCGCGGTGCAGGGTGGCGATCGCGTCGACTTCCGCCTGGCCGCCATAGGCGAAGCTCATGCCCATGCAGCCGAGGCCGACCGGGTAGACGTTCAATTCAGTTCCAAGCTTGCGGGTTTGCATCACGCGTCTCCTTGTTGTGATGCGACAAAAATAGCGCCTTGCCCTATGTTCGATAATCGTCGCTCGGCCGCACGGCCTGTACTAAAAGATAGATCAATGAATCGAGCCCATCTCTCACAACTCGCGGTGCTGGCGACCGTCGCCCAATGCGGCAGCTTTCGCGGCGCCGCGAGGGAACTGGCCATCGCGCCGTCGGCGGTCAGCCATGCGGTGTCCAGCCTCGAGGCGCGGCTTGGCGTTCGCCTTCTGTCGCGCAGCACGCGCAGCGTTGCGCCCACCGAAGAGGGTGCGCAATTGCTGGAGCGGCTGCGGCCGGCGCTGTCGGAGATCGACCTGGCGCTGGAGACGGCTGTCGAGGCGCGTGACCGGCCGGCGGGTAATCTCAGGCTGACCGTGCCCCGCACCGCCGCACAGCTCACATTGGCGCCACGGCTGGGCGCCTTTGCCCAGGCCTTTCCCGATATCGTGCTGGAGATCGTCGTCGAGGATCGCTTCACCGATGTGGTCGAAGGCGGCTTCGATGCCGGGGTGCGGCTCGGCGAAAGCCTGCAGCGCGACATGATCGCGGTGCGGATCGGGCCATCGATCCGGGGTGCCGTGGTTGCCGCTCCTTCCTATTTCGAGACCATGCCCAAACCGCGCCATCCGCACGATCTCGCCGATCACCGCTGCATCCGCTTCCGCTTCTCCAGCGGCATCCTCTACCGCTGGGAGTTCGAGAAGGACGGCGAGGAGATCGAAATCTCCGTCGAGGGTCCGCTGATCGTCGGCGAGGACCATCTGATCGCGCAGGCAGCGGTCGACGGCGCCGGGCTCGCCTTCGTCTTCGAGGACTATGTCCGTGCCCCGCTGGCCGACGGCAGGCTGATCCGCGTGCTGGAGGACTGGTGCCCCTCTTTCGATGGCTTCTTTGTCTATTATCCGAGCCGACGCCAGATGCGGCCAGCGCTCAGGGCGTTTGTCGATTTCTTCAAGGTGAGTGGGTAGAGAGCGGCGGCGCAATCGTCTCCGTTTGGGGGGTATGCCTAGCCAAGGCTGGCGCCGCCCCTCACCTGCCTGCCGGCATCCTCTCCCCGTAAAACGGGGCGAGGGACGCCTTATCGATGATTTCGCCAGTCGCCGACGTCGCAAGGATTGCGCCGGCGTCGCGGCCAGCTTCTTTCACCCCGTTTACGCAGGGCTGTCCGGGGAAAGTTTTGAGTGAATCGAAATGCCGCATGTGCATGCCCCGTAAAACGGGGTTTGTCCGTCTTCTCTCT
>NZ_JAMYLL010000018.1:0-99289 GCF_040318045.1 Mesorhizobium sp. M1338 | reverse complement strand
ATGACCCTCAGCTGGATCATCTGAATTGGATGGTGGAACTGAATCAGGCAGAGATGGGTCGCTGGCCGGTGAGGGATCATCCCGTTAAATTCGAGAGATCGCCGGCCTATATCGGTGGGCTCTACAACCGGTCTGGCCCGAATTATGGCCAAGACACTGTTGAGGTACTCTTATGACCGTGGTCAAGAATAATGGATGAACTTTTCCGCCCCATGTCCTTTGTCACACGTTTGTTCATCGTTGATGGGCAGCACGGGGACGGGATGGGCCCTTGAGACGACGGTTGATCCAGCTCTTATCCGCGGGTTGGTTACCGCACTTCCGTAATTCGTCTTGGGCTTTCCCTGTCTAGGTGTCGGGCGTTGGGCGGATGCCCAGCCACATAGTACCACACGGGAATTCCCCACCGTGGCCACATCCCGTCTCCGTGCTGCCCGGGCATTTTCCGCCGGATTGAAGCGGACCTACTTGCTTCAATCCGGCGGCGCCCGTGCCAGGGGTGGGCTTGTCCTGATCTTCGATGCAGAAGCGCGCTGCATTTCAGCGAACCGGTTCGACCTGGTGGCCAATGGCCCACAGGAACGCCGCCATCTCGCGCGCGATCGCCGCAACAACGATGGGTTTCTTCTGCCCGCAGCCATCAGGCGCCGGTAGCGGGCGCACAACCGGGTCTGCGCCTTCCAGGCGATCTCCCGCACCGCCTTCGGCAGCCCCTCGAGCCGGACGCGAATGGGCTCGCTTACCCTGGCGGGATAGCGGTAGGCTCAGGCACCTTCCACCAGGACGCGGCGTGCGCGGCGGTTGCCGGCCAACGTCAGGCCGCCGCGCTTCACCGTGTCGCCGGTCGAGCGATCCGAGGCCACCAGGCCGAGAAAGGCCATCAGCTGCCGCGGACTGTCGAAGCGAGGGACATCGCCGACTTCGCTGACAAGGTGACGGCGACGATGAAGGACACACCACGCAGCGCCTGATAGGCCGCCACCACCGGCGCCACCACCGCCGGCGTCGCCTCGATCTCGCCGAAATAGCGAACCTCCCCATTGCGTCCGCCCGCGGCAATCGTAATCGCGTGCTTGGCTTTCGACACATCGACACCGACGTAAAAACGTTGTCCTCTTCCATGGCTCGTCCTCCGTGCGTGAGGATCGGCTCGGCATTCCCGAGATGGGGTATTCGGCTTGAGCCTCATCTTCGGGCGACCATGGCATGGTGGATAAGGCTTGAAGGTGCCGCGCTTCGCGGCTGATGGTTAAACGTGGTTCTGCATGGCGCAGCCACAAGCATCAGAAGGAGGAAGCGCAGCATGAAACATTATGCAGGATTGGATGTCTCCGTGAAAGAGACCGCAATTTGCATTATCGATGAAACAGGCAAGATCTGATGAAGGTGCCGAGCCATCCCGAGGATCTTGTGCGGGTGCTCTCGGATCCTGCCTGGACCTTTGAGCGGATCGGCCTTGCGGCCGGACCGCTGTCGCTGGCTGTTCAGCGGCATGGCCGAAGCCGGCCTACCGGTGATCTGCATCGAGACCCGCCATACCAAGGCGTTCCTGGAGGCGCAGCCGAACAAATCCGACCGCATTGATGCCCGTGGCGTTGCTCAGATGATGCGGGTCAACCTTTTCCGCCCGGTCCATGTCAAGACGCTGACGAGCCAGAAGCGCCGGGCACTGCTGACGGCGCGCAAGCTCTTGCAGGACAAGGCGATCGCCATCCAGAACGACATCCGCGGGCTATTGCACAACTTCGGCCTCAAGGTCGGCATGCTCGGCGCCATCAAATTCGAGCACCGTATCCGCGAGCTCACCGAAGGCATGCCCGACCTGGCCGAGATCGTCGAGCCGCTGCTCGATGCGCGCCGCAAGCTGCGCGAGAATTTTGCCGCCCTTCACCGCAAGCTTCTGGCGATCGTCCGGGATAACGAGGTCTGCCGGCGGCTGACGACGATACCGGGCGTCGGTCCGGTAGTGGCGCTGGCCTATACCGCGACCATCGACATTCCGGCCCGCTTCCGCAACTCCAAGGCGGTCGGACCGATCTTGGGGCTGACGCCGGTGCTCCATGAGTCGGGCGAAAGCCGCCGCATCGGCCGGATCTCCTGCTGCGGCGATGGCATGATGCGAACGCTGCTTTACGAAGCCGCGCAGACGCTGCTGACGCGCGTGACGAAATGGTCGTGGCTGAGGGCGTGGGCGATGAATGTCGCCAGGCGGCGCGGCCGACAGAAGGCCATTGTCGCATTGGCCCGTCGGCTGGCGGTGATCATGCATCGCATGTGGCGCGACGGCACAGAGTTCCGCTGGACACGACAAGACATCATGCCGAAGGCCGCCTGATCGTGCGCCCGACCATTGCAGCCTGCCGCGGTGCGCGTGGCCCGTCAAGGGCAAGTCGTTGCGCGATGGGCCCGTGGCCCTTGACGACCCACCTGCGCGCGGGCGGCCAGAAGGTCGGGACGAGAGATGGTCGCCAGCAGTCGAACGCGGAGATGAAACAGGATCGCAGCGCCAGCGTGACAAGGATCACCCCATAAGATTCCACCTGCCGGTGGAAAAGGGGCGTCCTTCGCGGGACGATGAATGAGGTGAGTTCGCGAGTGCGGTACTGGAGAGCACCACCGATGAAGTCTTTGCTGGCATTGGAGGCCACCGCGCGCCATGCCAGCTTCTCAGCTGCGGCCAGCGAGTTGAATGTCAATCAATCTGCCATAAGCCACCGCCGCGGAGAGCTTGTGCTGTTGATCGACCGAACGACGCGCCCGATCAGTCTATATATATATATATATATATGGTACTCGGCCCAAGCTTTGACAATCACCTTTTGATGATGCGGGCCGCACTAAGCGGACGCGGGATAGCCCTAGGATGGATTGGGACAGCCGCTGACTTCGTCCGCCAGGGCCAATTGGTCAAGGTAATTGACCTCCCCATTATCCTGCGCGAGGGGCTACACGTCGCATTCCGCCGACAGGATCCGCAGATCGAATGTTTCGTCGACTGGATCACGTCCATGAGTGCCCAGAATCTGAGACCCTGCGCGCAGCCTTTCACAAAATAAGGGAATGATGGCGAGGGGAAATCTACTCCACCGCCGGCCCAACCGTCTTCCCTGCGCTAAACGGCTGGAGGCGTCATTTAGCCCGGAGTGGTGCTATCGCCTTCTGAATACTGGCGATAAGGCCATCACGTTTTGTGGAAAGATCGGCCGGCGATTGCCCGTTGGCTTCTGCCATAACGCCCGAAACAAGCGTTTCCGCCAGCGCCGGGTTCAGGTGAAGTACACCAAGATCGTCCCACCAGCGGTTAAAGCTGTCCGTGTAACGCTCGCAGAACGTTGCGAGGCCGCCCTCACCCGCACCGAGATGGAAAAGCATTGTTGGGCCCATGGCAGCCCAGCGGAGCCCCGGACCGGCCCACATAGCCTTGTCGACGTCCCCGACCGATGCAACACCTGTTTTGACGAGATGGATTGCCTCGCGCCAGACAGCGGCCTGCAAGCGATTGGCGACATGGCCGGGGACTTCGCGATTAACGCGGATGGTAACCTTGCCGACGGCAGCATAGAACCGTTCCGCCGCCTCCACGACACCGTCAGCTGTCCGGTCATTGCCCATGACTTCCACAAGCGGAATGAGATGCGGCGGATTGAAAGGATGCCCAAGGACGAAGCGCGAGGGATCGCGCCAGCCTCTCTGCATCTCCGACAGAGTCAGTCCCGATGCAGAGGTAGCGACCACGGCGCCGGCTGCAAGATGTCTTTCGATTTCACTATAGAGAGCGTGCTTGATCGCGAGCCTTTCAGGGACGTTCTCTTGGACGAATGATGCCCCTTCGACAGCTTCGGCTGCGGATTTGCAGAAGTGGACGTGGTCCGGGTTACCACCGTTGATCAGCCCAATCTCCTCAAGCGTGGGCCACGCCCGCTCGACGTAGTCGCGAACTGCTTTCTCCGCGTGGGGGGAGATATCGTGAACCGCGACCTCGCGGCCCGATGCAAGGAGTAGCGCTGTCCAACTGGCACCGATGACTCCAGCCCCGAGTACGGCCGTCTTCTTAAATTCGAGCATGAGATATCCTAAATTGCGGTTGGGGCATCGACACGTCGGCGGTGAGTGTGTGCTAACGAAGATTGGCGGGATTGGTTTATTTAGAACGCCACATGGTCACCGCCCTTGAGACCAAGACGCTGACGCGCCTCATCTGGAGTCGCAATTGTTCTTCCGAGGTTTTCGACGATGGATCTGATCTTGCGCACCTGTTCGGCGCTCGACTTGGCCTTTTGCCCGGGACCGATGTAGAGGCTGTCCTCCATCCCAACTCGAAGATTGCCGCCGAGTAGCGCCGCTTGAGTCGTGAACGGAATCTGATGCCGTCCTGCGGCCAGCACTGACCATTCGTAGTCGTCCCCAAACAGCTTGTTGGCGATGGTGTGCATATGCACCAGGTTGTCGAAATCGGCACCTACGCCGCCGAGAATACCGAACACCATCTGGACAAAGAAAGGCGGTTTTAGCCAGCCCTGATCGATGATCCAAGCAAGATTGTAAAGATGGCCGAGGTCGTAGCACTCGAACTCGAATTTCGTACCGTGGCCTTCGCCGAGTTCTTTGATCGTGTACTCGATATCCGCGAACGTGTTCCGGAAGATGAAGTCACGGGTGGATTCGAGAAAGGGAGCTTCCCACTCATGCTTCCAGTCCGTGTATTTCTGCATCATCGGAAAGATGCCAAAATTCATCGAACCAACGTTCAGAGATGCCATCTCAGGGCTTGTCCTGGCGGCCGCCCGCAGGCGCTCCTCCCTGGTCATTCCCAGACCACCACCCGTGGAAATGTTTAGGACCGCGTTGCAGGACTGCTTGATGCGAGGCAAAAAGGCCATGAAAAGGTCTGGGTTAGGATCGGGCTTCCCGTTTTCGGGGTTTCGTGCGTGAAGGTGAACGATCGCTGCTCCAGCCTCCGCGGCCTCAATGCTCGCCTGGGCTATTTCGGACGGAGTGATCGGTAGATGCTCGGACATCGTCGGCGTGTGAATACCGCCCGTCGGCGCACATGTGATAATAACAGATTTAGACATGATAGTAGCCTTTGGAGTGTTTGAGCGAGGATGCCTCTGTCAGGCTGCGCTTTGGGCGAATGATGGAGAGACGGGCACAGAGATAGTGCTTAGCGCTGAGCACATCCTCGCGTTTTTTTCGGTTACAAACTGCACAAAAGCTGCCGCAGATTTAACGATTTATGCCTTCGTTTGCAAAAAATCGAGTGGCTGCTGCGACCACGGGCATCCGGCGCTCGCATAACTAATCGCCCATCCCAGGCTGTCAGGCGGACGAGTTGGCCACGCGATCATCCAGCGCGTGGCGCCGACATCTTTAAGATCTGAGCAAGCCACCGGTTACACGGTCGTCTTGCCGGAAGAGGATCGTGTCTCAGGAAGTAGATGCTATGGGCGAGCGGCGAGGGTGAGGCATCCTTCGCTGTTTCAACCACCATCAGAAGGAGGCGGCGACATCGGCAGCCCCTGCTGCGGGCCCGCCAATTGGGTGTGCCTTGTTTTCCCTCTTACCACGTGTGCCGCAGGGCGTCATCGTGCGTGCGCCGTGATGGAGGCGTAGCTGACGGCTTGGTCGCCGCGCTCTCCGGCATGGGGCCGGGCTGATCAGCGTGCCACGTCTGGCAGGCTGATGAGCGGATCATCGCTCATTTGGCTGATGGTTTCCAGATGGGGTGGATGCCAGCCTTCTCCGACGGCATTGCAATGTGCCAAGTTTGTGGTGTTAGCGCCACGCAAGGAGAGGCAGGCATCCATGGAAAAGGTTACATCGGGGTCGATCTGGCAAAGAACGTCTTTCAACTGCACGGGGCGGCAGCTGACGGATCAGTCGTATTTCGTAAGAAGCTGTCGCGCTTGCAGTTTTGCAAATTCATGGCGGGTCATCCGGCATGTGTCGTGGCGATGGAGGCGTGCGCCGGTTCCCATTATTGGGCGCGCGAGATGGTCCGGCTTGGCCATCAGCCGAAGCTGATTGCACCTCGCTATGTCAAAGCGTTCATTAAGCGGCAGAAGAACGACGCAGCGGATGCGGAGGCGATCGTCGAGGCAGCGCAACGGCCAACGATGCGCTTCGTCGAACCAAAAACCGAGGAACAGCAGTCTCGGTCCATACTGTTTCGCACCCGGGAACAGCTGGTCAATCAGCGCACTGAGTTGGTCAACGCATTGCGTGCGCACCTTTATGAGTTCGGCCACATCGCGCCGCAGGGAATTCGTTATCTGAACCGACTTGAATATTTCGTTGACGACGAGCACGCCAATTTGCCTGATCTGGCCCGCGAAATCTGCCGCGATCTGCTGGACCGGATCTACCAGCTAACTGGCCGGATCGACGCACTGAAGAAGAAGATCGATGCTCTGTCGAGGGAAGCTGAGGCATCTCGGCGCTTGCAAACCATGCCTGGCGTTGGCCCAATCGCCCACTGGCGATCGAAACTTTTGCCCCCGATGGAGACGTTCAAATTGTGGCTTCGCCGCCTGGCTTGGGCTCGTGCCGTTGCAGAAATCGACCGGCGGCAAGCAACGACTAGGAAAAACCTCGAAGATGGGCCAATGCGATATTCGACGCCTGCTCATCATTGAAGCCATGGCTGTGGTCCGGATGGGCATCGCGGAAGGGCGCGCCCGAGGGCTCCTGGCTCGCGCGCATGATGCCGAAGAAGCGGCGCATGCTCGTGGCCATTGCGCTGGCCAACAAGATGGCGCGTGGCATCTGGGCCATGCTGACGAAGGAAGAGGATTACCGGAATCCGGCAACGGTGCCTGCATGAGCATTCAGCAGCACACCTGAACCGGGTCCGTCGGGGATGTGAGGAAGGCCTGAACCGCATGGCAAATGATCGATCAGATCGGGATCAGGAAAACCAGAATGACGCACCGAGCCTCGCGCTCGCTTTCTAGATTTGGACCTGATCCGCGTATCACCATACCGGCCCGCGGCAAATCATGGCCGCAACTCAAGGCCTGACACAAGACCGCACTCGATCACGTTCAAAGGTTCAAAATCTTCCTTGCAAAACGGCTGGCATCCACACAAGCGTCATGGAGCGGGCCCGCTGCACGGCCCATTTGATGGCATGGACCGCCCCATTCGGATGTGCGGAAATGGAGGAACATCTACCCCATGACACCAAAAGGAGCCCTCCTGCGACGCGATCCTGAATGTTTTCACGGGAGGAGGCCTTGGGAACTCAGGATGCTCGCGGTGAAACAGCTTCAGCGGGGCAGCAGCCACTAGTTTGTTACTAGCCAAATTGCAGTAGATCGTCAGCGCGTTGCGCGTTTTGACAGGCGCAGGGCGCCGCTCTTATTGGCCAACTGGTTCAGCCAATTGCTCGACGTCGCCATAATAGATCTTGCCCTCACCCAGTCGTCAGGCTGATCGGGAGCGTCGTGCGGTCCATCAGTTGGACACCGAGAAGACCTCGGCGGCGGTGACGGTATGGCTGTTAGCGAATTGGCTGACATTCAACTCCTCGGCCGCAGCCGAGAAGCTGGCGTGGCGCGAGGTGCCCTCCTCCCACCGCCAGCAATGATCTATGAGCGGGATGTGCCTTCCAGTATCGCACTATGAATTCTCTTCATGTCACGATGAATCGAAACAAGATTGTTTTGGGTCGCACGGAGCCGCATTTAGGGGAACTTTACATGACGTAAGGGGTGGTCCCCCAATCCTAGCATGAGGCAACCTAATGATCGGCACATCAGCGCGGCTAAACGTAACTATCAATGGCACGGTTCTCGAAGTGGCCATGAAGCGACCGCCTGTCAATGCGATCAATCTTTCGCTGAGCCGCGAGATGTATGGCGTTTTTTCTCAGTTCAATGACGATCCAGATCTGCGAGTGGCCATTCTGTCCAGTGGCGGCAATGCGAAAAACATTTTCTCAGCGGGCTGGGACCTGAAAGCCTTCGTGGCAGGCGAAAGCGCCCATGCGGAGCAGGGCTTCGATCTTGGGCCAGGCGGGCTGGGCGGGTTGCCCGAATTCTTCGGCCTTTACAAACCGGTAGTCGTCGCCGTGGCCGGGGGGGCGATCGGTGGCGGCTTCGAGCTTGCGCTTGGCGGTGATGTGATCGTCTGTGCCCAGGACGCTTATTTCTGGTTACCCGAAATGCAGCGCGGCTTCCTACCGGATGGGGGTGCAATCCAAAAATTGCATCATCGTATTCCATTCAACGTATCGATGGATCTGATCCTGACAGGTCGCAAGATGTACGCCGATGAAGCCAAGCATTGGGGTCTCGTGCGTGATGTCGTACCCGCCGATAAGTTGATGGATCACGCTCGCGAGATTGCCGCCACTATCGCGCAAGGCGCGCCGTTGGTTGGCACCGCACTCAAAGAATATATGCGCCATTACGCCCATGCCTCCGTCGAGGCGTCTCACGCTGCGGTGCGCCGCGCGTGGGTCGGCAAAAGTGATATGCCAAATTATGAGCGGATGCTGCGTTCTGATGATTTCCGTGAAGGCTCGCTAGCCTTTGCCGAAAAACGCTATCCGGCATTCAAGGGCTAAGCCATGACACATCGACTTACCCCGATGTTCGAGGCCCGCTCGATGGTTGTGGTCGGTGCCTCAGCCAAAGCCGGATCGTTTGGCGCACGTCTGGCAATCTCCACGCTTTCGCGGGAATTCGCTGGCCCGATCAGCTTCGTAAATCCGCGCGGCGGTGAAATTATGGGTCGTGAGGCGCTGACCTCGATCCGCGATCTCGATCATGCGCCGGATGTAGCGGTGCTTGGTGTCGGCCGCGCCAATCTTGAGGGCGCGCTTATAAATGCGATCGAAAAGGATGCTCGCTCTGCGGTCATTTTCGATACGTGTCATGGCGAAGCCTCCGACGGCAGCCCGATGCTGACGCGGCTGCGCGCTATTGCCGCCGAAGCGGGCATTCCGGTCTGCGGCGGTTCGGGCATGGGATTCATCAATACCCGCAGTGGTGCGGTCGCCAGCTTCTATCCGGCCGGTCATTTGAAGCCGGGGGGGATTTCGCTTATCGCGCATTCCGGCAGCGTATTCACCGTTCTGGGCATGAACGATCCTCGTTACCGCTTTGATCTAATGGTCTCACCTGGTCAGGAGATTGGCGCGACTATCGATGAATACATAGCCTACGCGGCCACCCGCGAAACCACCCGCACTATCGCGGTCTTTATGGAAGCGGCGCGCAATCCTCAGGGGCTAATCGACAGCCTGAACCTTGCACGATCGCGCGACATTCCGGTTGTCGTTTGCAAGGTGGGGCGGACGGAAGAAAGTGCCCGACTTGCCAGATCGCACACAGGGGCGCTGGCCGGTTCGAACGCAGCTTATGAAGCGGTGTTCGAAGAATGTGGAGCGATCATGGTCGATACGATCGATGATCTGATGAATACGGCGCTCCTCTGTTCGACAGGCCGAAAGCCTGGTCCCGGCGGCGTAGGTCTGGTGACCGACAGTGGCGGTCTGCGCGAATTGCAGGTCGATTTGGCCAGCGAGATGCGAACGCCGCTCGCCGTCTTAAGCGAGGCGACGCGTGAGGCGCTCCGCGCTGCGCTGCCGCCGGAACTCGAACCCTCCAATCCGCTTGATTGTGCTACGGATTTGACGGATGACTTCCCGAAGGTTTTCGAGCGCGGCCTCGGCATTCTCTCTGGGGCCCCGGAAGTCTCAATGCTGGGTCTCGAAGCGGATTTCCGTGACGATTACATTTATCAGGAAGGTGTCTTCGCATTAGCCAAGGCGTTACCGAAGCTGACCGCCAAGCCCTGCTTCGTTTATACTAGCTTTGGTCAGGCAAATAACCGTCGTCTTGGGGGTGAACTGGCCGATCTTGGCGTTCCCTGCCTAAACGGCGCCGAAGCCACGATGGCTGCGGTGCGGAGGTTCCAAGCTTGGGCCAATCAGCCGGACGAAACCGCCGCTCCTCCAATGAAGACGCCTGATGAGGCGATGCTCGCCCGCTGGAGCGCGAAGCTTTCCGGACCGATGGATGAATTTGCGAGTCTGGACTTGCTGCACGCCTTTGGCATCAAGACGGCGCAAAGCGTGATTTGCGAAGACGTCGCAGAGCTCCAGGAAGCGGCGGGTCGGCTAGGCTTTCCCCTTGTGTTAAAGACTGCCGCGGGTATCGACCATAAAAGTGACGCTGGCGGCGTCGTCGTAAACCTACGCGATCTAAAAGCACTCGAGGCAGCCTACGCGGACCTGTCGCGGCGGCTTGGCTCGCGTGTAATTGTGCAAAAGATGACCGAAAAGGGGATCGAGCTGGCCTTTGGCTGCGTCATGGATCCGGATTTTGGACCGCTAATCATGGTCTCGCCGGGCGGAACTCTGGTCGAGCTTTTCGACGAACGCCGCTTTGCCCGGGCGCCGTTCGGACCGGAAAAAGCCGAGGCGATGATCCGGGGCCTCAAAGTGGCGCGGCTGATCGATGGGGTGCGCGGTGATGCGCCACGTGACATGAAGGCGGCGGCCCGCGCCCTCAGCGCCTTTTCAAAGCTTTGCGCCGGCCTCAGCACCCGGATCGCTGAGATTGACGTCAATCCGGTGATGGTCACCGAGTCCGGTGCAATCGCCGTTGATGCGCTAATTTTGTCGAAGAAGGTGGCGTGACATGAAGGTCGCGATTATCGGGTGCGGCGTGATAGGTGCCGGCTGGGCGGCGCGGTTCCTGCTGAACGGTTTCGATGTCTGCGTCTTCGACCCGTCGCCCGAGGCCCCTCGCAGGATGCAGCAGGTGCTGGCCAATGCCCGGGCCAGTCTTCCCGCCCTTTACGACCGTATGCTGCCCTTGCCGGGGAAGCTGAGCTACGCGAATACTGTCGTCGACGCGGTGACCGGGGCCGGCTGGGTTCAGGAAAGCGCTCCGGAACGGCTGGAACTCAAGCGAGGTCTTTACGCAGCGATCGAGCCGCATTTGAAGGACGGGGCTGTTTTTGCCTCCTCGACTTCAGGCTTTCGCCCAAGCGAGTTGCAAAAGCTATGCGCGATACCCGGGCGGCTGATCGTCGCGCATCCGTTCAACCCGGTTTATCTGCTGCCATTAGTCGAAATCGTCGGATCCGATACTACACCCGCCCCTACGAAAGCGCGCGCGGCGGAAATCCTGACCTCGGTCGGTATGCATCCACTGGTGCTTGATCGGGAAATCGACGGCTTTATAGGCAACCGCCTGCAGGAAGCTGTTTGGCGCGAAACACTGTGGCTGGTGAAAGACGGTATCGCGACCACCGCCCAGATCGATGAGGCGATCCTTTATAGCTTTGGCCTTCGCTGGGCGCAGATGGGGCAGTTCGACTCCTACCGTCTGGGCGGCGGGGAAGCCGGGATTCGCCATTTCCTCGCGCAATTCGGGCCGTCGCTGGCGGAGCCCTTGACGCATTTGATGGATGTGCCCGAGCTGGACGATGCACTGATCGAGCGCATCGCCAGCCAATCCGATGCACAGGCGAACGGGCGTAGCATCGTACAGATGGAGCGGGCGCGCGATGCCAGCCTGGTCGCGTTAATCCGGGCGCTGAAGGCGGAGCGGGTCGGGGCGGGCGGCACCGTCCGAACCCATGAGGCAGGGCTGGCCTTCCGCCAGGATGATGAGGTGCTTCTCCTTACCGCGCGGCGTGTCATTCCGCCGACCTGGACAGATGCGAATGGCCATATGAACGAGGCGCATTACCTAGAGGTCGCCTCGAATGCCACGGATACGCTGACCGAAAGCTGTGGCGTCACCGCCGAATATATCGCTGCCGGCCGGAGCCATTTCACGGCAGAAAGCCATATCCGGTATCTGGCCGAACTGCATCAGGGCGACGAGATCACCGTAAGAACGCAGGTGCTTTATGCCAGCGGCAAGAAAACGCATATTTTCCATCGGTTCCTCGCACCGGATGGCAGGCTTGCGGCGACGGTGGAGGTGATGATCCTGCATGTTGATCTGGCCACCCGCGCGGTGTGCCCGCCTTTGCCGCACGTGGGGGCGGCGCTAGAGCGGCTGGCTGCGGCCCATGCGACCCTGCCCCGGCCCGAAGGCGCCGGGAATGCTATTCGCGATCTGCGCCCTAAGGAGGTGGCATAACCGCAGCCTCGCGCCCAATCGCTTGGAAGGCGGCATCGTGACCAAAGGAAAACTAGCTGCCAGCGTGACGCGGAGCGAATCACCAGCCAGAGGAACCATGCTGAAATGCCGTTGGAAATGAACCGCGATGTTTTTATCACCTGTGCTGTCACCGGCTCGGGCAATACGCAGGACAGATCCCCGCACGTTCCGCGCAGCCCGAAACAGATCGCCGGTGATGCCATAGCGGCGGCGCGGACGGGCGCGGCGGTGGTGCATTGCCATGTCCGCGATCCCGAAAACGGCAAGCCTTCTCGTGATCTGGCGCTTTACCGTGAGCTGACCGACCGGATCCGCAGCGCGGATGTCGATGTCGTGCTGAACCTGACCTGCGGCATGGGCGGGGATCTGGTGCTGGGTTCAGAGGATCAGCCGCTGCCCTTCGACGCTACAGGCACCGATCTGATCGGCGCGGGCGAGCGGCTGGCGCATATTGTGGAATGCCGCCCGGAAATCTGCACCATCGATTGCGGATCGATGAATTTCGGCGATTCCGATCTGATCATGGTCAACACGCCGGGAATCCTGCGGGCCATGGGCCGGATCATCGCGGATTTGGGAGTGCGGCCGGAACTGGAAATATTCGATACCGGCCATCTGTGGTTCGCGAAGCGGATGCTTTCCGACGGGGTGATCCCGTCTCCGGCGCTGATTCAGCTTTGCATGGGAGTGCCATGGGGTGCTCCCAATGACCTGAATACCCTCATGGCGATGGTGAACGCAATGCCGCCGGATTGCACGTGGTCAGCCTTTTCGCTGGGGAGGGACCAGATGCCCTTTGTCGCCGCGGCAATCCTCGCCGGTGGCAACGTCCGAGTCGGCCTTGAGGACAATCTGTACCTCGATAGGGGACGATTAGCGACCAATGCAGAACTGGTTGCGCGCGCCGCCGATCTGGTCGGGGCATTGGGCGTCCGCCTTCTCGGCCCGGCCGAGGTTCGAAACATGCTCGGTCTGGGCCGGCAGAACCCACTTCCGCCGGACTGAACTCGGACCGGCGTAAGCACTGAAACCACCAGAGAGGAGATAAAAATGAAAAATGAATACGACACGACAACCCCGAATTCCGGCCTTACTCGCCGCTCCGTGCTGATTGGGGCAGCGGCAGGTTTCGCGATCACTGCGGGCGGCCTCCTGATGCCGCTTTCCGCCCGCGCTGCGCCGCGCAAAGGCGGCAAGCTGCGCTTCGGGGTGGGCGGCGGCTCGACGTCCGATACGCTGGACCCGCGGAACTGGACCGATATCTTTATGTATCTAATCGGTTGCTCGGTGCGCGGCAATTTGGTCGAGGTTCTGGCCGATGGCATTATAGCCCCAGAGATGGCCGAATCCTTCGAGCCATCGAATGGACATGCCACCTGGGCCTTCCGTCTTCGCAAGGGCATCCAGTTCAGCAATGGCAAACCCGTTACCCCTGAGGATGTCATCGCGACGGTGAACCTGACACGCAAGAGCCACAGCGCATCGGGCATGACCGCGCTGTTTGCCCAGATCACAGATATCAAGGCCGATGGTCCCGAGACGGTGGTCTTCACGCTGGAAGCCGGCAATATCGACTTTCCTTTCGCGCTCGCCGACTACACCATGGGCATCATGCCGTTCGAGGACGGCAAGCCGGTGTTTGACGTAGGTGCAGGTCCCTATCTGCTGCGCAACTTCCAAGCCGGTATCGGCGCAACGCTGGAGCGCAATCCGGATTCGTTCAAACAGGGCAATTTCGATTCCGTAGAACTGATTAGTATAGCCGATCCCGTCGCTCGGCAAAGCGCGCTGGTCTCGGGCGAAGTCGACCTGATCAACCGTGTCGATCCCAAGACCGCTCAGCTGCTGAAGCGCTCGCCGAATATCTTCGTCGGCAATACCCCCGGCCGCCGCTATTACGCTTTCACTGCAAATGGCTCGCTCGACCCCTTCGTCAACGTCCATGTGCGTCAAGCGCTCAAATACGGCGTCGAACGTGAGGAGCTCGTGAAAAAGATCCTTTACGGCTTCGGCAGTGTCGGGAATGACCAGCCTATCTCCCAAGATTACCGCTTCCACAATCCCCATATCGCGGCGCGCAGCTATGATCCCGACAAGGCGCGCTTCCATCTGAAAGCGGCCGGGATGGACAGTATCAATGTGAAGCTCAGCACTGCGGATGCGGCCTACACCGGCGCGGTCGATGCCAGCTTGCTTTACGCGGAACAAGCGGCCAAAGGTGGTATCAACATCACCGTCGACCGCAGGCCGAATGATGGCTACTGGAGCCAAGTCTGGATGAAGACACCGTTCTTCACCAGCTATTGGGGCGGGCGTCCCACCGAGGATGCGATTCTGACCATGGCGTGGTCGAAGGCCTCGGATAGCAATGAATCGGGGATGAGCGATCCTCGGGTCGAGGATCTGACCAAGGCGGCGCGTCGCGAGGGTGACGAGGCGAAGCGGCGTCAGATCTACGGCGACATTCAGCAGTTGGTCAGCGACGAGTACAGTGTCGTCATCCCAATGTTTGCCGATTTTGTTTTCGCGGCGAACAAATCGGTGGTTCCGAGCGACCGCGTTTCCGGGATCGCGGAGATGGACGGCGCGCGCTGCCTGGAACGCTGGTCCTTCGCCTGACTCTTCGGGATCGCAATCTGAAATCGGGGCGTGGCGGAGAGCAGGAGGCACTCCGCCACGCTGGCGTATCTGAGGATGTCCGCGGGAAAGGCAAATGCGCAAAATCGGTAATCTGATACTCCAACGACTGGCTCTGGGCTTGGTCACACTTTTCCTCGTATCGCTGGTGATCTTTTTGGCGGCCGAGTTGCTCCCGGGGGATATTGCCGAAGCGATGCTGGGTCAGTCTGCTACGCCGGAAACGCTCGCCTCTCTGCGCCTAGAGCTCGGCCTCGATCAGCCAGCCTATATTCGCTATATGCACTGGCTCGGTGGTGCGGTAACGGGGGATTTCGGTAAATCCCTTGCCACCGGCAGGCCGATCTCCGAATTGCTGCATCCGCGGCTGGAGAATACGTTCTTTCTGGCGACCTACAGCATCGTCCTTGCAGTCCCCCTCGCCATCGGCCTTGGGGTGCTTACGGCGCTTTTACGCAACACGCTACCGGACCGGCTGCTGAACGGCGTTGCCCTGACTGCGATCTCCTTCCCAGAATTCTTCGTCGCCTATATCCTGATCTGCGCGCTGGCCCAGACCGGGATCTTCCCCTCGATGACGCGGCTGACACCGGGAGGAGGGCTTGGCGGCTATCTCTACAGCGCCTTCTTGCCGGCGCTGACCCTCACCATGGTGGTTACCGCCCATATGATGCGGATGACACGGGCCGCGATCATCAATCTGCTTGCCTTGCCCTATATCGAAATGGCGTGGCTGAAAGGGATGACATCTTCGCGCGTCATCGTAATTCACGCGCTGCCGAACGCCTTGGCCCCGATCATCACTGTGGTCGCGATCAACATCGCCTACCTGATTACCGGTGTCGTCATAGTAGAGGTCGTCTTCGTCTATCCGGGCCTCGGGCAGCTGATGGTGGATTCGGTCTCGCGACGCGACATGCCAGTGGTGCAATCGATCGCCCTGATCTTTGCTGCCACCTATGTGCTGATCAATCTGCTGGCGGATGTGCTGTCGATCCTGACGAACCCGCGACTGTTGCACACCAAGTGAAGGGGCTTTTCCAATGACACCTGTCATGTTCCTGACTTGGGGAGCCCTTGCAATCGTTTTCGGTACGATGGCCGGATGGTCGTTTCGCTGGATCCTGACGCGCTGCACCACCGGCTATGTCAGGATCGCGGTCCGCCAGGCGCCGGTTGCCGCCTCTTTTGGCATGCTGATCATCCTGCTCTATGTCGGCGGCGCTATTCTCGCCCCGCTAATCGCGCCGTTTGCCGAACATGAGGTGGTGGCCGATCAGTTCATGCCATGGAGCGCGACCAATTTGCTTGGCACGGACAATCTGGGCCGTGACATGTTCACCCGGCTAATCTATGGCGCACGCAATACCGTAGGTATCGCGTTCGCCGTCACGGTGATCGCCTTCGTGCTTGGCTCAACCTTCGGATTGCTGGCCGCGACGGTGGGCGGCTGGGTCGATCAGCTTTCCAGCCGCTTTGTCGATGTGATGATGGCGATTCCGGCGCTGATCTTCTCGCTGCTGCTGCTGACTATCTTCGGCACATCGATAATTTCGCTGGTGCTGGTAATTGCCGTGATCGATTCAACCCGCGTGTTCCGGGTGGCACGGGCGGTGGCGCAGACCATCGTCACGATGGATTTTGTCGAGGCGGCCCGGCTGCGTGGCGAAAGCCTGTTCCGTCTGGTATTCCGCGAGGTCCTGCCCAATGCGCTGGCACCGCTGATCGCCGAGTTCGGCCTGCGCTTCTGCTTCGTCTTCCTATCGATCTCGGCGCTGTCCTTCCTTGGAGTCGGGATACAGCCGCCGATGGCCGACTGGGGCTCGATGGTGCGTGACAATGCGGCGCTGATCACCTTCGGCGATGTGACCCCGCTTCTGCCCGCTGGGGCCATCGCGCTGCTTGCGGTCGCCGTGAATTTCGTGGTCGACTGGTTCTTGCATCTCGCCAGCGGGCTGAAGGAGTAGGCCAATGCCGGATATGTCCACGGATACCCCGCTTCTGGTAATGAAAGACGTTCATATCGAGGCCCGGTCGAACGATATCTGGACGTCGGTCGTGGACGGTGTCGATCTGACGTTGAGAAAAGGCGAAGTGCTCGGGCTGATCGGTGAATCCGGCGCGGGCAAGTCGACGTTGGGCCTTGCCGCCATGGGCTTTGCCCGCGACGGATGCCGGATCTCGGGCGGATCGATCCATTTCGACGGGATCGATCTGCGTGGCCAGTCGGAGGCCGCGCATCGCGCCATCCTCGGACGCCGGATTGCCTATGTGGCGCAATCGGCGGCGGCCAGCTTCAACCCGGCCCACCGGCTGATCTCGCAATATATCGAGGGGCCGGTGCAGCATGGCGTCATGCAACGCGATGAAGCGATTCGGGATGCTTTCGACCTCTATCGCCGTATGCAGCTGCCCGATCACGAACGGATCGGCTTTCGTTATCCGCATCAGGTTTCTGGCGGCCAGTTGCAGCGCGCCATGACCGCCATGGCCATGTCATGCCGTCCCGACCTGATCATCTTCGACGAGCCGACGACGGCGCTGGATGTGACCACTCAGGTCGAGGTGCTGTCGGCGATACGAGACATTGTCAAGCAATATAATACGGCGGCGATCTATATCACCCATGACCTGGCGGTGGTGGCACAGATGGCGGACAGGATCAAAATCCTGCGGCACGGACGTGAGGTTGAAGAGGCTGACACTGCGGAAATGGTAAACGCCCCGCGTGAGGACTATTCCCGTTCGCTCTGGGCCGTGCGCGATTACAGCAGGCCGGAGCGCCCCGAGGTCACGTCGACCGGAAAGCCGCTCCTGGCCATCCGAAATGTCAGCGCGGCCTACGGGCACGTCCTGTGTTTGCAGGATATCAATCTTGATTTCCGCAATGGACGCACCGTCGCGATAGTTGGCGAAAGCGGGTCGGGGAAATCCACGTTAGCCCGGGTAATTACCGGCCTCACGCCGCCGTCGCAAGGAAGTATTCGTTTGGCGGGCGACGAATTGCCCGCCAGTTATCGGAAGCGCAGCCGCGATCAGCTTCGCCGGGTGCAGATGATATACCAGATGGCGGATACAGCACTGAATCCCAAACTGCGGATTGGTGAACTGATCGGGCGCCCGGCGCAGATGTACTTAGGTTTACGCGGACAGGCCCTGACCAGCCGCGTGCGGGAATTGCTTGATCTGATCGGACTCGAGCCGGACAGTTTCATAAACCGGCTGCCTTCGGAACTTTCAGGCGGGCAAAAACAGCGCATCGGGATAGCCAGGGCGATTGCCGCAGAGCCCCAACTGATCATTTGCGATGAAGTGACTTCCGCTCTTGACCAGATTGTAGCCGAGGAAATTCTAAAACTTCTCGACAATCTGCAATCCCAGCTTGGTCTGGCCTATATGTTTATCACTCATGATATTTCGACCGTCCGCGCAATCGCCGATGATGTCGTGATAATGCGTGCCGGTCGCATTGTGGAGGCCGGCCTGAAGGGCAGGGTGCTGGATTTTCCTGAATCGCCTTATACCCGCACATTGCTTGGCTCAGTGCCGGAACGCGATCCGAGTTGGTTGACGAGGCTGTGCAGTTCTCGCCTGATACAGCCTGGAAGAGGGCTATCGGCGGCGCCCTCCAATGTCGGTAAGGAAGCGGATACGACCATCGGATAAGGCCGTATCGCCGACCCCCTAGGTCCCTATCGTTTTACACGGTCAGCAGCATCCACTCCGGGAATGCTCAAATACCGAACCGGCCGGTGAGGTTGAAATAGGCTCTTTACTGAAGGACCTAATGCAAATGCGGAATTTGGTAGACTCAGGGGGTAGAACTTGTTTGGCATAATACACTTCAAGGCCGGTAATCGCGACTTCGAGGCATATGGCGACGAGCCGCAAAGGGCATAGAGAAGCCGTTTGGTCGGTCCGGAAATCAGCAAGTCAATGGGTGCGGGCATCGCCCGGTTCGACGAATGTTCGATCGCGTGGACCGTTCTTTATGATGAGCTGATTGTAACGCTCGAAGGCAATTTCAGATTGCGCGTGGGCGACGAGGTATTCAACTGCGGCCCCGGCGACGTGCTCTGGGTGCCCGAAAATACACCGCTGCATTATGAAGGCACGAACGCAATCGTATTTTACCATTGTCGCCCGTCGATTGGAAACAGCGCGCGCGGGATGAGCCACATGGTAGGCTTTTCTCAAGACTTTTCTCGCCCTTGAAAGTTCGCGGAAAGACTATCCGGAACCGCATACTATCACGGTCATGACACGACCATGCCTACAGATGCCTTAATAAACACAGAGTTGATCGCCTATCATCAGGCCCGTGCAAAAGGTGGGGTAGGTCTGATCGTCACGCAGGTGGCTGGTGTGCATGAAACTGCGCGCTATACCTCGCATATGCTGATGGCCACTGAAGACACCTGCATTGAGGGTTACCGACAGCTTGCCGATGTATGCCATGTGGAGGACTGCACGGTCTTCTCGCAGCTTTTCCATCCCGGCCGCGAAATTATGGAAAGCGCGGATGGTCTGCTTGCCCTAGCCTATGCGCCTTCCGTCTCCCCTAACGAGCGTTTCCATGTGATGCCTCGCGCACTAGAGGAGGATCTTATCGACGAGATCGTGGCAGGCTATGCGGCGTCCGCACGTCGCATGTTCATGGCAGGCCTGGATGGTGTGGAATTCGTCGCAAGCCACGGATACCTGCCGATCCAGTTCCTGAATCCTGAAGTCAACCAGCGGACAGATGAATACGGGGGCTGCTTTGACAATCGGCTGCGGTTTTTCCGCGAAGCCCTTGCAGCTATGCGTGCACAAACGGACGAAAACTTTGTCATCGGTATGCGGATCAGCACAGATGACCGCGACGATACCGGGCTAGAAAGTGACGATGTTCTAGCATGTTGCGTCGCGCTGGAACCGCTTCTGGACTATGTTAGCGTGACCGCAGGGACCTCTGCTACCATCGGAGGTGCCGTCCGTATCGCGCTGCCGATGGCCTGTCCAAGCGGGTATCTTGCCAATGACGCTAAACGGTTTACGGACCGGCTGGGTATTCCCGTTTTTGTCACGGGAAGGATCAATCAACCGCATGAAGCCGAGGCGATTATTGCAGGAGGTTTTGCGGACATGCCCGCGATGAGCGTCCCGACGACATCCGGGCTTGTATTGGCTGCAATCAGGCATGCATCGGCCATTTTCACCGCGACTATCCGATCTCTTGCATTCAACATCCAGAAACCGGCCGGGAACTTCACTACGGCACGCTGCCTCGTGCCGAAAGATCCCGTCGCATCATCGTTATAGGCGGCGGCCCAGGCGGGATGAAAGCAGCAATCACAGTGGCCAAGCGTGGACATCAGGTCACCCTTTAGGAAGGAGAAAGCCAACTAGCCGCCTTGATGCACGGCGATGAGATTTTGGCGGCCTGAAGCGGCGATGTGGCCGCTGTTGGGCGCTTTTCCGCGAACCTCGTCAGGCGCCGGCGGTGATCCGTCGTGATGGCAGGTGGGGTTTGCAGGCGCGCAAGCTCTTGCAGGAAAAGCCATTGCCGTCGAGAACGACATCAGCGGCTTGCTGCGCAATTTCGGGTTCAAAGTCGGCAAAGTCGGAGAAGCCGGCTTCGCGGCGCGTATCCGCGAGCTCACCGACGGCATGCCCGATCTGGCCGATATCATCGAACCGCTGCTCGAGGCGCGCGCCAAGCTGCGCCCGAATTTTGCCGCCCTGCACCGCAAGGTTCTGACGATCGTCCGGGATGACGAGAATTGCCGCCGACTGATGTCGATTCCCGGTGTCGGCCCGGTCGTGGCGCTGGCCTACACCGCGACCATCGACGTGCCGGCCCGCTTCCGCAATTCGAAAGCGATCGGGCCGATTTTAGGCTTGACGCCGGTGCTCAACGAGTCGGGCGAAAGCCGCCGCATCGGTCGGATCTCGCTGTGCGGCGACCGCATGATACGAACGCTGCTCTACGAGGCCGCGCAGACCCTGCTGACACGGGTGACGAAATGGTCCTGGCTGAAGGCCTGGGCGATGAACGTCGCCAAGCGGCGCGGCCAACAGAAGGCCGTTGTTGCGCTCGCCCGTCGGCTGGCGGTGATCATGCACCGGATGTGGCGCGACGGCACGCAGTTCCGCTGGACCAGGACGGAAATCATGCCGGTCGCCGGCTGACCGCGTCCCGACCAGCGTCCAGCATGCCGCCGTGCTCGTGCCCGTCAAGGCAAGTCGCTGCGCGATGGGCCCCTGCGGTCCCACCCTTGACGATCATTGCGCGCGGCGGCCAGTGTCGAAGCAGGTCGGGACGAGGAGAGGTCGCCCCA
The DNA here is from genome assembly GCF_040318045.1 of Mesorhizobium sp. M1338. Lineage (NCBI taxonomy): Bacteria > Pseudomonadati > Pseudomonadota > Alphaproteobacteria > Hyphomicrobiales > Phyllobacteriaceae > Mesorhizobium > Mesorhizobium sp. M1338. The sequence goes on along the minus strand of NZ_JAMYLL010000018.1, from coordinate 78,201 downwards.
TCGGCCCGAACAAGGAGATAGATAGGGAATGAACCAGAGGATCAAATGTGAAAATCATCGCCCCCGATAGAAGGGCGACACAGTTCCACCTGCCGGTGGAAAGCCGTCCTTCGCGGGACGAGGATGAGGTGAGTTCGTAGTTCCGGAAGTACCGATCGCACTGGGCATCAGGACGCGGTAACAGATTGTTCCACCTCGTTCTTCTGAATCCCATGGAGGGAGGGCCAGAGCGCCGATCCCGTAGAGAAGCGAGACCCCGCGAAAGCCGCATAGAGAAACCGGAACTGGTTGGCCGTCGCTCTTGTGCAGGACGTTCGGTCGGCGGCGAGACGCGTCTTCCACTACTTGATGTGGTTCTCGGCCGCTCCGCGCCGGCAGTAGACATCCTCGTAGAGCGCCGTCGGGCGGGCTTCCAGGTCCGCGACATGCTTGCGCAGGGTCATGGTGGGCGGTACGCCGAGGATGAAGTCGACATCGTTGGCGCGGCACCAGTCGATGATCTGCGGGCTGCAATAGTGACCGTCGGCCCGGATCAGGATCCGGATGTTCGGCCAGTTGCTCCGGATCGCCCGCACCAGGCGGCGCAGGTGAGCGGATCTCAGCCCCACTTGGCCGCTTGGCCGGTCGCAGGACAGCAGCCACGAACCGGCCGTCGCCATCGAACACAACGATCGGCTGGAAGCCGTACTCGTCGTGATGGGCATTGAAGAGGCGGAGCTGCTGGTTGCCGTGCACGGCGTCAAACGTGTCGTCGATGTCGAGCACGATCCGCTTCGGAATCTGCCGGAAGGAGGCGCAGTAGAGGTCGACCATCGTCCGGCCCATGGCGAGCAGCGAGCGCACATCGGGTAGGTTCTCCAGCCGACACATCGTCGATTGCGACGCCAGATGGAAGGGGGCGCATCCTGGGCCATCTTGAAGACCGGGTCGGAACGCAGCCGGTTGGCGTCGTTGCCATCCTCGTAACCGGCGGCGATCATCTTCATGCGGAAGCCGATCATATCTGCAAAGTTGTGGATGACCTGGTCCGGGCTGCGTGGATCATCGATGCAGCGCGCCAGACGGTCGGCCACCCGCAGTCGTTTCTCCACCTCTGCTAGAGCCAGAACGCCACTGTCCGACGACAGCATGCCGCCGTCGAAACGGGCGACGACGGACTTGCCGCCGACAGATGACAAGCCGCTCAGCGGCAGCGTAGGATCATTCATGGCGGGTGTGGTCTCCGGAAATGATTCGGATCGGCTTTAGCAACCAAATCCTACTTCATTTCAACGGCTTGAACCACATCCGCCAACCCACCGTGAATTTTTCAGGCTAGGAGGGCAGGCCCGACTGGCGCAGCTTCTGCCCCGCCGCGCAGAATTCGGCGGAATCATTACCAATCTCACGCGCGAACTTGAAATCCACCAAGTTCAGGTCAAGCGCGGTATCTGGGTTGATCATGCATTGGTCGAAAAGGAAGCGCCCGATGCCGTAGTCATGGCAACCGGTGCAACGCCTTATCTGCCCAAGCTGGAATTTGACGATTCCATTCAGGTCGTCGATCCGTGGCAGATTTTGCGCAACGAGGTGAAGCCTGGTCGACGGGTCGTCGTAGCTGATTGGCGCAACGACTGGATCGGCCCCGGCGTCGCCGAGATGATGGTTAGGGAAGGCAGCAGCGTCGAACTTGCCGTCAACGGAACCCATCTTGGAGCCGCGCTGCCGCTCTATGTACGTGACAATATCGCGGCCGAATTTCATAAGCTGGATTCGCGTCACCACATGCGCGAGGGTCTTCGGGGCCGATAATGGTACAGTCTTCTTCCAGCACACCGCAAGCCGTAACGCGATGGTCTTTGACGACATCGACATGCTGGTTCTGTGTCGCGGCCATCGCCCCTTTGACGGTTTAAAGGCCGAACTGAAGGGGCTGGACATTCCGATCCATATGTTGGGTGATTGCCTAGCACCGCGCACGGCAGAGGAAGCTGTGTTTGAAGGCTTGAAAATCGGAGCTACTATATAGGCGATGATGGTGCTCAGGGCGGACGGTGTAAATGGCCTTCCCGCGGTGTTCTCCATTTGTCTCAAGCAAGGGGCGAGCGACTGATGCGGGCCATCACATTCATGACCATTGAGACGGCCGAGACCGGGCCCAAGGCCTCGGCACTGAGCGACGCGCAGGTCCCTATCGCGCGGCCAGCAGCCGCGCCACTAGTTCAGACGTGTTGCGAACCCCGAACTTTGCGATCATGTTCGCGCGGTGGACTTCGACAGTCCTTGGGGAACAACCAATGGACCGGGCCATTTCCTTGCTGGTGAAGCCGTTGACGAGATAGCGCGCAATCCGCGCCTCTGCGGCGGTCAGGCCGTGACCCTGGCTATGTTCTGCCGCGACCGGGCGATAAGACCAGATCGCCAATTCTTGTGGATCATCCTGATCAAGCGCAGCACCATACGCCTCCATCCAAACCACCTCCCCGTCCTTTCGGCGCATGAAGCGGGCATCGCGGTAGACGGGATCGGTCTGCATGGCGCGGCGGGCTTTTTCGCCGATCACCTCGTAATCGGTTTGACCGGGGTACAGTATTCTCATCGACTGTCCCTCAACCTCGCGGATCGACCAGCCAAAGACGGATTGGACGCGATGGCTTGCCCGTAGGATGACGCGATTAGAAAGCACCAGCGTCGCGTCAGGCGCATGCAGGAAGCCGATGCGATCAAGATTGCCCAAGTTTCGCGCTCTGGCCGAACTCGGCATAATAAATCCTCCACGTATGGATCTACGTATTCTTACGAATGGTCGCGTCATGCGCAATCCGCAAAGTTGCCGTGAGACGAGGTCTGGCTGAAAAGGCGCGGGCATCGCAAAGTGGAGGACAAGATGAATAAGGTTTTTTCCAGTGCAGCAAATGCGCTGGAGGGTGTTCTGCATGACGGCATGACGATTGCTGCCGGCGGGTTTGGCCTATGCGGCATCCCGGAACTTTTGATCGGTGTGATCCGCGAGGCGGGGACCAGGGACCTGACGATCGCCTCGAACAACTGCGGCGTCGACGATTTCGGGCTTGGCGTGCTGCTGAAGACGAAGCAGATCAAAAAGATGATCTCCTCCTATGTCGGCGAGAACACGGAGTTCATGCGGCAGTATCTCAGCGGCGAGCTCGAGCTGGAATTCAATCCGCAGGGCACGCTTGCCGAACGCATGCGTGCTGGCGGCGCCGGTATCGCAGGGTTCTATACCAAGACCGGCGTCGGCACGGTCGTGGCCGAAGGTAAGGAGCATAAGGCGTTCAACGGCGAGACCTATGTTCTTGAGACTGGCATCGTTGCTGACCTCGCAATTGTCAAAGCCTGGAAAGCGGACACGACAGGCAACCTCGTCTTTCGCAAGACGGCTCGCAACTTCAATCCGCCGGCAGCAACCTGCGGCAAGATTTGTGCCGTGGAGGTCGAAGAGATCGTGCCAGTCGGCAGTCTCGATCCTGATCAGATCCACCTGCCTGGGATTTACGTGCATCGCCTGATCCAGGGGGAACACGAGAAGCGCATCGAACAACGCACGACGCGCGTAGCAGCGTAAGGGGAGGGAACACATGGCTTGGGATCGAAACCAGATGGCTGCGCGAGCGGCCCGCGAGCTTGAAGATGGTACCTATGTCAATCTCGGCATCGGCATTCCAACTCTGGTTGCCAACCACATTCCTGAAGGGGTCCACGTGACGCTTCAGTCGGAGAACGGCCTTCTCGGTATTGGCCCGTTCCCGACCCAGGACGCGATCGACGCGGATCTGATCAACGCCGGCAAACAGACAGTGACGGCTCTGCCGCATTCGGCCTTCTTCGACTCCGCGCAAAGCTTCGCGATGATACGCGGCGGCAAGATTGCCATGGCCATCCTTGGCGCAATGGAAGTGTCGGAGGAGGGCGATCTCGCCAACTGGATGATCCCCGGCAAGCTGGTCAAAGGGATGGGCGGGGCAATGGATCTGGTCGCCGGTGTGAAGCGCGTAGTGGTGGTAATGGACCATACCAACAAGGCCGGTGAATCAAAGGTGCTGAAGGGATGTACCCTGCCTCTGACCGGTCAGCGGGTGGTCGACAGGATCATCACAAATCTGGGCGTGCTCGATGTCGTCGACGGCGGATTGCAGATCGTTGAGCTTGCCGACGGCGTGGGCGAAAGCGAGTTCCGCAGCGCCACCGCAGCGACAATCGTCAACAGATTGGCCGGGGAGCCGTTTAGTTCTTTTCATAAGCAAAGGGAACCATCATGACCGCATCTATCGTCATCGCCAGCGCAGCACGGACCGCGGTTGGTTCGTTTAACGGTTCTTTTGCCAACACGGCGGCCCATGAGCTTGGTGCCGCAGTCGTCAAGGGCGTTCTGGAGCGCGCTGGCGTCGGAGCGGCCGAAGTCGATGAGGTCATTCTCGGCCAGGTCCTGTCCGCCGGCGAGGGCCAGAACCCTGCCCGCCAAGCTGCCATCAAGGCCGGTATTCCACAGGAGGCGACCGCCTGGGGCATGAACCAGCTCTGCGGTTCGGGGCTGCGCGCGGTCGCGCTCGGCATGCAGCAGATTGCCACGGGTGACGCCAAGATTATTGTCGCTGGCGGCATGGAATCCATGTCGATGGCGCCGCATTGCGCCCACCTGCGCGGCGGCGTGAAGATGGGCGACTTCAAGATGGTCGATACCATGATCAAAGACGGCCTGACCGACGCATTTTATGGCTATCACATGGGCACAACGGCCGAAAACATCGCCAAGAAGTGGCAGCTTTCCCGTGATGACCAGGACCAGTTTGCGCTTGCCTCGCAGAACAAGGCGGAAGCTGCGCAGAAAGCTGGCCGCTTTGCTGATGAAATCATTCCCTTCATCGTCAAGGGCCGCAAGGGCGACGTCATTGTCGACCAGGACGAATATATCCGCCATGGCGCGACGCTTGAATCGATGACCAAACTGCGTACCGCCTTCGACAAGGAAGGCACGGTCACAGCCGGCAATGCATCAGGCCTTAACGACGGCGCGGCGGCTACGCTTCTGATGACCGAGGAAGAGGCAGGTCGCCGCGGCATCGAGCCGCTGGCCCGCATCGCTTCTTGGGCAACCGCCGGCGTCGATCCGCAGATCATGGGCACCGGCCCAATCCCCGCGTCCCGCAAAGCGTTGGAAAAGGCCGGCTGGGCGATCGCGGATGTCGAGTTGGTAGAGGCCAACGAAGCCTTTGCCGCGCAGGCCTGCGCCGTCAACAAGGACCTCGGCTGGAATACCTCGATCGTCAACGTTAACGGCGGCGCCATTGCCATCGGCCATCCGATCGGCGCGTCCGGCGCGCGCGTACTCAATACCCTGCTGTTCGAAATGAGGCGGCGCGGCGTGTCAAAGGGTCTGGCAACCCTGTGCATCGGTGGCGGCATGGGCGTTGCCATGTGCGTGGAAGGGTTATGAGAGATATCAAATTCCGTATCGATAGTTGTCATAGAGAAATTGATCAGGTCGAGCTTTATATAAGTTAGAAATGGCCCCTTGTCTGACGCTTAGATGGGACCACCATGCAAAGACTTAAGCAGATGGTCGGGCAAGTCGCGATCAGGTCTTTGTGCCTGATAATTGGAAGAACCAGGCGGTGTCCCAAATCTACTGCCAGGCCGACGCAATCGTCCTTTCGTTGATTTCACCCATCGCTTAAATGCGGGCTAGTTATCCCGCGTCGCTAAGAGAACACGGCGGAGAGTCTGAAATGGTCCACCACTGGCCCCAAGACGCTTGGGCGTCCGTTCCTGCTTCTGACCCGATTACGGTCGCGCTGTATTTGGCGCCCGGGTTCGAACTCCTGGCCCTGTCATCGGCATTGGATGTCTTCCGTCTTGCCAACAGAGTAGCCGGGCGGGAAGCCTTTCGCTGGCGTACCGTTTCTCACCTGGGCGGAGCCGTGCGGGCAAGCTGCGGTATTGTTGTGGCGGCCGACGCCGATGTGGCCCAGGAGCGCAGGTACCTGATGCAGCCTGAACGCCCGGTGCTGGCTCTGGTCTTCGGCGATGAGGACGTTGAAGGGCGCGAAACCAAAGTGCTGAGCGCATGGTTGCGGGAATGTCGGCAGTGCCGCGCTGGGACGGGCGCGTTTGGCAGCGGCGTCGCTGCTTTGGCCAAAGCCGGGCTGCTCAATGACCGCAAGTGCGCCGTCCATTGGGAGGCCCTGCCTGAGTTCAAGGAGCGGTTCATGCGCGTTGAGGCGACGGCGATCATCTACGAAGTCGACAACAACATCTGGAGCTGCGCCGGGGGCACGGCAGCCTTCGATATGATGGTCGAGCTTGTGAAACATCATTGCGGCGAATCTGTCGCGGTGGGCGTAGCGGAATTGGCCGTCGCCGGCCGCGTCCGCACGGGCGGTGAGCGCCAGCGGCTGCCGCTGCTACGTCGGCATGGCAGGCTCAATCCGACGGTCGTGAAACTCATCGAATTGATGCAGAGGAACCTGGCCGCCCCGCTTACCATGACGGACCTCGCGGCGGCTGCAGGGCTGTCGCGGCGACAGGTGGAGCGCCTCTTCCGCAATGATATCGGTCGCTCACCCTGCCGCTACTTCCGGGAATTGCGATTGGAACATGCGAAACTCCTGCTTGCCCATTCGGCGATGCCGGTCCTGGAAATCGCGGTATCCTGCGGTTTCGTGTCCGCCTCCCACTTCTCGAGGTGTTTCCGTGAGGCGCACCAACTAGCGCCTCACGAAGCCCGGAATCTTCCGCCCGAAAGGTTTCTAGGCATGTCAACACCACGCCCTGCCATCGGCAATACGTCACCAGACACGTTCTGCTCCAAAACTGCGGAATGGCCTTGTACCGGTAAGGTCAATATCCGGCTTCCTGGTTGAACAGCGGAATATACCTCAAGCCCGCGCTCCAGACTTGGTGAGCAATAACGTCGCCGAGAGGCGCAGCGTGTGCTCGCCATCCCGAGCAAGCTTTGTTCGTCGACCCGTAGAGGGGTAGATTGCCGAACATCCAACCGGTAGCAATGCTGCGGAAGTAGCTCATCCATCGGCCTTTCCGGGCGCAGCGTGCGTCCACCGAAACGCGATCTTTCGACCTGTACAGAACATGTATGATTTCTCTTGCCCGCTCAAACTATCGATCGCGGCACCTGATTAGGTCAACAGCAGTGGCCAATGGCCCTCCCCGCCGGATCTGACAGCACGGAAACCCAAACAGCGAAGGTGACGAAGAGGACCTGTAAAGACATCACCGTTCCAGCCGAAATGACCTGCGCCTGCCCGCAAGGGCGCCGCTGGAGTGGCGAGGCCGTAACGGGCCTTGCTCCATTTGCTAGCACTGGCAAAGCCAGGCGGCTGTGTGGCCAGTGCGCCGTCATCTCGAGCGCGAGCATGGTCGCCAGCTTGTTCGCCGTCTCATGGACGTCAGCGTTCTTCTCTCGGCAGCTTCACGGCGTTGGCTGTCTGCGAGGCGCAATGCGCGAACAGCGCCATGACGCTTGCATGGTTCAGCCCGGAGATGAAGCCCCACAGATCCGCCATGTTGCGCGGCGCATCCAGCATAACCACAAGCCCGACGTCCCATCACAACCGATTCATTGATCGCGGGACGTGCTCGAGCCGAGTTATGGCTTGCTTGAAATTCGCTTCGCGAGAATGATCCCGTCCTTCTGAGCCTTGTCCGCCGCAAGCGGGATGTTCAACTGTTCCGGACAGCGACCGTATACAAGTTAGTCTAGTGCCCGTCCATAAACGGTAAGCTGCTGAAATTACTGGAGGAATCACCAAATTTCCGCAGGAAAGGCCCGACGGTTTCAGGTACACTTTAGATCATACCACTGATTCTAAAGGGAAACCCGCAACCGCCGGAACCGACAATGCGCCAAGAACGCACCGTCCAATCCAGTGTATTCGATCTTTTCGCCGAACACGAGATCGGCCGTGAGCTGAAAGCCATATCGCAGTGGCTGGACGAACATCGCGATCTGCTCGGGCTGGTGACTCGGGACCTGCGCCGGCATGGGGTCAGGGAAACCGGTCGCGCGGGCCTGCCGACGGAGGCCGTGCTTCGCTGCGCGCTACTCAAGCAGCATCGCCAGTTGAGCTATCAGGAGCTGGCCTTCCATCTCGAAGACTCCGCCTCGTTCCGAGCCTTTGCCCGGCTGCCGTGGCCTGTTGAGCAGCGACGGCGTGGGCACCGTCGAGATCATGCGGCAAACTGGTAAGTCCAAGACCTGCGTGTGGCGCTGGCAGGAGCGCTTCGCCGCGGAAGGCTTCGAGGGACTGTTGCGCGACAAGACGCCGCTCCTCGCGCATCATGCTGTCGGTCGACGAGAAGAGCCAGGTCCAGGCGCTCGACCGCACCCAGCCCGGCCTGCCCATGAAGGAGGGTAGGCTCGGCACCATGACCCACGACTACAAGCGCAACGGCACAACCACCCTGTTTGCCGCCCTCAACGTGCTCGACGGCACCGGCATCGGCAGGAACATGCAGCGCCATCGTCATCAGGAATTCATCCGCTTCCTCAACACTATCGATGCCGAGGTGCCGGCCAGCAAGGCCATCCACGTCGTCCTCGACAACTACGCCGCTCACAGGCACCCCAAGGTGCGTGCCTGGCTCGGCCGCCATCAGCGCTTCACCTTCCACTTCACACCGACCTCATGCTCGTGGCTCAACGCGGTCGAGGGCTTCTCAAAACTGTCGAAGCGTCGTCTCAGGCGCGGCGTCTTCCACTCCGTCGTCGACCTTCAGGCGGCGATCAACCGCTTCGTTGCAGAGCACAACCAGCAACCTACACCCTTCACTTGGACCGCCGATCCAGACAAGATCATCGCTGCCGTCAAACGCGGGCACCAAATGTTAGATTCCATCCACTAGATGGGGCTCGGCAGGGGCCCTGTCATGGATTGTGCCCAACTCTGTGCGCTGCCACGGCGGAACAAAAATGACGCTTTGACGACCGTCCGCATCGGCCCTCCTCAAATAAGTCAATAACCGGCGAGGGAGTTCGGCCTGTGGGGGTTCGAAGAAGATGCGGGCTAGGAAAAGCTGCGCGTAAATCCGAGCGCCTGCAAACTGCGTCCCGCGTTTGTAAACGCACTTCTCATTGTCGCATGTCCGACAAAGTCGGAATCGCGAATAGCCGCACCAGCGCTACCGTATTGTTTTAAAAAGACTGTTTTTTGGCACGGTTCATGCAACGCTCCGCAAAAGCGTCCCGACTGGGTAAAATCGTCATGACCATGCTCACCGACTATGCTGTTGCCGCCGTCAAGTCGGAGCTCCTAGCGAAAAGTTGCCGTTTGCCGGCGGCGCCATTCACGAGGTCAACATTTTTCCTCTTTTCAGCTCAGGGGAGGTTCCGATGAGCGTTGCGCATAAGATTAGCCACGATTTCGCCGACGCTGCATGGCAAGAGCGTCATGCCGTTACTCGCGTTGACCAGTTGCGCGAATGGATGGGAGGCGACGCCGACGGCAGCCTGATGCGAGACATTGAGCTCGGCCTTGCGCGTGCGCCGATGGCGATGCGAATCACGCCTTATGCGCTGAACTTGATCGACTGGTCTAACTTCCTCCAAGACCCAATCCGGAAGCAATTCATTCCGGTTGGAAGCGAAATTCTTCCATCTCACCCTTTGCTAAAAATGGATTCGTTACATGAAGAAGAAAGTTCACCTGTAGATGGATTGGTGCATCGCTATCAAGACAAGGCACTTTTACTCGCAACGGATCGCTGCCCCGTCTATTGTCGCTATTGCACCCGCAGTTACAGCGTGGGTCTGGACACGCAGTCGGTGTCGAAGAAAAGGGCGTCGCCGTTCCAGAGCCGATGGGATACTATCTTGGCATACCTTCGTGCGACCCCCACCATTGCTGATGTAGTTGTGTCGGGAGGAGATTGCTTTCGCCTCAAACCTTCTCGACTTTTGGCGGTGGGCATGGGCCTTCTGTCCATCTCCTCTATTCGCCGCATTCGCTTCGCGACGAAAGGCCTCGCTGTACTGCCTATGAAAGTCACAAGCGATCATGAGTGGACTGGCGCTCTTGCCAACATTAGCGACACTGGCCGGAATCAGAGCGTAGAGATTTCATTTCACACCCATTTCAACCATCCTGCAGAAATCACCGACTACACGATTGCGGCTGCAGAGCTTCTTTTCAAGCGAGGAATAAGGATGCGCAATCAGTCGGTTCTGCTGGCTGGTGTCAATGACGATCCCGAGGTTATGAAACAGCTCGTAAAAAAACTCTCAGACCTACATATCCAGCCGTACTACGTCTATACCTGCGATCTTGTCGCCGGAACCGAGCACATGCGGTGCTCGGTAGGACTAGCATGTCAGATAGAAAAGGCCTTACGCGGGATTACGGCTGGGTATAACACTCCGTTGTTCGTTGTCGACACGCCGGGAGGCGGTGGAAAGCGCGACGTCCACAGCTTCGAGCATTATGACAGACAAACAGGGATTGCTGTGTACCGGGCTCCATCTGTCCGGCCGGACCAGCTGTTCACTTATCCGGATCCCTTGCGGTCTCTCTCTCCAGAAGCGCAGGCGGCGTGGTTAGATCCCCAGCGAGCCAATCGAATACTGACCGATGCGCTTGAGGCCGCTCGAGAAAAATCGATGGCGGTTTGAATGAGCAAACCCTACGGCATATATAGCGTTAATTCGAGCCAGATCGGCGCGGTGATCGGCCAGAGTGCGTCCGAACTCCTCCAAGGGGCCGGCCGGTGGGAGTGCACTCAAGGCTGCGCGACGATGCGGGGCTGTTTAGCCAGATATCTCTCCAAGCACGCAGGATGCACGATGGCATCGCTCTTTGGGAGTTCGGTTAGACAAACCCGCGCCGCTCTGCAGTTCGGCTCTCCCTTGCGTGCTGGATGCTTCCACTTTTCCGACGAGAGCTCCGTGGGCGACCTTCTTGCCTTCGAAATGCGGCTCAAGCGCCGCCGGATTCCCTTGAGGATGCCCCAAAGCCGCTCAACCAGGATCGGAGCCGCGTCTTGGATCTTCTCGCGCGCCAACGCTCTCAGCCTTCTCGGCTCCGTCGATCTTGGCAGGCTCACCGGAAACGAGGGGCTTGATCTCGCGAACGGTTGGCCGCTTGCCTCACATCGAGGTCTGCGACCACCGAAGCAACGAGTCCCTGCTCGGCGGTCGCCAAGGTGTTCATTGCCTCCGCAGGGATAGGATCTTCCGATGCGCACGCAGGTTGTTGTCAACCGCGAAGTAGTTGCCCGCCTCCGCTTCGTAAGGCTGCATGCACGTTTCCACCATCACTCGAACGCTTCCTGGCTGGGCGCCCGCTCGGCAAGGCGTGAGTAGCTCGAAACAGCTTCAGTTATCGAACGGAGAAGGGGTGGCAATGAAAGCTGCTGGTCTGGAGAGCATGGCCGTTATAGGCAACGGGGTGATCGGACACGGAATCGCGGAGGTATTCGCGAAGGCGGGCTGGGATGTCTGTCTCATTGGTCGCAGTCAGGAGAGCCTCAAGGGCGCGCTCCAGCGGATTGGCGCGAGCCTCAACGAATTTGTGCAGGCGGAATTGTTGAGCGCTTCATCGGCGAAGGCAGCGGTCGCTAGGATCCGAACTTCAACCGAGTTACGAGCAGCGGCAGCGGCGGAATTCGTTATCGAAGCCGTTCCTGAGGACATGGAACTCAAGCTCGACATATTCTCCAAACTCGACGGGATCTGTCGTTCCGATACCGTACTCGCGACTTCCAGCGGCCATCCGGCCAGTGCTGTCGATAAATGCGTGGAGTACAAGGAGCGGGTCATCGCCGCGCATTTTTGGTCTCCGCCCCAACTGCTTCCACTCGTTGAGGTTTGTGGCAGCCGTGCCACGACCAAGGCCGTGATCGGGCGTACATGCGCGATTCTTGGCGGTGTTGGAAGGAAGCCCGTCGTCATCCATTGCGAAGTGCCTGGATTCATCGGCAATCGCATCCAATTTGCAGCACTTCGTGAGGCTTGGGCGCTTTGGGCCGCGGGTGTTGCTTCGGCTAAAGCAATCGACTCGGTGATCCGGCATTCCATCGGACGGCGGCTTGCTGTGACTGGACCAATCGAATCAGCGGATCTGGGTGGTCTTGACACAATGTATCATTTTGCTCGCTTTCTGCTGCCGTCGCTCGACACTTCATCTGAACCACCCGAACAGGTTTCGGCTTTGGTCCGGGGTGGGCATTGCGGAGTCCCCAGCGGCAAGGGTGTTTACGATTGGATCGAAAGAGACGGCTCTGCGCTGCTGTCAGCACGGCGCCTTGAACTGATGCGATGGCTGCAAGTGGATCAGCAAGGGTCACTCCGATAAGCGCTCGCGCTTGCACAGCAACCATAGGCCAAATGAGCGCAAAGCGGGAATTTAACCCAGGCCGTCCTCGCGGCTCACGGTGCCGCCCATGGTGTCCGGTCCCGTCGTCAGAAACGCGATCAGTGGTGACAGACATATGCGATGGTGCGGGGTGCTAGCGGCACGCCATGCGTTGTAACGCTGCGCGTGAAGCCATTCCACCGCTTTGCGCAATTTGGGTAAGCGCTGTCCCGGCGGCACCTTTCGCGGATGGATGTAAGGGACGATGTTCGAGGCCTTTGAGGGCTTCGACATATGACGATTTCAGAGTTTACGCTTAAGTCCAGGGACGAGGAGCCGGTCCGTCGGCTGGAGATCTTCACTGGTTCGGGTCGGCGGCGTGAGTGGCCGCCGGAGGAGAAGGCCCGGATAGTGGCGGAGAGCTACGAGGCGGGCGAGACGGTTTGTGCTGTGGCACGCCGGTATGGGCTTTCCCCGCAGCAATTGTTCACTTGGCGTCGGGCTGCTCGCCGGCCGATGGGGGAGGCAGCAATATCGGAATCCATGTTCGTGCCGGCGGTGGTGACGGCAGCGCCTCCGAAGCCCGCGGCGAAGCATCGGCCACAGCCAAGGAAGCGGGAGCCAGCTCGAGACGCTGGTGTGATCGAGCTTGAGATCGACGGCATCGCAATGCGGGTAGGTCGTGGGGCGGATTCGAAGACGGTTGCAGCGGTGATCCGTGCGCTGAGGGCAACGTCGTGATCGGGCCAACGGGAGCGGTCAAGGTCATGGTGGCGACGAAGCCCGTCGACTTCCGCAAGGGAGCGGAAGGTCTGGCAGCGCTCGTGCGCGAGGCGATGGGCGCGGATCCGTTCTCGGGCGCGGTCTACGTATTCCGGGCCAAGCGGGCCGACCGCATCAAGCTCGTCTACTTCGACGGCACGGGCGTATGCTTGTTCGCCAAGCGGCTGGAGGATGGCAAGTTCTGCTGGCCGGGCGTTACCGACGGCGTCGTGCGACTGACGGCGGCACAGTTGCAGGCACTCCTGGAAGGCCTCGACTGGCGGCGGGTGCACGAGACGCGCGAGACGCGTGTTCCTATTGCGGCGAGCTGACCATCACATCATTGCCAAATCACTGGAATCCAAGCTTGAATCCGCTTCGTGACCGACGCGGCCTCTGCCCTTCCCGACGATCCTCACGCGCTTCAGGCGATGCTTTTGGCCGCGCGTGTGGAGAATGAGAGGCTCCGCCAAATCATCAAGGAGTTGCAGCGCTATCGCTTCGGGCGAAGGGCGGAGAGCCTGCCTGAGGACCAGCTTCTTCTGGGGCTGGAGGAAGCCGAGCAGGTAGAGGCGGAGGGCTTCGCCAGCGCGGAAGCCGCAGACCCTGCAAAGCGGGATGCCCGGGCTCGCAAGCGCCGCGCCAACCGCGGCTCGTTACCCGCCCATCTGCCGCGCGTTGAGCAGGTAATCGATCGACAAGATCTGCCCGTGTTGCCGAGGCCAGTTGCATGTAATGGGCGAGGACCTCTCCGAACGTCTCGACATGATCCCCGCTCAATTCCGGGTGATCGTCACCCGTAGACCGAAGTATGCCTGTCGCGCCTGCGAAGAGGTAGTGATCCAGGCGCCGGCTCCAGCCCGCCTCGTCGAGGGCGGCATTCCCACAGAAGCCACGGTGGCTCATGTGCTGGTGTCGAAGTATGCCGACCATCTGCCCCTGTATCGTCAGGCCCAGATCTACGCCCGCCAGGGCGTTAACCTCGACCGTTCGACGCTCGCCGACTGGGTCGGCAAGGCTGCCTTCCTCCTGAAGCCGGTGCATGAGCGGCTGTTCGAGCGGTTGAAGGCGTCGGACAAGCTCTTCGCCGACGAGACCACCGCGCCCGTACTCGATCCGGGCCGGGGGCGGACCAAGACGGGACAGTTGTTCGCCTACGCCCGCGACGACCGCCCGTGGGGCGGGATCGATCCGCCAGGCGTCGCCTATCTCTACGCACCGGACCGCAAGGCCGAGCAACCGATCCGGCATCTTCAGGGCTTTGTCGGAACCCTGCAGGTCGACGGATACGCGGGCTATAAAGCGCTGGCCGAACGCAACGCCGTGAGCCTAGCCTTTTGCTGGTCGCATGTGCGTCGCCGCTTCTATGAGCTCGCGCAGTCCGGCCCCGCGCCGATCGCGACGGAGGCGCTCGCCCGCATCGCCCAACTCTACCATGTTGAGAGCGAGATCCGCGGTCGCTCCCCCGACGAACGCCGCGCCATTCGGCAGGAGAGAAGCCGTTTTGTCATCAATGCCCTTGAGCCGTGGCTTAGGCAGCAACTCACCCTTATCAGCCAGAAGACCAAGCTGGCGGAAGCTATCCGCTACGCGCTCTCGCGCTGGCAAGGTCTGACACGATTCCTCGACAACGGTACGATCGAGATCGACTCCAACACCGTCGAACGCTCCATCCGCCCGATCGCAATGACCGATTCATACTGCACCTCCTCTTCAAATGTCCGGAAACAGGGACTTTTGGTTTTCCATTTTGATGCGACACGGGCCTCTGTGACGCGGAAACTGGGTCACTTGATCCTTTTCCAGGTCCGCAGCTCGTATTTGGTGCGGTGCATCGGGTACCACCTGCTCGGTAGGGAGCACGCCCTCCTTGATCAATCGACGGACCCGATGGGCAGTAACCCCAAGCTTTTTCGCGGCTTCGGTCAATGTGAGCCACTCGCCATTCTTTTCGGCGGATCGGTAGCCGTGGATTTTATGGACCGTGCGCAGTGCCCCGACACGGCGCCCAGTCCAGGTTTTGCCTTGCCCGGTCTGCATTCCCATCCGGTTGAGAGTGGCGGCAATGTCTGTGTCGGACCACCGGGTCGCCATAGACCGCATGACGGCAAGGGCGGCCTCCGGAGTACTCTGGCCATGTTCGCCAGCTTTGGGTTTGCGAATGCGCAGCTGGGAGTGCTGGCCGCCTTTCCAGTGGATCGTCAAAATGACGTCACGCTGCTCTTCATCGATGTCAGCAATGATATCAGTCACGAGAGCACGAAGGAGTTGCTGACGACATCGCATGTCGACGTTAGGTGCGCGCCAGGCGGCCTCCAGATCGGTGGCAATGCCAGCAAATTCGGGAACTGGGGTGACAAGATCGATTTGTCGCGCTTGGGCCAAACCAGCTTCACAGGCTTCCACGCGCCTGAGCGCTGCCTCCCAGCTCTTCTCCAGTTGGGCAGCGATCAGCCGGTTGTCAGGGTCGCAAGCAGCATAGCGACGTTCAGCGAGAGAGGCCTCGTACCGGGCTTGCTGCAAGTCCAACTCCACCATGCGGTGTCGTTCTTCCAGATTATCCCGATGCGCGCGATCAGCTTCCATTGCGGCCTCGATCGCCATCGGCGTCACGGCCCTCAATATCTCTTTGCCGATAGCAGGGTCGATGCGAGATGCGCCAAAAGTCATGCATCGTGGCTTGGCCAGCATCTGATTGATACGTTCGCAGCGGTAATAGGGATGCCCGGGAGGCCGCCCCGAGTAGACAACGCCCAACCGCCTTCCGCATCGGCCGCAGGTGAGCAAGCCCGCGAGCAACGCGCGGCCGCCACGACCAGACTTGATGCCGCCTTTCTGGCCGAAGGCATTGACAGCGATGTGGCTCTGGTTCCTCTCAAACTCACTCCAATCGATATAGCCTTCGTGATGATCCTGGAGCAGCACGTCCCACGTTCCAAAGGGTTTGCCGTGGCCGTAGCTTTTACGCGCCCTGCCATCGACAATCTCGGTTCGCTTCTCGCTTTTACCATAGACATAGACCCCAGCGTAGAAGGGGTTCTTCAGGATCGAAATAACGCTTCGATAGCGAACCGGCACCCAGTCGAAGGACACCGTTTTGCGCCCGTCAGAAGGGCGAGGAAAATGGAAATTATCAGCCGTCAGCGAAATCAGCACCTGGCGGGCGCTGCCAAGCTCGCGGAAGCGCGAAAAGATGAGGCGGATCGCCTCTTGTACCCGCAAATCGGGATCAAGCCCCAGCCCATAGTCGCGGTGCCAGATATAACCGATCGGGACACTGAGACGCAGCTCCCCCCGCCGCGCTTTGGCGCGAGCCGCGTCAAGCATGCGCGTTCGCAAAATGCCGAGCTCAAACTCGCTGATACTGCCCTTCATGCCCAACAACAATCGATCGTTAGGCCGACAAGGATCGTACACTCCGTCGAGATCTATGACGCGCGCTTCAACCAGGCCGCACAGTTCCAGGAGATGGTGCCAATCCCGGCCATTGCGAGAAAGACGCGATGCGTCGAGGCAGAGCATTGCGCCAATCTTGCCCGTGCACAGGCCGCTCACCAGTCGTTCGAAACCAGGGCGGTCTACAGCACCGCTGGCGGTACGACCAAGGTCATCGTCGATCACATCGACATCACGGAAACCCCAGCGTCGCGCGACATCGACAAGTTCATATTGTCGCCGCTGGCTCTCCAGGTTGTTCTGGACCTGACCCGGGGTCGACTGTCGAACGTAGACCACAGCTTTGCGCTTCAGCACCGTGGCTGGAAGGAGATTATTGCCCGTCATCGCTCGTCTCCTTCGTCGCGACGCCGGCCGCGGCCATCAGGAGGGTCGCCAGCCTGGCGACAACGACGCTTCGTTCCCCGTCGCTCAGGCCTCGCATCTGCGGCGTATCGAACGGCATGCTCAGCTGCTGGGTCAGCACTGGTAATGTCGGCGGTAGTGGTAAAGCCTTCATGGCGCGCCTCCTGGATGGCCGTGAGTCCACCCCTCGAAGTCTGCCTGAAACCGCGCTCGGTAAGCAGTCTATGAAGCTCTACAAGCCCAATCACCGCAACACGCGGTTCGCCCATCTCCATGTCGGCGCAAAACGCCCGATCCAGCATCCACTCCGCCACCTGGATGATCTCACCCGGCCTGATCTCTACCCGGATGATCGCGCCATTGGCCCGGTCCTCGCGACCTTCATGCTGAAAACGACCGCCGTAATATGGATGCCAGCGATAATGAAACTCCACCATCTGCCCGACATGGGCAGAATGACACTGCGATGGCCTTGAACCGCAAGAACGCACTCTTCGCCGGCTCCGACGGCGGCGCCGAGCACTGGGCAACCATCGCTTCGCTGATCGAGACATGCAAGCTCAACGGCGTCGAGCCTCACACCTACCTCGCTGACGTGATCGCCCGGATCGTCGAGGGCCATCCACAAAGCCAGATCGATGGATCTGCTGCCTTGGGCCTACAGCCCTATGCCGCTCAAGGCCGTGGCCTGAGAACAGCGGTTACCAATTTGGGGCTGAAGCCGCGGTTTCCGAGCCACGCCAGGATCGCCTTAATGAGCTTGATGATTCCCGTGCGCTCGCCCTCAGACTTCCCCCTCACGGCTTAGACGTCACCGCCAGCGAGAAACCGCCGGCGCCCGCCTCAACGGCCAGCGCGATCTGCTCGATCGTCCATCGTCCTGTGGGTCTTGGCGGCTTTCTCGAAGGGGGCATGACAACCAAAATCTGACGCTCAGCGATGCCCTTGGCATTCTCGTGCGCTTTGTCATGATGTCGGGCAGCGCCTTCTATACCGTTGGTGTCGAGCCGCTCATCAAGGGCCTCTCCTACCGCCGAAGCCGGTCAGGAAAGCGGTGAGGTTGTCACCAAGTGCATCGCAAAGATAGCCGCCTTCCTGGACGATCACTGTAGGCAGGCAGAGCCGGGCAATAGCTTCGCCGATACGCGAGAAGCCAAGCGTCGTCACTGCCAGGCCGCCGAAAGGATCGCCCTCGAAAGCGTCGAGACCGAGCGCCACTACCAGAGCTTCGGGCGCGAAGGTGCTAATGCGCCGTAGGGCTGTTGCGAGCGCATCCAAAAATGTCGCGTCGCCGGATTTGTGTGGCAGCGGCAGGTTGAGGTTATAGCCGAGGCCGGCGCCTTCGCCACGCTCGCCGGCGTAGCCCCAGAAAAAGGGATAGAAGCACACCGGATCGGCATGCAGCGAGACGGTGAGCACGTCGGGCCTTGCGTAGAAGATGCCTTGCGTGCCGTTGCCGTGATGTAAGTCGACGTCGAGGATCGCGACGCGCGCAGCACTCCTGCGCAGCGCCAGTGCCGCGACCGCCGAATTGTTGATGAAGCAGAAGCCGCCAGCGACGTCGGCGAAGGCATGGTGGCCGGGCGGTCTGCAAAGTGCGTAGGCCGAATGCGCTCCCGCTTTCACGGCTTCGGCGGCTTCGACTGCGCTCCAGGCGCTCCAGAGCGCGCTGTTCCAGGTTTCGGTCGAGATCGGGCACACGGTGTCGGCCATATGATAGCCGGCCTGGCCGATCGCCGAAGCGGGGTAAGAGCCGTTGCGAGTAATCGGATGGACATTCGGGATAACTTCTGCCGAGGCGCCTTCGATGCGCCGCCAGCGCGGGAAAATTTGCTCGAGGAAGTCAAGATATTCGGGTGTGTGCACGGCGGTGATCGGGCCAAGGCCATGATTCCTGGGCCGTTCAATGGTCAAACCGGCTGATGATGCGCCGCCTAACAATATCTCGACACGGGCCGGCTTTTCAGGATGGGGCCGGGCTGTGCCGCTGGAGAGGTAAGCTTTGGGATCGTGGTGTTTTTGTTCCTCGGCGTAGAAAGCTTTCATCGTCACTCCTCTGGCACATCGGCAAATGCGAACAAGGTCTTGCCAATGATCTTCTGTCCTGCTCGTAATTCGACCAGCCGATACCGAGCTTTTCATAAAAGCCTTGGCCGTCTCATTGACGAAGTTGAAGCAGGGATTCTGGCTGCTCATCAAATCTTCGGCTCAACCGTCGACCTGAACCTAGAGAACAAAGATGTCCATTGCGCAGCAAAGCGTTATCTCGTCCGGGGTGGTAATCTGCCGCAGCGTTCAGCACCTTCTCGTCAACTCGCCCACCTCCTTGGCGCCGACTCTCCTGATCGCGGCCCACTATGCGGAGGATATACGAAACACGGCCTGCCGATTTGCGAAGTTATTAGAAATATTCGTTGCGCAATTCTCGTCATATCCGCCTAAATATTTCATTTCATGCGAATGCAAATATACGTGCTTTTATTATATTTTAACATATAGTCAAAAATATTTTGCATATATGTTGTTGCCAAGTTGGCTAACTGACGAGCATAGTGTGCTACACTTCATGTTTAGGTGCGACCGCATCTTCGGACAGCCATGTTCCGCAGTATTGCAAGGTGCAGCTTACAAATTCCACCGCGGCTGCGTCCGTCGTCGATGGCGAGGGTACCGCGTACATCTGTTCGTATATGGAGGAACTGTCATGAGCATTCCCGATGAAACGAGCGCCGCAGAGGAAGCTGCACGAAAGCGGATCCAGGCTTGCTATGAACTCGATGGCGACGCCGGCCGCTTGGCCCAGTATTATCGCGCCTGGGCCAGTGCCTACGATTTGGATGTTAGCCGTGAGGGGTATTGCGGGCCGAAAATCGTCGCGGAACTGGCGGGCGTTATGCAGACGGCCTATCTGGGCACGGAGCGAGCAGCCATCTCAGTCTTGGACGCCGGCTGCGGAACAGGACTCGTAGGCGTCCAGCTCGCACGTCTCGGCTTCCGGTTAATCGACGGGTTTGATCTCTCAGAGACGATGGCTGAAAAGGCCCGGCAGACCTGCGCCTATCGGCATGTCCGAGGCGACGTCAATCTAAACGGGCCGCTCTCCGACTATCCCAATGCAAGCTATGACATCACTGTAAGCTGCGGCGTCTTCACGCAAGGGCACGTCCGCCCAGATAGGCTGCGCGAATTGGCTCGTGCCACACGTCCGAGCGGGTTCGTCATCGCAAGCACCCGTAAGAACTATGCAGAGGCAACTGCCTTTGAAGACGAGGTGCGGCATCTGCAGGATGCGGGTGTTCTGATACTGGAACACTGTCTCAAGGATGGCATACTGATCAAGGAGGGCAGGGCTCACTACTGGATTTTCCGCATGACCCACAGTGCCGGCACGCCCCAAATCGTCGCTCATGATCCCGTGAAATCGATGCTCACGATGCGGTGAAATCCTTGCTCACGATCGCCTGAAATGCGCACACGCCTTCAATTTGCCGGAAATCGACGCTCAAAGCCACCATTTTAGGAGTAAAATGCAAAACTCGAGCAGAATCCTCACAGTCTTCCGAGTTCTTCACGGACGACTACTTTGCGAATCCGCAATTCCCCTAGCAACGTGGCACCAACGGCGAAAGGCACCGACCTGAGCATTTACCGACGAGTTCGCTGCCGTCGCCGCGGCCTCAATGCCAGAGCGAGAAAGACCCTTGGCTGGAAAACCCCGGCAGGCGCTAGCGCAAATCCTGGTGGACTCGGCGGGACTTACCGGCGGCAACCGATAGGACCCATCGAGAGCTCGCCGCGGACGTGGGGAGCTACAACGGCGATCACTATTGATCACGTCGCTTATTCAAGCTCGGTTGCAGGGCTTGACCCTTTAGTTCACTTGAGCTGGTACCTCGCCAAGCAAGCATCCATGTGGCGAAAGTCTTGGCCGCAGCCGACAGCGGAACGTTCTTTCGCCAGACCAGATAGATACCGCCGTCGGCTTGAATCTTGTCATCGAACAGCTCAAACAGTTGGCCGGCTCGGACAAACTCGTTTGCTGTGCCAATCCATCCAAGCGCGATGCCTTCGCCTGCGAGAGCGGCCTGCATCATGGTCAAATGATTGTCAAAATGCGGCCCAGGCAGCTGGTGGGTCTTGACGCCATAGTGGGCAAACCATTGCTCCCAGTCGAACCATGTCTTGTCGTCCGCCCTTGCATGCAACAAACGGTGGTGGGTCAGATCTCGTGGACTCTCGATGGTGGCCGAACGTGCCAGATAGACCGGGCTTGCGACCGGAGTGATCAGCTCCGACAGAAGCAACTCGGCGTCACAATCGGGCCAGGTTCCCCTCCCGAACCGGACTGAAATGTCGATTCGTTCAGAGAGTTCGGGCAACCCCTGATACGCGGTCACCATATTCACCGTGATCTCAGGGTGGCTCTCGTGGAATTCCTTCAGGCGGGGCAGCAGCCAGAAGTTCGCATTGGCGAGGTTACATGAGACAGTTAGACTATCCGCATTTTCACAACGCTGAAGCGTCTCGCCCTCGAGGGAGATGATATCAAGACCGGCTACAAGGGCATCTACATAGC
Organism: Mesorhizobium sp. M1338; assembly: GCF_040318045.1. NCBI lineage: Bacteria > Pseudomonadati > Pseudomonadota > Alphaproteobacteria > Hyphomicrobiales > Phyllobacteriaceae > Mesorhizobium > Mesorhizobium sp. M1338. The sequence continues at coordinate 56,760 of NZ_JAMYLL010000018.1, read as the reverse complement.
GCCTCCCCTCAATCGTGACGCGTACGGGCCTGCTTTGTCTGTCGAACAGCCTGACCGACAGGAACTCTTCCGCCTGGTTGATAAGGTGACTAATGGCCGACTGGGTCACGTTCAACTCAATTGCCGCCTTCGAAAGGCTCTCCAGACGCGCCGTCGCCTCTATGGCGAGCATCACGCGTAACGGGGGGACATATCGCCAATATTTCATGAGCTGCTCTCATGTGCCACGCGCATATCGCTCGGTCTCAATAGCGCATATTTTAAGGCCTGAGTTCACACAGATGATCTCCATCACATGAAGGCCCTTTGTATCAGGTGTCAAGGTCGTCGCACGTCACCGTGTTCACTCGTCCCGAAGTCAAATCTAATCCGGTATCATGGTCATGACCCTGAACAACCCGGCTGCGACGCCGATCGACACCGAGCGCGAAGCAGTCCTGCGCGCGAACCTACCCCAAGTCCCAAGTGAAACTTGAATGTCAGAGACCTACGACGCGATCATCATTGGAGGCGGGCACAATGGATTGGTCTGTGGCCGCCTACCTGGCGCGTAAAGGACTGGATCTTGCGGCCGCGCCGGCGCTGACGCTGCTGGAGAACGGTGGCGGCCTGGTAGAGAGGCCATTTGAAGAGCGCGTCCAGCTCCGCATCGCCGGCGATCTGGCGGGAGATGTCGCGAAGGGTCCGGCCGAGATAGTTCTTGAGCCTGCGCAGCGCCTTGTTGGCCCGCTTGAATTGCTTGGCGTGGGCGTAGCGCTGGTGCTTGATCAGCGCCAGCTTGCCGACCCGCACATAGGTCTGGCGCAGGTCGAGCCGCGTCTTCTTCGCCAGCCGCACCAGCCTTTCGCGGGGCCGGTGGATGAGCTTGGCGTCGGTCGGGAACATCACGTTCTTCGGCTGCACGGTCGTGTCCACGATCACTTGGCGCGTGTCGGTCGGCTTCATCGCCCCGGTCTTGACCGCAATACTGAGGCTTTCCTGCAAAAGCGCGACGATCCGCTCCTCGCCCATGCGGCTGCGCCAGCGCGTCATCGACGAGCGGTCGAAGGGCAGTGCGTGGCGGAAGAACTCCTTGCCGCACAGATATTGGAAGTAGGGGTTTTCCACCCAGCGCTCGCACAGCACCTCGTCTGACAGGTTGAAGGTGTGCTTGAGGATCGCCAGCCCCGCGATCAGCCGGGTCGGCAGCGGCGGCATGCCGGGACCGTCCGAATAGACCGCACCGAAGCGCGCCTCCAGCACCGGCCAGACGATCGCCTGCGCCAGGCGCACCAGCTCGTGCTTCATGTTGATGATCTGATCGAGCCTGGAGCGGAATAGATCCTGCTCTCCCGTCTCGCGCTTCTCGCGTGGCCTGGACACTGCGTCCCCCTCGATTCGCTGCCGCCGAACCGAGTGAATTACGCTCCGCAGCACAAGGGAACAGCAAAATCGAATTGCAGGAACAGCACCCAAATATCGCAAATCCTGCAATTCTAAAGCCGTCGTCCGCCTTAATCAGGATGTCAGATCAATGGCTTGCGGATAGTTAACGGCCGACGCTGCAGGATCGGTGGCTCGATATGTGCTGGTAGCTTCCCAGTCCATCGATGGAAAAGTGGCTGCAGAGACCTTCAAAACGTTGGTGTTGCGAGTGCTACGGCCGCGGCGCTTTGCCAACCCGAGGAGGTCGGGCAACCCTTCTCGTCCCCAGATCCGCGACGGCACCCGGCCAGGCGCTTCGCTTATGCCGCCTTTTTCGACGAGGGCAATGCGGCGTCTGATTGGCGGTGATCGACACCACGCTCATGAGGAGTGATCTTGGAGCCGGACGCGCGCATCCGTAACCTCGGACAGGACGTCGGTGGCGAGCAAACAGGAGCCTCACAGCGGATCCGCTCGGCGCCGGCGGCAAGCGCCGTGCGGTTGACACAACCTCCTGGGCTTTGAGCGACTTGGCGCCCAACACCCCAAGGAAGAGAGGAATCATACGACGGGCCCGCTCTCCAGCGCTACCACCGGGCAAGTGGAGTCGGATGAGCCGCAGCCGATCGCCACTTCTCTAGCAACCAAACAGGATTCATCGCGCCATCATAGATGATTAATTGTGATCTTCAACGGTATAGAAATAATTTCTGTAAATAAGGCTTAACATTGTAAAACGTATTCTTCGCATTAACCAACTTGCGAATGCCGCATTCAGGTGCTATTAGTTATTAACTTGCCTACAAATCCACTGATTTAATTATGGAAGGAAGTTCAATGTGTACTGTGGAGGCTGCAGGTAGCGCCGTTCCCGCCACCCGTTTCAATAATGAATCGGATTCATTGGCACTCGCAGCGTCATGCCGACCTACCGCCAAGCTTCTGGACACCAGCTTATCAGGTAAACACAGCAATTCCGCGGCCGCGAACGACTCGCTGGAAAAGGACACCCGCTGACAGGACGCACCGCAATGCGACCCGCGATTGCGGCATTTGTTCCATCGACCTGCCGCTGCTACGCAACGACAAGCTAGTAGGCGAACAGTGCGCCTTGGCCGCAATGCGCCGGACAGCGCTCAAGTCGACATATCCCGATTGAAGATGTTTGAGATCGCCCACCCGGCGGCAGCAGTTGGGGTGCATTTCGCTGAACCCATCCCCGACAGTCAGGCTCAGGGTGCGAAACGAAGCGTTATTGTGTTTGTGTTGAGCCGCGCACATTGCACTCAAATGACAACAGTACCGCATCACTCGTATAGAGGAACCATCATTAACATCGTCGATCAGCAAACGGCACTGGAGCAGGCCGCACGCAAGCGCATCAAGCATTCCCACGCCCTCGACGGCGACGCCGCTCGCCTGTCTCACTTGGATAGTGGCCGCGTCGGATACTGCGGGCCGATGGTCGTGGCGGAACTGGCGGGCTGGGTGCAGGCAGCCTATTTGGCCAAGAAGCGAGCAGCCACTACAATCCTGGACACTAGCTGCGGAACGGGCCTGATCGGAGTCCAGCTGGAATCTCTCGGCTTTCGGTTGATCGAGGCATTCGACCTCTCCGAAGACATGCCCGAAAAGGCTCGGAAAACTCGCGTGATCCAACAAGAAGATACCTTCCAAAGAAAGGTGTATCCATGTCTAAAGAAATCATGGCCAATATGGACGACAAACTTCGCGCTAAGCGAGAAAGCTTTGATAAGATCCCGCTGGTTGATATCGCGCCGCTTCTGGATGGCAGCAACGGGTATAGGGTGGCGAAGGAAATACGCTGGGCATTGTCGAATACTGGGTTCATGTATGTGAAGAACCACGGTATTCCGCAGGAGTTAGTGGATTCGGTCTTCGATGTGAGCCGCCGGTTCTTTGATCTGCCCATGTCGCAGAAGATGGAATTGCATGTAAGCAAATCGAATGTAGCCTTCCGCGGCTATATCGAGCCGTTCGGAGAGAACACCGATCCGGGGAGGACCAGAGACCTTAAGGAGTGCTTTGACATCGGTCCTGAACGTTCCACGTTTGAAGGTCCGTTTTTTGGCCCGAACCAGTGGCCCTCAAATCTACCCGATTTTCGGGAAGTGACGTACGAATACCATCAAAAGATGGTGAGTCTCGCGAAAATACTCTTGAAAGGCATCGCACTCAGTTTGGACCTGTCGAAAAGCTACTTCGACAACTTCATGCACAACCCGATGAGCATTCAGCGCCTGCTACATTACCCGCCGCAGAGTGGCTATATTGGTGAAGAAGTTATCGGCATTGGCGCTCACACGGATTACAGCCATCTCACCATCCTAGCGCAGGACGATGTGGGTGGTCTTCAGGTCATGAACCGTAATGGAGAGTGGGTCGAGGGCATTCCGATCCACGGCACATTCGTTATCAATATTGGTGATCTGATTCAGCGCCTCACCAATGATGTCTACTTGGCGAACATGCACCGCGTGGTGAATACCTCGGGACGCGAGCGATACTCAATCCCCTTCTTTATCGACGCTGATTTCAATGCGATCATCGAGCCATTGCCCTCATGTGTCACGGACAGCAACCCGCTTCGTTATCAGCCGGTAATGTGCGGCGAACACAAAATCGGGCGTTTCGCAGCAAGTTACGCTCACCTGACCAATGCGAGACGAGTAAGCGATGCGGACTTTTCGGAGATCGGCGTGAAGGAATGATGTTCAGAGCCTTTGAGGGTTTCGACATATGACCATTCTGAGCTTACGCTGAAGTCGAACGACTTGGAGCCGGTGCGCTGGTTTGAGGTGCTAACGGGTTTCGGCTGGCGACGCGAATGGCCTCCAGAGGAGAAGGCGCGGATCGTTTGCGGCGAGTCTACGAAATGCGCTTCCCCCGCAGCAACTATTTGCCTGGCGCCGTGCTGCGCGTAAGCCCTCGGCAAAGCGTACGCCTCCGGCGAGGCTTTCGATTACCCACATCGTCGGCAGGCCTATTGCCCCGTATGAATCTGCCGTGATTCTGTCCGTGACGCCGGAATCACGGAGGCGTCACGGATGCGAGACAAGACCAGCAGCAGCGAAGCCGCTTGGCAGGAAGAGCTTTGCGCGGCGGCCTTCCCGACAATCGCCTGGTCCGCCGGCTTCAGCGGTTGCTGGATCACCTGTCAGCAGTGCCGGGCAAGCCGATCCCGGCGGCCTGTGGCGACTGGGCAGCGGCGAAGGCGGCCTACCGCTTCTTGACAACCCGCGTGTGACCGAACATAGCGTTCTCGCCGGCCATTTCGCCGCGACTGCGGCACGCCTTGCGGCGAACGAAGGTCCGATCCTTATCCTGCAGGACACCACCGAATTTATCTACAGCCGCGCGCAGCCGGGCAAATCGGCTTCACCAAGACCATCAACGCCGGGCGCTACAAGGCCGGGCAGCCCAATGTGCTGACCTTGTGCGAGGTGCTGATGCATTCGAGCTTGGCCGTCACCCTCACCGGCACACCCCTCGGTCTGACGGCAGTGAAGTTCTGGACCCGAACGAAATTCAGGGGAACGCTCGCGCTCAAGCGGCACATCAATCCACGCGCGTGCCGATCGAGACGAAGGAGAGCTACCGCTGGCTGGAGAACTTGCGTCAGTCCATCGCGCTCGTGGGCGCGCCCGAGCGCTGCGTGCATGTGGGTGACGGGGAGAGCGACATCTACGAGCTCTATTGCACCGCGTAGGACCGTCACGGTCCATCAGGACGAGACGACCTGGCTGCAGGTGAAGTTCGCCGCCATCAACACCTTGCCGCCCGTGGGCAAACAGAAGCGCTACAGTCCGCAGGTTCTGACCTACATCCATGCCCTCGAAGAGGATCCGCCGGCCGGTCGCGAGCCGATCGACTGGAAGCTGGTAACCAACCTGCCGGTCGAAGATCTCTCCGTGGCGGTCGAGAAGCTCGGCTGGTACGCTCTGCGCTGGAAGGCGGAGGTGTTCCACAAGGTCATGAAGTCCGGCTGCCGTGCCGAGGAGGCGAGGCTCGAGACCGCAGAGAGGCTGGCGAAGTTCCTCGCTCTCATCGCAGTGGTCAGCTGGCGAATATTCTTGGTCACTATGTCGGCGCGCGCCAAGCCAGACGCCGCCCGACAGCGTTCTCACCTTCGCCGAGATCACTGCGCTCGACCAGATCGACGCGTCCCGAACGCGACCGCGCCTCCAACGGCCCACGCTCGCCGCCTACCTGCCGCAAATCGCCATGCTTGGCGGCTATTTCGCCCGCAAACATGCGTCCGGCAACATGGTCGTCTGGCGCGGCATGACTCGCTTGCACGACATCGCCTTCGGCATCTCCATTGGATCAAGCCGACGATGTGGGTAATCGAAAGCTTCGCAGGAGGCGTACCCAAATCGTACAGCCATCTTCCGCGAGTGCGCCTAATTCAGCATCCCCCCATCAAGACGATGGAGCGAAGCAGCCATGTCCTTGCGCTGGCGATGCCAGGCCGTCCTTCAACCAGAGGCTGCGCACGACTACGCGCTCGGTGTTGCTTCCACAAGAGCACAAGAGTGTGAAATCCGTGACCGGCGCGATAGCGGCGCGGTCAGGCTTTGCGAGATCTGGCTACGGTGTGCGCATTCGCGGTTTCGCGCGGCCTCGATCTCCCCTTCGGACCGTTCTTCTTGGCTGTTGGCCGTCGTAAGCTTCTCAGATTTCGCGCTGCTTCGACCATATTTATCAACGCAGGGCGGACCTCGTCCCAGCGACGTATCTTCAACCCGCAATCCGGATTGACCCAAATCTGATCGTCGGAAAGACGCTCTAGAGCGCGCAAGAGCAAACTCGCCATTTCGTTGGATTCTGGCACGCGCGGAGAGTGGATGTCATATATTCCCGGGCCGATCGCGTTGGGATAATCGAAGGCCTGAAAGGCATCGAGCAGTTCCATCTGCGAGCGGGACGCCTCGAAAGAGATCACGTCGGCATCCATATCTACGATCGCATTTATGATCTCATTGAACTCGGAATAGCACATGTGAGTGTGGATCTGCGTCGCATCGTCCACACCTGTCGAGGCGAGACGGAAGCACTCGACGGCCCAATCCAGATACGAGTCCCAGTTGGATTTACGCAGCGGCAATCGCTCGCGCAGTGCAGCTTCGTCGATCTGGATTATTTGGGCGCCCGCCTTTTCAAGATCGAGCACCTCCTCGCGTATTGCTAAAGCAATCTGACGGCAGACTTCGGAGCGGGGAAGGTCGTCGCGCACGAAAGACCAGTTAAGGATGGTCACGGGTCCGGTGAGCATCCCCTTCACCGGTCTCTTCGTCAGCGATTGGGCGAATTCCCACCAGTTCACCGTCATCGGATCGGGCCGCGACACGTCGCCGAATATGATCGGCGGCCTCACATAGCGCGACCCGTAACTCTGCACCCATGCGTGTTGGGTGAACACGAAACCGGAAAGTTGCTCCGCAAAATATTGCACCATGTCGGTGCGTTCGAATTCGCCATGGACCAGCACGTCGAGGCCAATTTCCTCTTGCCAGCCTATTGCCTCTTCAACCTCTTTCCTCAGGAGCAATTCAAACGCGAGGTAGCTAAGTCGTCCTTTGGCGTGAGCCGCCCGCGCATTGCGCACCTGCTGAGTTTGCGGGAAAGAGCCGATGGTCGTCGTCGGGAAAGGCGGCAGGCGGAGCTTTTCGATTTGAAACCGCGAACGTTCGGCAAAAACGCTCTTTCGCTGCTTCATGCAGTCGGCGATACCGGCAAGCTTTCTCTCGACGAGAGGATTATGCACCTTCGGCGAAGTTGCTCGGGCCGCAGCAGCGTCGTCAGCAGACTTTAGCTCCTCCGCAACCGTATGTCGACCTCCGGACAACGCGCTGGCGAGTACGGTCAGCTCGTCCATCTTTTGCGTCGCGAATGCGAGCCAGGACTTTGTGTCCCGATCAAGTGCGGTTTCCTGCTCAAGATCGACCGGAACATGCAAAAGTGAGCAAGACGGAGCGACCTCCACTCGGTCCAGCGGCCAGCCCGCGACAATACGCTTAATCCGGTCGAAAATGGCAGAGAGGTTCGCGCGCCAGACGTTACGGCCGTCGATCAAACCGAGCGACAGCACGAGGTCCTTCGGCGCAAGTCGGCCGGCCAGCTCCAGTTGCTCGGGAGCGCACGCAAGATCGACGTGCAATCCCGCTATCGGCAGCGAAAGGGCGGTCCCGAGATTGTCGCCCAATGCACCGAAATAAGTAGCCAGCATGATCTTGAGATCAGGCGCAGCTTTGGAGAGCCGATCGTAGGCAAATTCGAACGCGGCCTGCTCATTTGGGATCAGGTCAACAACTAGCGCTGGTTCATCGATTTGGAGCCAGTCGGCACCTGCGAAGTTCAAGCGCCGCAGAAGTTCCTCATAGACCGACAGCAACTTGGGAAGCAGAGCAATAGGGTTAAAGCCTCGGGCGGGCGACTTCGAAAGCTTGAGGAATGTAATTGGGCCAAGAATCACCGGGCGCGTATGAATGCCCAGCGCCCTAGCTTCGAGAAAATGGTCCACCGGCTTCGCCGAAGAAAGGACAAAGGCCTGGTCGTCAGCGAGCTCTGGGACGATGTAGTGATAGTTGGTGTCGAACCACTTCGTCATCTCCATTGCTCTCACCGCATGATCCACGCCTGCCGTCGGGCCCTCCGCAGCTTCGCCTTGGTGGCCTCGCGCCATTGCGAAATAAATATCCAGGGGGACGGGAAGATCCCCCTGGCTCCAGCCATAACGTTTCGGCACGGCACCGACCATTACCGCTGTGTCCAGAACATGATCGTAGAGGGAAAAGTCATTCGAGGGAATTATGGTCACGCCACGGTCGCGTTGCTCGATCCAGTTCGCCTCCCGCAGCGCCCGCGCCGTTTCCAAGAGGTCATCAGCGGCACATTTTTGCGACCAGTAGCTTTCAAGCGCGTGCTTCAATTCTTGACGACGGCCGATCCGCGGCAAGCCGAGCGTCGCAACTGGAACTTTCTGCAAGATAGACATACCACACCTCCGATTGAGGCGTGGATGCAAGGCAGACTTGACAAGTAGGCACAACGCCAGTTGCCGTGGCCGCCCAGACACCCCGCCTGTGGACCTCGTCGCCATGGCAGGTGGCTCACGGATCGTCACCTATGCCCGACTTCCCAAGGCTATTGACCTCAGTGACATCAGTGGGGCTTGGCTCGCCGTTGACAGGCGGGGGCAGCGCCGGAATTTTCGCCGGCTCCTTGCCTACGAGCAACAACACAACCTCTTCGAATGATCCGGTGGCCGATTTGGCTGTGCAGGACTGATGGTAAAAGGGCGCACCAGGCACCCTTCCTTTTCAGCGACCCGGCATTCGCCTTCCGTTATCAGAAGCGGTAGGTCACACCTGCGCCTATCAACCAGGGATCGAGAGCGGCCTTCCCCGTGAGCTTCGCGCCGTCCACCGTGACGTCGAAGTCTGGCTTCAGGAAAAGCTTCTTTACGTCGAAGTTGACGCCCCAGTGCTGATCCACCATGTAGTCGAACCCGACCTGCAGCGCGGTGCCGAACGTGTTCTTAACCTTGAGAGCATCGGCGCTGCCGGCGTCCTGGTTATAGAAGATCGTGTAGTTCACGCCGGCGCCGACATAGGGCTTGAGCGCGCCGAAATCGGTAAAATGATACTGCAATGTGAGCGTGGGCGGCAGCAGCCAAACCTTGCCGATATTGCCCAGCGCGCCGATCGCTCCTTGGCCCTCGATGTTGGCATAGGTGGTGCCGAGGATAAGCTCGGCGGCGATGTTGTCCGTGAAGAAATAGGAGATATCGAGTTCCGGCGTCACAGTGTCCGAATAGGAAAGACCGGAGCCGGGCACCGCATGTACGTAACCCGAATCTTCAGTGATGACCCCCAACGCGCGCAGCCGGATCTGCCAAGGGCTTGGCGCTTCCGTGACCGAGGCTCCTGCCTGCGGGACGCACGCGGGATGCGCAAGGTCCGCCGCGACGGCCTGCTGTCCCACCACCATGAGGATGACGGCCGCTGTTACTCCCCGCGCCACGCCCATTCGCTTTTTCGCCATGATATTCGCTCCTTGCTCTTCAGAAATGATGCGATGCACTATGAAAAATCCTGCTGGAATCGACGAAGCGCTCATGCGCAGTTTGCGTGGGACAGCGCACACATTATTTGCGCCGTGCTCGCAATCATCGACCTGTACTCACTTGTTGAAACGTTGCGGTTTGTCTCCGTCCACCTATCGAACGCCATCGGCTTGCCACCCGATCGCACTGCGAAGGAAATTGGTGCCCAGGGCAATGAATGCGGCCCGCTCCCGATTGTTCTTGCCGTAGCCGTGCCCGCCCGCGCCGGGCTCGTAGAAGTAGGCGGGATAGCCAAGAGCCTGCAGCTTTGCGGCCGTCTTACGCGCGTGGCCCGGGTGGACGCGGTCGTCCCGCTTCGTGGTGGCAAGCAGGATCGGCGGATAGGGCTGTCCTGGCGTCGCGGCGTGATAGGCCGAGATTTCCTTTAGGAAGATCCATTCCTCCGGCTTGTCGGGATCGCCATATTCGTCAATCCAGCTCGCGCCCGCCAAAAGCTTGGTGTAGCGGCGCATATCGGTAACCGGGACTGTGCAGAACAGCGCGCCGAAACGCTCAGGATAGCGGGTAAGCATATTGGCGATCAGAAGGCCGCCATTTGAGCCGCCCTGGGCGGCAATCCGCCTCGGCAGCGTAATGCCTCTTCGCACGAGGTCGGCGGCAACGGCGGCGAAATCGTCATGGGCGAGACGCTTGCCCGCCCTGCGCCCCGCCTCGTGCCAACGGGTGCCAAACTCGCCGCCGCCCCGGATGTTCGCCACCACGCACGTGCCGCCGCGTTCGAGCCACAGTTTGACGAGCGAGGAGTTGTAGTGGGGCAGGGCCGATTTGCGGTACCCGCCGTAGGCGGTGAGGTGAACCGGGGCATCCCCGTTCCCGTTCGCCGGACCGACCTGCGTATAGGGGATCATCTCACCATCGGTCGAGACTGCCTCGTGGCGCGTCACCACCAGCCCGAATGCATCGAAATTCTCCGGGTCGCGCTTCAGGATTACTGGAGCGCCGAGAGGCGCTGCGGCGTTGAGGTCCAATAGGAGAAGCTTCGGCGGCGTGATCGGGTCCTGAGCCGAAATGAGGACCTCTCCATTGGTCTCGTGACGTTCAGCATCGAGCGACGAAAGGTGAACAGTCCCTTCGGTGGACACGGTGTCCAGCGCTCGGCGCGTCCATTCCTGGCCCTCGGGGGTGAACATCTCGAAACGTGGATCGAGGTTGACGAGGTAGGAGATAACGAGCTTCCCGTTATTCCAGAAGAATGATTGCAGGGAGCGCCTGTCGCCTGGTTCAAAGAGGATGGCAAAACTGCGCTCGCCGGCGATGAAGGAGGAAAGCGAGATGGCGATCAGCGCGTCCGCGGCATGGGTCATCCCTCCCACTGTCCATGGCTTGCGCGGCTTTACCGCCAGCCAGTCGCCGAAGCCGCTCCACCAGGCGTCCCGAGGAAGGTCGATCCGCATCTTCGGCCCGCTCCTGTCGCCGATTCTGGCGATCGTCTCAAAGAAGGTCGACCCCTCGATGAACCAAAGGCGCTCGCTCTCGGCGGTGCGGTCCAGATGGCCGGACACGCGGATGGATTCGGAACCGGTTTCGAATATTACCGGCGCGGTGAGCGGATCCGCGCCACGCTTCCACAGCCGCACGGTGCGCGCGTAACCGGAGCGGGTGGCCATGCCATCACCAAGGGCACTGGAAAGCAGAAGCGTGTCAGGGTCGAGCCAATTAACCTCGCCCTTGGCCTCCGCGAGGTTGAAACCATCGGCGACAAAGCTAAGAGATCCCAGATCGAATTCGCGATGCACGACCGCGTCGCTGCCGCCGCGCGACAGGCGCAGAACGGCTCTTTCCCGTCTCTCCGGCTCAAGGGACGCGCCGCCCCAAATCCAGTCCTCTCCGTCGCTAGCGGCGAGGGCGTCCAGATCGAGCAGTAGCTCCCACTGGGGATCAACTTTCATGTAGGCGGCAAGGGTGGTCCGGCGCCACAGTCCGCGTGGATTTCGGGCATCTTGCCAGAAATTGTAGAGGTACTGGCCGCGGCGCCTGATCAAGGGGATCCGGTCAGGGCGATCGAAAATCGCTGTCAGGGCGTCATGGTCCCGCTCGAATTGCGTTCCACCGAAGTGCTCCAGGGTCCTGGCAGACTGGCTGGCGGCCCAGTCAAGTGCCCGTTCGCCTTCTACATCTTCGAGCCAAAGATAGGGATCATCGTCGGGAGCATTCACCGTTGGGCGGAAATCGAATACGGTCATGTCCGGATAACGTGAAGAATGATGTCGACTCGAAAACAGCCGCAACGTCCTGTCGGCTCGGAAAGGCCCAGTTTTCGCGGCTGCGACCGCATGTTCGGCGAGCTTGATCATGGCATGATTTTTCCTCAGTTCTTGCCGCAGCGCGTTTGCAGATAGCCTTGCACGTGTCGTGCCAAACGAGAAAATCATTTCACAACAATGCGATCACCCTGATGGCGCTGTGTGTCATGTCCGACTTTGTCGGAGACCGGACAACGAGTGCAGCCGTGACCGCCTGATAGAACCTCCTGTGCGAGCTCGGTGGGCACTGCGGAATAAGCAGTGAAGCTCACCGCGAAACTGGCCGAGCTTCGGACCGACATCGGCGACGGGGCGATCGATGACCACTACGTCGCCGGTGTCGGGCGCGGCACAGCCTGAGGACTCCGCGGCGGCGACATCAAACAACTGCGTTTACGATGGCTCCATCCTGGCCCACCGGTGGGCGCGCAAAAAGACTGCTTTGCGGCCTTGTCCCTCCGCCTGGATTGAGTCGCAGGGACCGAATGGCGCACGTGCTTTTGGAACCGGCAGAGTGGTCATAACGCAATTGTCTTCCGGCTATCTTTCCAGAGATTCGACAATCCAGTTGGTGAAGGTCCCATATCGCGCAAATCATCGATGCGCTTAGGTCTGGGCATGCGCCCATCCGCAACCATCTCATCAAGAGCATGGATCCGACACCAACATAGAGAATTGCTTCCCGATGAGAGAGGCCTCGCGGCGGACATGAGATTGCGTCACTCTTCATGATCGCGGTCTCCGAGGATGTCGGGATCGAGCCAGTGCAACGGCACGATAGAGCGAAGGATCTGGCAGCTCTTGCAACTGCCAACCTCGATGGGAGAAGGCATATCGCAATCTGCCGGCAGAGACACCAGGTTCTGCACTGTCCGTTCATGAAGACTTCGTGCTGGTCTCCATAAGAGAAGTATTCTGGTGCAGAAGGTGCCCGATTAGCTATTCGGAAAATGGCGACATCGACGTGCAAATCGGGCGCCGCCGTGAGGCGTCCCCTCAATGTCGGATTTCCGACAGGATCGCAAATCCGACAACCCATTGTTTAATAAGATTTTCCTTCTCTGGCACGGCCCATGCATGGGACTCTGCGAACGCATCAGCGAGACGTCTCCATGATCATGCGCACCGAAAATGCCGTCGCCGCAGTGAAAACCGCGCTCTCGCCTGCCATCAAGCCGCCGAAAGGCCGGCGCGTCCTGGTTTAGGCGGACGATTGCGCCGGCTTCAAACACCTCGATGGGCTGCGTCTCGCGTGACGGCGACGCGGGCATCCAGACGGGCGGATAGGACATACGTCGTTGCCCCACGTCGCCGGACTGACCCTCGATTGTCACCGCGCTGGAATGCTCGGGTCTACATTCGACGACGCGAACGCGCTGGAGAAATTCTCGCAAACCCGGTCGGGACCGGGCTCCGACAACGTCCGCGAGGGGCCCAATGGTTATGGCCGATATTCGCCGCGAACAAGCGCCTAGTGGGAAGACTCTATAGGAGGAAAGCAAGTGGAGTTATCTTGCGTTGGGGTCGGTGCTGGGCCGTCTAATTTGAGCCTTGCGTGTCAGATACACGAGCAAGTTGGGCAAGGGGCACTGTTCCTGGATCGGCAGGTCGACTTCCGCTGGCATCCAGGCATCGCTTTCGATTCCTCAGAGCTCCAGGTGAGCCACTTCAAGGATCTGGTCACGCTGGTGAATCCGCGATCAGCCTACACTTTCGTAAACTACCTGTACGAGAACGGGCGTCTGTACCACTTCCTGAACGCACAGTTCGAAGCCGTGCTCAGAGTTGAGTTCGAGCAATACCTGAACTGGGCCTTCCACAGGAACCCACTTGTCCGTGGCGGCGAGACCGTGCACGAAATCCGCTTTGATGGCGAGTTTCGGGTGCGGACGGATAAGGCGGTTCTGGGCGCCAGAAACGTCGTGGTCGGCATTGGCAAGCAGGCGCAAATTCCGCCTCAATTTCAGGGCTGGATTGGACGCAACCTGTTCCACTCATCGGTTTTACTGCACATCCACCCTGAGGTGCGGAGAAAGCATGTCTGCGTGGTCGGCGGAGGCCAGTCGGGAGCCGAGGTGATGTTGCACCTTGTCGGCCTGCCGAACGAACGGCGGCCTGCCTCGATCACTTGGGTCTCGCAGCGCGAAAACTATCTGCCTCTGGACAACAGCCCGTTCACAAACGAGTTGTTCATGCCCTGCTTTTCGGATCGCTTCGCGGCGATGAGCGAGTCGCAGCGTAAGCTGCTCCTGCGGCGTTTCGTGCTTGCTTCGGACGGCATTTCGGAAAGCACGTTGCGCGCGATCTATCAGGCGCTGTACCGCCACGCATTTTTCGAGCCATACCGATGCGACATCACACTGCGGCCGGGCTGCACCGTCTCGCACTGCATCAACGCCGGACCGGGTCACAGGCTGACCCTGCAGCATGGCACGGACGAGGTCGAAGAAGTCACGGCTGACATCGTCATCCTGGCCACCGGTTACGAGAACGCGGTCCCAAGCTTGTTGGAACCGATCATGGGCCGCTTGGAGCAGATCGACAATGAATTAGCTATTCGCGAGGATTTTTCGGTGAGCTGGGACGGACCGTGTGACAGACGCATCTTCGTACAAAATGCGAGCCTCGGGCAGCGCGGCCTGGCCGATCCGAACCTAAGCTTGCTGGCCTGGCGCGCGCGTCGCATCCTCGATAGCCTACTTGGGCGCGCGCCATGCGCGAACCCCGAGCATCCTGGCTTCATCACTCATACCTCGATCGAGAGCTGGCCCGACCACGCAGCCGAAGAAATGGGCAGTGGAATATGACTCGTATGCTTTTGATCATCGGCGGTGGCATCCTAGGAATGATGCCCGCCTGCGCTGCGGCGAACCCCGGAGGCTTCTCCGATATGATCGTGACCGACCAAGCCCTTCGACCAAGCGGCGCATCGCATCACTCTGGGGGCGTGCATTTCCCCTACGGTTGCCAAGGCCGTACCAAGTCGCTCACTCGAAAGACCGCCGTGGTCTTGGCGGCCATGGCTGGGTCGGCAGGTAGCGGATGGTGCCGGCCTTTGGCGATGCGTGTCGTGGTTGAACCGGGTGAAGCGATTGATCCGGCCCAGTTTGCGGAACGCCTAGACCCGGCTGAGCCTGACAAGGCAGTCTCGCGCCGAGCTTCTGCGGACAATATCCGCCGGAGCGGAACGCACTTAGCATCGCCTCCCTCATCACGTGAGTCCGTCTCTGTGGACCCGCAACTTGATCAGCGCCCGACCGTCCTAATTGGCATGTCCAACCAAACCAGTGTTTCCAACAGGAGGCTTTTCGCATGTTGACTGATGCACAAAGAGAAAAGTGGCAGAAGGACGGATACGTCAGGCTCGAAAGGTTCTTCGATCCAGCGGCTCAGGAAGATATCTCTACCTTTGTCGAAGATATGTCACGCTGGGCCGTCAGCGATGATAAATGGCTCATGTGGTTCGAGAAGACGACGGACAATCGAAAGATCACCTCCAAGATGGAGAATTTTCTCGACTTCCATGGTCCATTGCGTCGTTTGCTCTTAGAAGATCAGCGCATAAAGTCAGCGGTCGAGGAGTTGCTTGGCGAAGATTCGCGCAGGCTCAAGGAGCTGCTGATTTTCCACTACCCCGACAGCGGCGGCTATCTCCCGCATCAGGACATTTATCACATTCCACACAAACTCCCGGATCGGATGGTCCATGCGGTGGTTGCCATAGGCATCGACGACTCCGACGAGGAAAACGGCGGGCTTTTCTTCAGCCCCGGCAACCACAAGAAGGGGGTGTTTCCCATGGATGCCGGTGGGGTGATCGACCCTCAAGTTGCCGAAAAGTTCTCCTGGGAACCCGTAGTATGGAAGTCTGGCGACATCTTCATCTTCGACGATTACGCACCGCACTACTCACGACCGAACAAAAGCAATCGTTCTCGGCGGACACTCTACTTGGTGTTCCAGCGTGCTTCAACCGGCGGGCCGACCCGCGCTGAATATAACGTGCTTAAGCGCGCCCTCAACCCGCCCGAGGGGAAAGTGGCCGATCTCGACAATCTCAAGCCGCCAAATGGCATCTTCTATCGCGATTGAGCTCACGCAGGCCAGGCGGAGGTATGCACACGACTGATCGACCGCTCAAAAATGCGCGGACGGTATGGCCGTCTGATTTGCGGGCTCGCGGAGCATCGACCGCAGCCGGTTACGCCGCTTTGGCACGTTGCGGAGGTGTCGCAGGCGGTCTTCTGTGCGCCTACAGCCCGACCAGTGCCCCCCTTGGTCGCCCGCTTGCCGGCCTCAGAGCTGCACTATCTCTGCCCGGGCCGCCAATGGTCAGACTGCCGTTTCTCTCCACGAATTGCACGGGAGGCTGTTGCGTTGGCAGCCGAAGGTCCCACTGCTTCAACAGCTTAGGTTGGTTGTCATGCGCAAGTACACGTTTTCTCGAACGGAGCTGTCGCGGGCGTTCGGTATCGACACGGCCACGCTTGGAACGGGCAGCGCTCGCACGGGGTTTTCATTCGGAAAGGTTGGACCCGGCGTCACATCCGAGCCCCATCGGCACGACGAAATCGAGGCCTTCGTGGTCCTGTCTGGTGCGGGCAAGGTCACCACCGACCGGGGGGAAATCTCGGTCGAGGCGGGCGATGTCGTTCTGTTTCACCCTTTTGAAGCGCATGTGCTGCGCAACGATGGGGACGAAGACCTAAATTTCGTCGATGTCTACTGGCGAGACGACGACGCCGCTCATCATGTCGCTGCAAAGCTCACGGCTCCCCGCGCGCCGACTTTCGTCTTCTCCACGCCGCCGACGCCAAATGGCGATCTGCATCTGGGGCATCTTTCCGGCCCCTATTTCGGCGCTGATGTCTATACTCGTTTCCTGCGCATGAAAGGAGTCGAGGCCTATCACCTGACCGGAAGCGATGATTTCCAAAGCTACGTCGCCGCGCGGGCTGATGCCGATCAATCGACGCCGGCAAACGTGGCGCGCTACTATGCCGACGAGATTCGCGCCACGCTTGCACTTCTCGATTGTGAGGTCCACAGCTTCCAAGCCACGATGGGCGATGACGGTTATGGCGAGTTTCAAACCGCCTGTTTCCGCAGTCTTCTGAGCAGCACGGCGATAGATCTACGCCAGAGCCCTGCGCTTTTCGATGCCGTGACAGGCCGTTATCTTTACGAATCGGATGTTAGCGGCCTCTGCCCCGATTGCGGCGGCTCCGCGGGTGGCAACATCTGCGAGGAATGCGGTGCCCCAAACCTTTGCCACGACTTAGGTGCAGCGCGGTCACGGCAGTCTGCCGAGGCGCCGGTGGTCGGCTCCCTCCGCCGTCCGGAACTTGCCATGGACCAATGCTACGACAATATCGACCGGCATCTAAGGGCGTCGGGCGTCCCGCTACGGATCTTGGATCTCTTCGCACGCGTACGCCGACGCGGGAAATTTTCAGTGCCCATTACCCACCCCTCGGACTGGGGCCTGCCGGCGGAAGGGTTCCCGGGGCAAGTGATCTGGGTCTGGCCGGAGATGGCCTTCGGTTTTCTTTACAACATCCAGGCGCTCGGCCGCTCGATGGGTCGCAACTGGAAGGCGGAGATGCCCGGCAATGACTGGCAGATTGTCCACTTCTTCGGCTTCGACAATTCGTTCTACCACGCGCTACTATACCCCGCTCTTTACGCCGAGGTCTTCTCCCACTGGAAGCCACGCATCCGCTATCACGTCAACGAGTTCTACCTGCTCGACGGCAAGAAGTTCTCAACCAGCTGCCGCCATGCGGTCTGGGGCAAGGAGGTTCTGAGCCCAAAGACAGTCGACGTCGTGCGCCTTCATTTGGGCCTGACACGCCCGGAAGGTGAGCGGACGGATTTCACGCTGGACGCGCTGCGCCGCACCGAGAACGAGGTGTTCCAAAGCATCTGGCTGAACTGGCTTGAGGCGTTGAACCAGGAAATCAAGCAGGATTTTGCCGGCCGTGTACCCGATGCAGGCGACTGGAGCCCGGTCGACCGCGCCTTCTTTGCTCGCATAGAGATCTATCGCGCTGCGATGGAGCGCGCCTATTCGGACGAAGGCTTCTTGGTTCGGCGCGCGGCCACTCAGGTCTGCGAATTCGTGCGCGATTGCGTGATCTACCGCGGGGCGCGAGACTTTGCGGCGGCGCGACGTTTCTATCCTGCCCGCAATCGGACTTCGCTAGCCCTTCAGACGACGGCCGCTGCGATCCTGGCACCGACACTCGCTCCGCTGATGCCCCGCTTCGCCAGAACGCTGGCGCGAGGCATCGATGGCGCCTCAACCGAAACATGGCCCCGGTCCGTCCAGCGCCTTGCGCCCGGGACGCGCTTTGATCTCGGACCCGTGTTGGTGTTCTACGCCAAATCCGGCAATCCTCACCTCGATGACGAGGAAACACTATGAGCCCAAAGGTGCACCAGTGAGCTGTCCCCATCTCGACCAGATCTGCGCGGCAATCAAAGCCGACGATGCCAAATATCTTGACTCGCTGTCACTGGCGAGGGAAGCCGCTCTGAATGGCAGAGACTAGATTAGCTGACCTGAACCAACGCGTCGTCAAACAACCCTGGCCCGCCATTCAAGGACCGCTCGGCCGATCGCTTCCCAGCCCTTGCTGTTCGTGCCGAACCAACCTCTTCGGCATCGGGATTTCCGTCCTCCAGCCGGTCAAGGCTGTCATTCGGTTCGACCCGCTTGGTCAACCTGGCGCGCCCTGGACCGTGCGCCGATCACCAATGTGGATGCGAATGTGATGGTTCCTTCGATTCTGTCCGAGCGTGTACCGGCGCGGCAGTCAGCCGAAGAACAGCTGAGCTACTGATATCGGAATGTAGCAGGTCCAAATTCTGCCCCTGAAGCCGGATATTGCTCAATCAGCGTTGACGATGGCTTGGGCGCACAAGCTTCCAACCAGGCCGCGCAACGACAGCCCGTCGCCTGAGGATAGTCGGCGAGGGCCGCCAAATCGCAAGCGTATCCTCCGTCGCATGCGCGCCGTCTTCGCCGAAAATGCAGACGCTTGTCTCGTCGAGAGATACATCCAGCTATTTTAGGGGGCTCATCAGGGTTGCGTGTTTGCTCGGGTGCGGACCGCCCCTCAGTTCCAATCGAGGAGCGATTCTACAATTCACATGTTTGGAGATCGCTCGCTAGGTAACCCGTCTGTGAACCCTGCAAGCCGATGCTTCAGATGCCGCCCATGCAGAGGTATTTCATTTCGAGGTAGTCCTCGAGGCCATGGCGGGATCCCTCACGACCGATGCCGGACTGTTTTATCCCACCGAACGGCGCCGCTTCCGAAGACATCCGGCCGGTATTTACCCCGACCATTCCATATTCCAAGGCCTCGGCGACACGCCAGACACGCTTCAGGTTCGAGGCATAAAAATAGGCCGCGAGGCCGTAGATCGTTTCATTGGCATCACGCACGACCTGATCCGCATCTTTGAAGCGAATAATCGGTGCGAGCGGCCCGAATGTCTCTTCTCGCGCGACGGTCATCTCGCTGGTGACACCGGTCAGGACCGTTGGTTGGAAAAACGTGCCATTCGTGCCGAGGCGTTTGCCCCCGCATCGAATTGCGCCGCCTTTAGTTACGGCATCGGCAATATGGGATTCAATCTTGGCCAAAGCCTGCTTGTCGATGAGGGGTCCGATGTCCACTCCGGGCGCGAAACCGTCACCAACTTGAAGTTGGCGAGCCCGTTCCACGAATTTCTCGACGAACTCGTCGTGAACGCCCGACTGGACGTAAAGGCGGTTCGCTGAAACGCAGGTCTGGCCGGCATTGCGGTACTTCGCCTGGATCGCACCGTCAACTGCGGCATCGACATCCGCATCATCGAACACGATGAAAGGTGCATTGCCGCCGAGCTCTAGGCTGACTTTTTTGATCTGGTCCGAGCACTGGCGCATGAGTAGGCGCCCGATCTCCGTAGACCCGGTGAAGCTGATCTTGCGGACCTTGGGATTTGTGCAAAGTTCGCGGCCGACCGCGTCACCTTCGGACGCATAGATCAGGTTGACGACGCCTTCGGGGAAGCCTGCCTGATGGGCGAGGGCGAACATTGCTCCAGCCACGAGCGGCGTCTGTTCAGCGGGCTTGAGGACGATCGTGCAGCCCGCTGCCAAGGCTGGCGAGATTTTGCGCGCCACCATCGAGGCTGGGAAATTCCATGGCGTTATCGTGCCGACGACCCCGATGGGCTGCTTGATCACCAACATTCGGCGGTCCGTCGATGGTGCGGAGATCGTCTCGCCATAGACGCGATTTGCCTCCTCGGCGTACCATTGCAGATACGCCGCAGCATGCGATAGCTCCGATTTGGCCTCTGCAAGCGGCTTGCCCATCTCCGCGGTGAGAATTGCAGCGAGATCGTCGGCGTGGTCAATGATCAACTGATACCATCGCCATAGAACGTCGCTGCGCTCACGGGCGGTAAACCCTGCCCATCCAGGCTGCGCGACATAGGCCTTGTCGATCGCAGCGCATGTCTCTTCGACACCCATGTCGGGTAGTTCTGCCAGCACTTCGCCGGTCGACGGGTTGAGAACCTCGAATGTCCGCTCGCTAATCCGCGTGCCAAGTGTCGGCAGGCGATCAATGGATCGAAACAGGTCAGGGGATCTCAGGTGACGGTCATCGGCAGGCACAGGGGCAATACCGGATTCCTCCTCAAACGCAGCAGGGGTATATGGCAAGTGCGGTGTCTATTCCGGATGCCAAGTTCCTTATAGGGCCTCGGCCAGACAGCTAGCAGACCACGGTACCCAAGTGGAAAGGAGAATACCCTGAAATCGCTAGAAGATGCCTCGCGGTTCTACTAGTCGGGCTCGGCCGGTCAGGTGCGCGGGGGCAGGACCGGTCCGCGCGCAACCTTGCCATAGGTCTTCGCGGCCAGCGCCTTCACCGTCTCAGGCTCTGCGTCGCCGGCCGCCACCAGCACGGCGTTGTTCGGGTCGGCAGCATTTGTTGTAGATCGTGAATGCGTCGGTGCCGTTCAGCTTGTCCATCTCCTGCATCCAGCCGTTGACCGGAATGCGGTAGGGCTGATCGGCCGCAACGTCGCGTTGACCTCCTCGTCCAGCAGACCTGCGGGTTCGTCTCTCTGCGCCAACGGCGCTCCTCCAGAATCACGTTTCGCTCGGTCTTGATATCGTCGTTGAGGATGAGGTTGAACATGCGATCGGCCTCGAAGCCAATCATGTCGCCCAAAGCTAGTCATAGCGTTGGGGGCGTTATTGAAGCCGCCGCTGACTGAGACGGCTCGGTCGAACTCGCTGCCGGCGCGGTTGGTGGTCGCCTTGAAGATCAGACGCTCAAGGAAATGGGCAAGTCCGGATTTGCCGGGTGGCTCGTCGGCGCTGCTGACCTTGTACCATGTGAGTGACGACTGGCGCGCGGTGATCGCGGATGTCGATCCTTCCATGCCATAGTCGAGCACGAAATCCGCGATCTTGCCGCCGTCGGTGGCGGCCAGAGCCGGAGCGGTCGTCACCAGGGCCAGGGCGGTGGCAGTGAACGCCGTGCGCAGCCAGGGGGAGCGATCAATGGCTCCGGTTGGAAAGGCAAGGTTCGAGGCAAAGTGATTTGTTCCTCATTTTGATGAACGCGTTGCGTCTTCGCCTCCCCGTGGGGAGGATCGGCGGGCAGCGCCGAGCCAGACCAACATGCGGCCAGGCCTCACTCGAGCCTCATCTTCGGATGGACCCAGGAGACCTGCGGCGGTGTTCTTGGTGAGGTGGTCATTGGACGGATTTTCCTTGGTCCGCGACGTCTGCGGACGACCATGCATGCACCGTGCCAGATCAGAAAACCATTCGAGGCATGAAGACAAGTCGGGTCTGACATGTTGCGCATCCGACATTATGGGCCATCGAACAGGGCTGAAGGCGACGCGAGCATGGCTGAGAGTATCGTCTTCCTTCGGAAGACGATGAGGCGCGCTGCCGGGGAGGGGTACACGATGCGCTTCGAAGGCCGCTGCACTGACGGACAGAATTGAGATGTTGTCGCTCCAGCGCTCGCCGTGGGGGCATGCAGGCAACATTTGTCGCTGCAGGACAGCAGCACCGAAGCTGTGCGCGCTTGCCGTTGTCCCTGGGCACCAAACAGGAGAATTAGCAGTCGCGATTGATTTCATGTGCGTAAAATACCGCCTGGTGCGCTCGGCTGCAAATGCATGCCTGGCGGAGTGGTCGCTTAGGTCAAGAGCATCGCGTGAGTAACAGCCTGACCTTGCTCAATCTGATGCGCGCTAACCGCCTCGCCGGATTGTGGAACTGCTCGCGGGTGGCTTCTACCACAAACAGCAAGGTCATGAAATCAAGCAGGAAGTCGTCAATCGCTTGGGCGATTGTTTCTGACTTGCCCTTGAACTGGTCCAGCAAAACGCGCGCGCTATCGATCGCTTCCACGCTGGTCGCATCGATCAACCCCTCGACCCTCTTGAAACAATCCAAATCGAAACTCCTTCATGCGCTTGCCAAGCCGTTATGCTCGAAGGCAGTTCCGTGAACTACCCGGCCTTTGACCTGCGGCACGAGCAGCGGTCGGCCTTACGTCCCGTGCCTCCAAACACGAGCCATCGACGTGGCGCTGAGGAGCGTTGGAAGAAATTGGGCGCTTCCGGCCACGCTCGAGCGGTAGTGTAGGACAGTGCTTGCTGGCGGCTACGCCCACAATGGAGTGCGCCAGCTGATCGGGGCTTAACAATTTTTCGCTTTTTGCTGCGCCCAACTCTCGGCTATGACTCGGACA
Organism: Mesorhizobium sp. M1338; assembly: GCF_040318045.1. Taxonomy (NCBI): domain Bacteria; kingdom Pseudomonadati; phylum Pseudomonadota; class Alphaproteobacteria; order Hyphomicrobiales; family Phyllobacteriaceae; genus Mesorhizobium; species Mesorhizobium sp. M1338. The sequence goes on along the minus strand of NZ_JAMYLL010000018.1, from coordinate 34,180 downwards.
GGCCTAATGGCCTGCCCACGTTGCATTGTAAAAGAAGGAACAAGTATATGCCGACTGGAACGGTAAAGTGGTTCAACAGCACCAAGGGGTTTGGATTTATCCAGCCCGACAATGGCGGTCCGGATGTTTTCGTCCACATTTCCGCTGTCGAACGCGCGGGCCTCTCGACCCTCGCTGACGGCCAGAAGATCAACTATGAGATCGAGCAGGATCGCCGCACTGGCAAGTCCTCCGCTGGCAGCCTCAGCAAAGCTGGTTGAAATTTTCTCCTGCGTCCTGGCAAGAGTAGGCACGTAGGTCCTCACGGCCGCTCGATGGGACCGAGCAAAAACTGAGGGCAGCAGATTGCTGCAGGCGTCGCGAATTCCTCATGAAACAAAGTTGTTTGAAAGGAAGGCGGGGTTGGCCCCGCCTTTTTATATGACCGCGCAGATTAAGCCGATGGCTGAAACGCTCCAGAACGAATCTCGATTGCCGAAATCAAGCCGCGACCTTCTTGCGGGTTCGCTTCGTCGGCGCAGGCTCCGGCGCTTCCGGCGCCTTCGGTTTGCGGCCGAGCCCCATCGTCTTGGCCAATGTCGAGCGCGCCGCGGCGTAGTTCGGCGCGACCATGGGATAATCCGCCGGCAGGCCCCATTTGGCCCGATATCCATCCGGCGTCAGCCCATAGTGGGTCGACAGATGGCGCTTTAGCGATTTGAATTTCTTCCCGTCCTCAAGGGAGATGATGTAGTCCGGTGTCACCGATTTCCTGATCGGGACTGCAGGCGTAAGGGCAACCGGCTCTTGCGCAGAGACACCTCCGGCCGTCGCTCTCAGAGCCGCATGCACTTGGCCGATGAGGGCAGGGAGATCCCCCACCGGGATCGGATTGTTGGAGACATAGGCCGACACGACATCGGCGGCAAGCTCAATGAGGGTGTCGACGTTTTTTCCGGCTTCTTCTGTCATGAAACTCTCCAGGCGGTGAAACATAGTCAGCGAAGCGTCGCTTCATAGGGCCGGTTGCCGCTGAAAGCAACAATGCTCGACAGCGTTATTGCCAATGCTCGTCCAGAAGCGACATCGATGCGCCATATTTCCCGTCGTGACGCTGAGCCACTCGTTGTTGGCGACCCTGCCGAGGTGCGTGGCGCGTCCCGGCTGTAACTTTGCGTCGAACTTGCTAGTAGTCTTGAGCCTAAGCGCGGTTTTTTTGTCTCGGTATTACTTCTTTTGACTGTGAAATCAGGGATCGTGATCGCTTGCTGGTGGCGTCAGGGACGATGGAGTTCATTGGCCATGGCCAAATGTAAGTTCATCGCCCGGTGAGCCACTCTTCCAAGGGGCTGGGAACCGCCGCTGGTAACAAAGGACATCAATGTATTTCGGGGCGTTTCTTAGCCGGTCCTCGAGAGACGGCAATCGCTGCGGACGACACCTGTTCCACGATATCGAACAGCGCGGCGACACAGGCAGCTTCTCGAATCTGGAGCGGCTTCTCGCAAGTTGGCGCCGCACCGAGAGGCCGGGCAAGGACAGTGCGTCGCCTGCTTCAATCATGCGCATCAACCAGCCAGCGACGCTGTCCCGATACGGAATCCCGCGACTGGCCGTGTGATCTCGCCGGTAGTCGCCCCGGCCCTCTGCACGAAGCCTCGGGATGTGCTGATGATCAACCAGGCCACAAAGGTCGAGGTCCTGAAGCAGGGATCACATGAGTTTGCCACTATGCGCAGGCTTGCCATGCGCTTCCGCGGCATTTTGCGGGGCTTGTGAATTGGGCAAGCTCGACACTTCGATCGATGTGGCGTCAACTCCGGGTCCGTCGCCATCACGCGTTTCGGTCGGGTCCTACGCCGTGACGCTGACGCCGTTCGCGATGCCATTGAACTACCGTGGAGCAACGGCCAGGCGGAAGGGCTGATCAACCGCCTGAAGACGATTAAACGTACCATTGGGCAGAGCGGGCTGCGAACTCATTAGGGCACGCATGCTGCCACTCAGCCGGCCTGATCACCACACAAAGCGAGGAAGAACCTAGTCAAGTGCAAAGCGACAATCGCCTCGACAGCGGGTCCCGGAAGGTTTATGCTGGCCAATGTTACCGCAATCCGGAATGGCGATTGAATACCTTCACGAGTGAAGGGAGTGAAACTTCTTTGTCGGCCAAATTGTTGACGGAACGCCCGGCGCCCATTGTTGCTACATGTCTAGATTCTTGGGGCGTTTTGGATGATGCAATCCACCATCTCACTCCAAAGGGCAGTGGAATCTGGAACAATGTCGCTTTTGTTCGCACGACATCCTTCGTGCCCGATTGGCATATCGTCTTTAACTCTGCTTCTCTTTTTGGGCTCCCTGTTGATATCGAGGCGAGCCCAAACAGGACAATTTTTGCAATCGGCGAACCGCCGACGAAAGCTCATCGCGCGTTTCATGAAGGGCAGGGGAAAAATACTATCGTCCTGACGTGTGACGCAGAGCTGGCTGCTCGGCAGAATGCAGCGCGCCGATTCGTTTTGTCTCCACCTATCACTCGGTCTTGGTCTGTAAACAAGACATATGACCAACTTCTGGTCAGCGAAGTCGTGGATAAGCCGCTTCGGCTCTCATGGATTACCAGTGACATCGCCCTGCTTAAAGGACATCGATATCGGCTGGGGTTTCTGGAACGGCTGAGAAAGGAGCTCGATTTTGACCTGTTCGGCCGAGGTTTTCGGCTGATTGGAGATAAATGGAACGCACTCGCACCTTACCGTTACAGTATAGCGTTCGAGAATACTCGTGCTGATTACTATTTTACAGAGAAGCTTATGGACTGCTTCGTTGCTGAAACAATGCCGATCTATTACGGCAGCCCGGCAATCACGAGGTTCTTCCCTTCGGACTCTATGGTTCTGATTGACCCAGAGGACAAGAACGTAATCCCAAAAATTCAAGAAATCATCGACTCGGACCTCTGGAAGGAACGTCGCGGCGCAATAAGAGAGGCGAAGCGGTTGGTCCTTGAGAAATACAATACGTTTGCTTATCTCGCGCGCTTCATCGAAAGCGTTCAGGATAAACCCTTACCGCCGGAAATTATACACATCGATTCGCCTGAGGTCGATTTTGGAATAGACGAATGAAGTACTCCAACGCTCGCTTGGCGTGCCCGGCGGTCGGTGGTCTGGCGAGATCGGTACGGAACGCTCGGCGGAGAACGCCTGCTGCGCAGACGGGCCGGCACGGGCGCACGAGGTCATGCGCCCCCGGCTGCCGCTGATCAGACGAACTGGGGAAGGCCAGGAACGGAATTGAGGACCTCGTCCACGAGTTCGTCGCCGGCATGTTCCTTGGCGCAGGCGATCGTCTCGTTGGCGAGGCCGGCGATCTTTGCCATGCTGAGACCCTCACTCATCAATTGCTGGCCGAGCCCCATAAGGCCGCCACCCTCTGGGTCGTCGCCATGATACTTCGCTACTAATTCCGAAGCTCCCGGAATGGCCTCGATCATGCGCGCAACGGGACCGTCGGCCGCGTGGCTTTGCAGGAAACCCAGCATTAACCCAACGCCCTTCTCTGCGAGAGCCGGGCCGATGCCGGCACCAGTGGCGATGCGCGGTAAGAATTCTTCCATGCAGGGTCTCTCTCTCTTTGATAAGGTTTACACGGGGCCGGTCCGGCGCCCAGCGCCCTTGGCCGAACCACAATTGAACTCCACAAAAAATAGGCCAGCGGAAGTGCTATTGCGCGTAAAACCGCCTCTGTCAACGCAAGCTGCGTCGGACGTGCGTGTTTCGCAAACCGAAGATCATTCCAATTCACATCATTACGCATTGGCAACCGCACAGTTTGCGGTGGCTCGCTTATTGGCCAATGCCCCGCGCCCGTCAAATGATGACGACAAGGTGGTCATCGCCTAGGAATCTGTGGATCGAGGTGTGAGGCAGTTACAGCCGGTGGACCTGCTCAAGCGCCGCGCCGGCACCAGGGCTAGATTGGCGATACTACGCGTATTGGCCATGTCTTTCCTCGCGTGATGGGATGTTCGTAGAAGCGGAGCTATATGCCGGTGTGACGATCGACAAGGCGGACCGGCTATTCCGATAGGACATCCATACTGTCGCATAGACCGTCGCTGCTTAGGTGTCGCATAGACCGTCGCTGCTTAGGTATTGAAACCGCCATCGCTGGTGACATCGCAGTCGGCGGGTGTCGATAAGGTCGATTCACGCAATCAGCCGGTCAGGAGGAACGAATGAACCCTGAGGTTTCAGAAGCTCACTTTTCGCAAGGCGTGCAGCGCACATCGTGCAAGAGATTGCCATTCTTGCGGATGCTATCGACTTTCTCAACGATGGCGGGAAGATCGCAGTGACCGAATCTACGAAGCCGCCCCCAGGGCGTGCTTTGATGCATACAAACGGTTGCCGAGCAGGGATACTCCTCCTCCCTGAAGTCCAATCGACAACAGCGATCACTTCCAAGAGGGTCCCAGCTCCGCCGCGAAAACGGGTGCCAGACCCCGATCCTCTCCCTCAACTGATCTAGCTCAGGGCGTTCATGAGCCGCAGATCGCATAGTGGCTGCGTGCACGACGCAGGAAGACCATTTATGAAAATCCTATTCAGAACGATGGCTGTCACCTTGCTGGCACCCACCGCCTTTGCTGCGGATTCGATCCCCACCGACCTCAGAGATACGGCATTGGCCACCTTCAGGGCTTTGCCATCCACCACGCCGACAGTCGCCAACAACCCGATCACCCCGGAAAAGATCGCTCTCGGCAAGGCACTGTTCTTCGATCCACGCGTCTCGGCGTCAGGCGTCTTGTCGTGCAACTCGTGCCACAACCTGGCCACCGGCGGCGACGACAATCACGAAACCTCGATCGGCCATGGTTGGCAGAAGGGACAGCGCAACGCGCCGACTGTACTGAACGCTGTCTTCAACATCGCTCAGTTCTGGGATGGTCGTGCCGCAGACCTGAAGGCTCAGGCGAAGGGACCGGTCCAAGCCGGCATCGAAATGGCCAATACACCGGACCAAGTCATCGCCACGCTCAAGTCCATGCCGCAATATGTCGAGTGGTTCGATGCAGCTTTTCCGGCTGAAGCCGATCGGGTCACCTTCGACAACTTCGCCAAGGCGATCGAAGCCTTCGAGGCGACACTGGTCACACCGGCCCCGTTCGACAGCTTTCTGAATGGTGATGAGCTTGCCATGACTTCCGAACAGAAACAGGGCCTGGCGCTTTTTATGGACAAAGGCTGCTCGTCCTGCCATGCCGGCATCAACGTTGGTGGGCAAGCCTATTTCCCATTCGGCCTCGTGGAACAGCCCAGCGCCGAGGTCCTGCCGGACAAAGACAAGGGCCGATTTGCGGTCACCAATGCAGCCGATGACTACTATGTTTTCCGCGTGGCGCCGCTGCGCAACGTTGCACTCACCGCGCCATACTTTCATTCGGGCAAGGTTTGGGATCTGAAACAGGCCGTCGCCATCATGGGGACCACCCAGCTTGGCGTAGTACTGGCGGACGAAGAAGTTGACCTGCTTGTTGCCTTCCTCAACTCGCTGACCGGAGAGGCACCCGAGGTCGCCTATCCCATCTTACCCTCCGAAACGGCGACAACGCCCCGGCCTGTAACGCAGATCTCAGGAAAATAAAGGGCCAACTGGCTGCGGACGTCGCAATCGAAAATGATTGCGGCTTTTACTTGGGCCACACGAATTGCCACATCCATCTCCGAATTGGCGGGAGGCTAGCAATACCCGAAACCTGCCACCTCGCCCGTAGTCTGCGCGAATCAGCTGGGGAAGCGGACAGACGCGCAGCACCATATATTGTCGCCGCCTGAGCGAACATGCCAAGCAGTCTACTTTGAGAAACGACGTGTGTACGATTTGTTCGAGGCGCGGGGCCTGTATGTTCCCAAGGACCAATACTATAGCGTAGTGTCACATTCATATTTCTGCGGGATGAGGACACGTGCCGAAGGAAAATTGCACATTTTCGCCGAGTGGCTTATTTCCAAGAGTGTGATCGGTTTGGCATATTCCCGGCCGACATCCGCCAGTCGGCAACTCCCCACACGGTGAGGAAGAGAAGCCTCACGCCTGCACTTTCTGCCGGAGCGCGCGTGCTGCAGCGACCATGTTAATGAGGGCAGGGCGGACCTCCTCCCATTTGCGTGTTTTGAGGCCACAGTCGGGGTTTATCCACAGTTGGCCATCGGACAGTCGCTCGCGGGCAAGCATGACTAAGTCCGAAATCTCGCCGACTTCCGGGACGCGTGGTGAGTGAATATCATAGACGCCGGGACCGATTTCGTTCGGATATTTGGAGCTCGTGAAGGCGTCCAACAGTTCCATCTTCGAGCGCGACGTCTCAATCGAAATGACATCCGCATCCATTCCAGCGATCGCGTGAATGATCTCGTTGAACTCCGAATAGCACATGTGGGTATGAATTTGAGTCGCGTCCTTTACACCCGTTGAAGCGATCCGGAAACATTCGACAGCCCAGTCGAGATAGACTTTCCAGTCAGATTGGCGCAGTGGCAATCCTTCGCGAAAGGCGGCCTCATCGATCTGGACCATCCTTGCGCCGGACCTTTCGAGATCCGTCACTTCGTCGCGGATGGCGAGCGCGATCTGGCGGCAGGCTTCGGAGCGGGGTACGTCGTCGCGAACAAAAGACCAGTTGAGAATGGTGACTGGGCCTGTGAGCATTCCCTTCACGGGCTTTTCCGTAAGCGACTGGGCGAATTGCCACCAGCGCACTGTCATCGGATTGCGCCTCGATACGTCGCCGAAAATGATGGGGGGACGCACGTAGCGCGACCCATAGCTTTGTACCCAGGCATGCTGGGTGAACGCGAAGCCGGACAACTGCTCGCCGAAATGCTGTACCATGTCGTTTCGCTCGAACTCACCGTGCACCAGCACGTCCAGCCCGATCTCTTCCTGCCAGCGAATTGCAGCCTCGATCTCCTTCTTCAGGAACGTCTCATAGTCGACATAGCTCAGCTGGCCCTTCGCATGAGCGGCCCGCGCCTTGCGTACCTGCGGCGTCTGCGGGAAGGACCCGATGGTCGTCGTCGGGAACGGCGGCAGCCCGAGTGAGCCGGCTTGGACTCTGGAGCGCTCGCCAAAAGCGCTCTCTCGTCGCTTCGCGCTGTCCTCAATGCTAGCGATCCGCCCCTGAACAAGCGGGTCATGGATCCTCGTGGATGTCACGCGCGTGGCGGCAGCCTCGGCAGACGCTTTCAACGCGCCTGCCACCGCATCCCTGCCTTGGGACAGGGCCCGGGCCAGCAAGACCAGCTCGTCGGTCTTCTGGGCCGCGAAGGCGAGCCACGACCTGATGTCGGCGTCGAGTTCCGTCTCCATGCGCAGATCAATCGGCACATGCAGCATCGAGCAAGAAGGCGCGATCTCGACGCGGTCCAAGGGCCAGCCGGCGACGATCGGTTTGATGCGGTCGAGAATGGCGGGCAGGTTCGCACGCCAGACGTTGCGGCCATCGATCAAGCCAAGCGAGAGCACCAGATCCTTCGGAGCGAGCCGACCCACCGTTTCCAGCTGCTCGGGAGCGCGCACGAGATCAATATGCAGCCCGGCCAGGGGCAGAGAAACCGCGGTTTCGAGATTGTCTCCCAGCGACCCGAAATACGTAGCCAGCATGATCTTCAGCTCGGGCGCGGCTTTCGACAGCTGGCCATAGGCGAATTCGAACGCAGCTCGTTCGTTCGGGTTCAGATCGAGGACAAGCGCTGGCTCATCGATCTGCACCCAGTCGGCTCCCGACAGCTTCAGCTTCTGCAGGACTTGCTCGTAAACGGGCAGCAGCCGCGGTAGGAGCGCGATGGGACCGAACCCCTCGGCAGGCGATTTCGCCAGCTTGAGGAAGGTGATGGGTCCAAGGATGACTGGGCGTGTGTGAATGCCGAGAGCTTTAGCCTCGAGGAAATAATCGACCGGCTTCGATGACGAGAGGGCGAACGTCTGATCATCATCGAGTTCCGGCACAATGTAGTGGTAGTTGGTGTCAAACCACTTGGTCATTTCCATCGCGGTTACACCAGGTCCATGAGCTTCCTCCTGGTGACCAGCGTGTCCACAATCCTCCGTCTGACCCTGGTTGCCGCGCGCCATTGCGAAGTAGATGTCAAGTGGGACCTCGCCGCTATTCCAGCCGTAACGGGATGGAACGGCCCCGACCATGGCTGCGGTGTCGAGCACGTGGTCGTAAAGCGAGAAGTCGTTCGACGGGATTTTCGACACGCCGCGATCGCGCTGCTCTTCCCAGCTAGCGGCACGGAGCGCCTTCGACGTCGTGAGAAGGTCGCCAGCGGACGATGTTCCGGACCAGTAGCTTTCAAGCGCGAATTTCAGTTCTCGCCGACGACCGAAGCGCGGCACGCCGAGCGTTGCTACAGGAATTTCCTGAGAGTCAGTCATGTCATACCCCGATGGTTGGGGCGCCGATGACAAGGAAGGCGCTAGCAGGCCGGCACGAACGCCGGCTTGCAGCGGCCACCGAGACACCCCGCCCGTGGACGTAATTCGCCGTGGCAGGTCTCCTGGCTCGCGGGGTCATAGCCTCTACCCGTCTTCCTGAGGGTATTCGCCTCAGTGACATGAGTGGGGTTGGCTCGCCGCTAACAGTTGCGGGGGCAACGCCGGCATTGCACCGGCTTCCCTCTTAGCTCCGCTGCGGCAGCGCCGCACGCGAGAACCACGACACGCAGACAATCACAGCAGTCCGCTCTTTTGTCAATGACGCATAACGAAATGTTTATGTCGTTATGTGATTTCGCTTTTACGCTTGTCTAACATTGTGAAATATTCAGTCGCCCATTGGCGGCGCTGCTCCGCTGCCACCATAGTCCAACTAATGGATCCCTGTCGGGCTGCGACATCCCTCGCAGGTCGCCGATGAAGGATTTCGGACAAGACTTCAAGCGCGTGACAACGTCATTAGAATGCAGAAGATCGCATTGGTGGCGATGTTTAACGATGCGGCCGCAAGCCGTGCGTGCGTGGTAGAAGCGGTTTTCTCGGAGTGAGCGCCAAACCGTGGTCCGAGGGGAATTGGCACGCCAGTCGTCATCACGGGTGACTAGGCAATCGTGATGACTCCGCTCGGCGGCAAGAGACCACACTGACGGAGCCTGGCTCAAGGGTCTGATGCAAAGCCCGACTGTGGTCCCGATAAGCCGCTTAAGCCGCATTCAGGCGGTCAGGATAAGTATCTCTCTCTCCAAGCGCTCGGCATTGAGGGATGCGCAAATGCAGGCAAAGCTCGCGTGCTTCATATTCTGCATCATACGATCGGCAGGACCCAGTTTTTATCCAGTGCACGCGTCAGCGCGGTGTGCAATTCTGGCTCGGTCCGATACGAAGGCATTTGGGCCTCGCTGATCCAGCCCAAGCCAACATAGTGGAAGTGATCCGCAGGGACCGTAACCCGGCTGCTGTCCAGTTGCCGAACGAAGTCCGCTGACCAATGGTGGATCGTATACGCTTCAAGTTTGTCCATCATCCTCCGCCAGCGTTGGATGCGTTCTTCGCGCGGCATGCTGGCCGCTCTTGAGATCGCGGTAGCTATCTCGTCGGAGAGCCTCGGATTTACCAGCAGGGCGTCCTCGCCGAAGTCTTCGGCCGCGCCGGCAAACTTCGATAACACCAGAACGCCAGGGTCGCTCGGATCTTGTGCAGCAATGTATTCTTTCGCCACAAGATTCATGCCATCGCGCAACGGCGTCACAACGCAAACACGCGCGGCTCTGTAAAGACCCGCTATCTCAGCTTGGGTGAACGACCTGTTCTCATAGATAATCGGCATCCACTCGTCCGTGCCATGCCGGTTGTTGACTTGATTGACGAGTCTTTCGACGTCGCGCCGATATTCGCTGTACGCTTGGATGTCGCCACGTGAGGGAGTTGCGATTTGCAAGAGCGAGACACGTTGCGGCTCGACTGCCAGCAGATCGAAAGCTTTAATCCGATTGTCGATGCCCTTGGTGTAGTCGAGCCGATCGACGCCGATAACTAGCTTTGCTCCGCCAAGTTTCAACTGCGAAATGTAGGCTTTCTGCGCCTCAAGCGAATCTGCGGCACACTGTTCGAATTGCTTCGGATCGATACCTATAGGAAAATTTTGGCATTGCGTCTGGCCATGGTCCGAGAAAACGACCCCGTTCTTGCTCTCCAGCCCCAAATGAGATTGGACACAGGCGAGGAAATTGCTCACATCACGGTCGGTCTGGAAACCGAGCAGATCATACTCGAGCATACATTTCATTAGCTCGCCAGAATTGGGCACGCGCTCCATCATGTCAGACTCGGGCCATGGCGTATGCAGGAAATGGCCGATCGGCCGGTCAATGCCGAGTCTGTGCAAATCAGCGCCGAGCGGCAGGAAATGGTAGTCATGAACCCAGTAGACTGCGTTATCTCCCAATTCGGACACCGCGCGCGCCATGAAGGCATTGACGTCGCGATAACTTTTATAATCCTCTTCCGAGCCTGAGATCCGGTCCGGCAGCGAGTGGAGCGCCGGCCACAATATTGAATTTGCAAAACCTTGATAGTGCCGAGAATAGTCCGCTGCCGGCCCATCGAGCCACCCGATTTGACCTTTGCCACGCTGCACGAGGGGCACCTGTTGCTTATCCCCGTCGCCCAGATGCTCGGAAAAACCTACCCAGACCGCGCCGGAACGCTCCACGACGCACTCCAGGGCCGCCGAAAGCCCGCCTGTCTTGGGCTGATCAGAATTGACAGTCGCACCGCGGTTGGAAATTGCGATAAGACTCCTATGTGGCTGCTGGGCCGCCGTGTTGAAGCGCTGGTCTGCGGCTGAGACAACAGGACGGGACGGGCCAACTTCGGCTTGTTGTTCTCGCTCCTGTGGCAAGTCTCTCAGGGGTTGTTCAAAAGCGATTAGTTCGTGAACAGCCCCAGTTTGCCATGTGAGGTTCCGGCGCGGCGAGTTGGCGTTGTTCAATGCGTCCATTTCATGCCTCCGTTGAATATTTCCCCCAGATGGAGCAACTGGAATTCCAAATTGGCCCTGCTGACGAGAATCTGACGAGCGTCAGAGCAAATGGCGACCGATTGCCGCGTTTCGGCTTCGGCGCCCTCAAGAACCGGCTTATCGCGAAAATAGCTGGCGACCCGATCGAGCGGACCGTGCTTGCGGTAATTGTTGGATTGTTCGGATAAGAGATACACCCATGCCAGCACCTGTTGAAATGAACTGAAACTATGTCGCTGCAGCCAAGGCTGCCGGGCCCCGTGATGCGATCCTGCGTCTGCCGAAGAGTTTTGACACGGAGATCGGAGAGGGCGGGATAGTCCCTTTCCGCCCGTCAGGGCCGGTTTTTGAATCCCTTCCTCGTTGCCCTCGACGATCCCAAAATCGTGGAAGCCAGACCGCGATGTGAATACCAGCCAGGCGAGCACTTCCTGACATCCGCGAATGCCGGGCTCCACATCCGGCGCCTCGTCGAGATTGACGAAGATGAAGCCCTGCTGCCAATTCCGCTGGTCCCATACCAATGGCGAACCAGTCTGCCCGCATTCGGCATCGTGGGACGTGATCGCAAGTCAAGTGCTCCGACGGACGCCGCGAGTTCTCCGTTACCTCAGGAACCTTACTGGCCTTCCCCAAGCTGAGCTTCTGGAAAATGCCGGTGGCGATCTCGATGACGGTGAATGCCGTCAAGGCATGCCCGCCTTGCACCCCCTTCCAGCGAGCTTCACGGCAGCAGCATCGGTCAGTTCTCCGAAGCGAATGGCTGTCGTTATCAGCGAGCTTTGACACAGTTCCGCCACTGCGATGATCGCGTCGGTTGGGCAGCTGGTTAGTTGCCCGCGCATCTACAGCAACCCAGCCCGTTCCGCCTCGCGGCGCAAATTCTGCCTTGGCCTTGGGCCGATCTGCTGGATCACCAGGCCGGCCGCCAGCGAGCCAAGGTCGCCGCAGGTCTTGAGGTTGCGGCCCTGCGTGTAGCCATGCAGGAAACCGGCGGCGTAGAGATCGCCGGCGCCCGTCGTGTCGACCAGCTCCTTGATGGCGGTCGCCTCGATGACCACGGTCTCGTCGCCGCGCACGATCACCGAGCCTTTTTCCGAGCGTGTGACGGCGGCGATCTTGCAGTCCTTGCGGATCTGCGCCACCGCTTCGTCGAAGGACGAGGTCTGGTAGAGCGACTTGATCTCGTCGCTGTTGGCAAAGACGATGTCGACCGTGCCCGAGCGCATCAGATCGAGGAACTCGTCGCGGTAGCGGTCAACGCAAAACGAATCCGACAGTGTCATCGAGACTTCGCGCCCGGCCTCGTGCGCGAGCTTCGCCGTCTGCCGGATCGCCTCCTTGGCGCGCGGCGGGTCCCACAGATAGCCCTCGAAATAGGTGACCTTGGCGCCAGACGCCTTGTCGGCCTCGACATCCTCCGGCCCAAGCTCGACGCAGGCGCCGAGATAGGTGTTCATCGAGCGCTCGCCGTCCGGGGTGACGAAGATCATCGAGCGCGCCGTCGGCGGCTCGCCCTCGAGCGGCCTGGTGTCGAAGGCAACGCCCTGCGCATGGATGTCGTGCGCATAGATTTCGCCCAGCGCATCGTTGGACACCTTGCCGGAGAAGGCGGCGCGGCCGCCGAAGCTGGCGACGCCGGCCGCCGTGTTGCCGGCGCTGCCACCGGAGGCCTCGATCGCCGGCCCCATGTGGCTGTAGAGCAGCTCGGCGCGCTTGGTATCGATGAGGTTCATGGCACCCTTGATGATGCCGTTGGTCACCAGAAAAGCGTCGTCGCACTGGGCGATGATGTCGACAATGGCATTGCCGATGCAAAGCACGTCATAATCCGGCATCAATGTCTCCGCTTGGGCTTTCCGCTTGCCAATTCGCTCGCCGGCGGCTTCACGGGGCGGCTAGTCCTGCCTCGCGACGCAATTCGTCCGCCCTGTCTGTCTTCTCCCAGGTGAAATCAGGCTCTTCACGGCCGAAATGGCCATAGGTGGCTGTATTGCGGTATATAGGGCGCAAGAGATCAAGCATCTTGATAATGCCTTTCGGTCTGAGATCGAACAACTCAAGAATGAGGCGCTCGATCCTGCTTTCCTCAACCCTGGCTGTCCCGAACGTGTTGACCATGACGGAAACCGGACTGGCCACGCCGATTGCGTAAGCAAGCTGCACCTCGCACACGTCCGCAAGTCCGCTGGCGACGATGTTCTTTGCGACATAGCGGGCCGCATAGGCAGCTGAGCGGTCAACCTTGGACGGGTCCTTGCCCGAGAAGGCGCCGCCGCCATGACGACCCATCCCGCCATAGGAATCGACGATGATCTTGCGTCCCGTGAGACCGCAGTCGCCGCGCGGCCCGCCGACTACGAACCGCCCCGTCGGGTTGACCAGAATTCTGATGCCTTCCGTCTCCAGGTGGGTCGGCAGGACAGGCTTTATGATTTCCTCAATGACGCCCTCGCGGACAGTCTCTTGCGAGACCTGCTCGTCATGTTGCGTCGACACGACGATGGTATCCAGGGCGACCGGGCGCAACCCCTCATAGCGCACTGAGACTTGGGATTTCATGTCAGGACGCAACCAGCCAAGCTGTGCCTTCCGGACATACGCCTGCCGTTTCGTCAAGCGATGAGCGAGCTGGATCGGCAAAGGCATCAGGGTATCGGTTTCGCGGCATGCGTAGCCGAACATGAGGCCCTGATCTCCCGCTCCCTGCTGGAGGTCTTGCCCTCTTCCCTCGTCAACGCCTTGGCTGATGTCGGGCGACTGCTCGGTGAGGGCATGGACGACGGAGCAACGCCGGCCGTCGAAGCCGACGGCCTCGTCGTCGTACCCAATGTCGAGAATCGTATCGCGCGCAACTTGGCTGTAATCCACCTGGGCATCGCTGGTAATCTCGCCAGCCAGAACGACTATCCCTGATTTTACCAACGCTTCACAGGCGACGCGCGCCTTGGGATCTGTGCGGAGGATGGCGTCGAGGATGGCATCCGAGATGTTGTCGGCCAACTTATCCGGGTGCCCCGCGCCAACCGATTCGGAAGAGAACACGAACTGCCTAGCCATGAATACCTCGCTTCGGGTGTTGGATGTGGTATGGGCATTTTGCTTGGCCCACCTTACTTGTCGGAGATGCCCGGGACCTCGAACGCAGCGCACAAGTCGGCAACGTCTCTTCGCACGCAGGCATGGAGATCTTCGTCGTCTGGCCGCTGGAGGACGGAGTCAATGAAGCCAGCAATTTGCTGCATTTCCACATCGCGCATGCCCATTGACGTCACTGCTGGTGCCCCCAGGCGAATTCCGCTTGTGACCGCCGGATCCCGCGGGTCGCCAGGCACCATATTAAAGTTTGTGATGATTCCTGCCTTTGCTAGTCGCTCGGCATAGGCCTTGCCCGATAGTGGCCGATTGCGAAGATCAAGGATCAGCATGTGATTGTCCGTCCCCCCGGTCACCAGGTCATGACCTCGCTCAAGCAGTGCATGTGCCAGAGCCTTGGCGTTCTTGACCGTCTGTTGGCCGTAGCTTCGGAAGGACGGGTTCGCGGCTTCGTGCAAGGCAACCGCTAGCGCAGCGATGGCATTCATGTGAGGCCCGCCTTGCAGGTGAGGGAAGACCGCCCGGTCTATTCGTCTGGCGAGATTGTATTTGCTCTTTGTATGATACAGGGCCTGATAGCGATCTTCGTTCCTTGACAAAATGAAGCCACCGCGGGGACCGCGGATCGACTTGTGGGACGTGCTGCTGACCACGTCGCAATGGCCCACGGGATTCGGGTGCGCTCCCGCGGCAATCAGGCCGCTGATGTGCGCAATGTCGGCTACGAGATAGGAGTTCGCTTCCAGGGCAATTTCTGCCATTGCCGCGTAGTCAAAGACACGCGGGTAAGCAGTTCCGCCGACCCAAATGAGCCGCGGCCGTTCCCGCTTGGCTGTCTCGCGCAAGCGGTCATAGTCAATCTGCTGTGTCGTTTCATCCAACCCATAGGGCACGCGTTGATAGTCAGTACCGGAAAAGTTGATGGCCCAACCATGAGTCAGATGGCCCCCTTCCGGAAGGGGCAAGCCCATGACTTTGTCACCGGGACTCAAAAGCGCACGATAGACAGCCTGGTTGGCCGGCGAGCCGGAATAAGGCTGGACGTTGGCATGCTCGCTGCCAAATAGTGATTTCAGGCGCTCAATGGCTAGATTCTCAAGCTCATCAACGATCTCGTTTCCAGCGTAGTAGCGCGCACCGGGGTACCCCTCGGCGTACTTGTTCGTGAAAATCGAGCCGTTCGCTTCCAGCACGGCCGAGGACGCAAAGTTCTCTGAGGCGATGAGCTTGAGGGTCGTCCGCTCCTGCCGCTCCTGTCTCAGAAGCAGCTCGTGAACGCGGCAATCAACCGCGGCCAAGGAAGACCGCCCGTGGGTGTCGGGCTGTGCGATCGCACCGTCTGCGGAGTTGTCCATGGTAGCTTCGCGCTCCAATTGGATTGACCTATTTCACGATCAAGCACGCGGTCCCCTTCGGCCGCGTGTCTCGTACCGCTTCGAGCCGTTGCAGGTCCTGTTTATGATAGCCGTCGCGATGGGGCAGGAGATCGACCAATAATTGAACCAGCCCGCCGTCGTTGGATCCTGCGTTGAGATGGTACGAGCGCCACGGAGGCTGTTCGTTGCAGCAGAGAAAGTCGGCTCTGGCGAGCAGCCGGACGTGTCGCGCAACCCGCTCTCGACACACGCCCAGAATCTCCGCTAGCTCGCAGACAGTTAGGTCCGCATGCGCACAAAGGCCCAGGATTCGAAGGCGGTCAGGATGCGCTGCCATGCGTAGGCGACTAACCAGTGTCATCATGGCTCAGGACCAAGTCCTGCCGAATTTCTCATTTCGCGTTCTCCACAGAAGTTGCAGATTTCGAAGGATGTCCAACGAGCGGGCAAATCTCGGTGGCCGTGACGACCGTCGATATCCTGTGTCGAACAAACAAATGTGCGCTCTTCTTGCCTTTAGCCGAAATTGCAGGCAGGTCGGCGAGTCGAAGACAAGCGGGGCCACGGTTTGGAACCACTGACCTCAGACGTTGCAATAAGCCTACCATTCACAGCGAGCCGGAGTTGCTAAGAGTCTATGAATTTCCTTGAAGGATCTGTTGCAACGTTTGCCCAGCCGGGCCTGCTCCCGGTTTGCAGCGGTCATGGTCAGGCGATCCATCGCCTCTGCGAGCACGATCAGGAATTTGCCCTGCATCGCATCGCTGATCAGCTCCTGAAGGCCGGGACGCAACAGCGACGCGCCGCAGATCGCGCGGTGGGTATTGCTGTGGACGACTGTCCAGCCTTGCTTTTTCAGCACGCAAGCAGCAGAGCCGCAACTGATCCTCGATCGAGGCGTCTCGGTGATTGTCAGTTGAGTAGCGAGCGCCAAGCGCGACCTTCATGAGGCGGCCCCTTACTCCGGACGCGGTCTCGCGTTTGGCTATCCGTTTCGGCTTGAACGAAATCCCGTGCGGCCTGTGGCGCCAGCAGCCGGACCAGATTGACGAAGCGTCGATCGGGCTTCGGCGACGCAGGCACAGCCCTTCGCGGCCGCGCCTGCGACCACACGAAGCTATTCGGCTGTTGCACGTTTCGGTCGCGCTATGATCGCGTTCCTGTCCTGACGCGAAATACTCCGTTTCGCGACAATGATGCCAATCACAGTGCTTCGACAAGATGGAAATTGTTTTTGATCAATAACGCGCCTCGCGCAGGAGCCAGTGCTGGCCGATGACGGGGCACCTTGTGCTCCGAAGAAGCCAAGGCTATATATCCGGATAGAGAACCGGAGGCACGCGATGGGCAACACTGCACAGAAGAGAGCCATCGAGAATTATCGCTCTCGCCTGGCTGAGCGCGGCATCGCGCGGTTCGAGATCCAGGCGTTCGACGCAGACCGCGATCTACTGCGAACTCTTGCCCGAAAATTAACGGAGAGCGGGCCGGATGCCCGACAGCTTCGTCGGACCATACAGCAAGCCGTGGCGGGTGAGCCACCGAAAGCGGGCAGCATTCTCGCCTCGTTGCGTCGCTCGCCTCTGGTTGGCTCCAATCTCGACCTCAGCCGGCCGCGCGAAGAGGGGCGCAAGATCGACCTGTGACGCGCTACCTTCTTGATACCAATATCATCAGCAACGTCATAAAGCCGGAGCCTTCGGGCTCGTTGCTGGCCTGGATGGGCGCGCAGAAGGACGAAGACCTCTTCATTGCTTCGCTTACTGTCGCCGAAATTCGCAGAGGCATCCTAGAGAAGCCGAAGGGGAAAAAGCGCAGCAGCCTCGAAACTTGGTTCGAGGGCTCCGAAGGCCCGCAAGCGCTGTTCGCTGGCCGCGTGCTATCGTTCGACGAGAAAGCTGGCCTCGTGTGGGCGCGGCTGATGGCCAACGGCAAAGCCAGAGGCCGTTCGCGGAGCGCCCTAGACACAATCATTGCCGCTGTAGCCGAAGCCAACGAGTGTGTCGTAGTGACCGACAATGAAAAGGACTTCGAGGACGTTCAGATCATCAACCCGCTCCGTAGCTCTGGAAGCCAAGCGGGTGATGATAGCTCCAACAGTCCGGCCGATTCAATTTGAGGATTTCAACGGCACAAAGTCCGAACGTCTCGAGTTCCGCTTTAATGCCATCCCGGTTCATCTAGTCAGCTCGATCTACCAACAGCTCGCACGCACGAGCGGCGCGGACAAGGCGCGATCGCAGGGACTGCGCGATACGCGCGTCGAGCTCGTCCATCTTACACTCGCTCTCGTCTTCGAACGCCTCTCGCCAAACGCCACTGTAGTCGATCCCGCGTGCGGCTCGGGGGCCTTCTCATCGAGGCTTTCTCGGGACTGGTCTGGCGCGTTACCAATGGCAAGTTCGCCCGCCGGGAACTCGTCGGTCTGTACTCCCAGCTCTGGGCGTCCACATCAACTGCGGAGCTCTTGGCATCGCCGTGTTCTGCCTTTAGCTGGCAGCTCTCGAGCTCGACGAGCAGCCGATCAGCGACATCCGCGACCTCAAGTTCGACCCGGTTGACTCGATAACACCCTATTGGCAGATTCAGTCGGGGAGGATCTGCCCACTCCGATCACAAGCCGATCTTTCGACGCCGTGGTCGGGAATTCTCCATGGACCTTCATGAAGAAGGAATGCAGCGCCGAAAGCCGAAGCGCTTCCGATACATCGACGCCCCTTCCGAGACGGAGCCCCGATTAGGCATTCCTGCCACTCTATCTAGCCGACCCCCGTGGCCGCGTTGCCGATCGGTGCGCACTGGTCGCCTACATCGCCCCGGCACGTGAAGATCGTCTCCGCTGACGCTCGTTGAGCAATTCAGGCCGCCTCCGGCTGGGGTTTGATCAGCGTCAGCGTCAACCAGCGCGCGGTCAGCGCCGGCTTTTTCGAGCCCTCGATCTCAATCGTCACGCCCAGCGCCGTCTGCACCCAGCCCGACGGCCTGACCTTGACGTCGGCCAGTACGAAACGGGTGCGGATGCGCGATCCGGTTTTCACCGGCGCCAGGAAGCGCAGCGATTCGAAGCCATAGTTGACACCCATCTTGCAGTTTTCGAGCGGCCGCATGGTCTCGAAAGTCATCGCCGACAAAAGCGAAAGCGACAGGAAGCCATGTGCGATGGTGCCGCCGAACGGCGTCTCGCGCTTGGCGCGCTCCGGATCGCAGTGGATGAACTGGTGGTCATCGGTGGACTCGGCGAACTGGTCGATCATCCGCTGCGAGACCACCCGCCACGGCGACACGCCGACTTCCTTGCCGACGCTGGCCAGAAGTTCGTCGAGACTGATCGGTTCCACGCTAATGTCCTCCATTTCAACCGTCCGAAGCGCGAGCGGCTTCATTCCGTGAACAGTGTCACCCCATGCTGCACCGACTGCCGGCCATCCATCGGCAGGATGGCTTCGGTGAGATGACTGCCGTCACGGCTGCACGAATAGAACGTTCCGCCGGCAATCTCATTCGGCGCACCGATGCGGCCGATCCGAACATGGCCGCAGACGGGCTGGCTTCTACCTCGGTCACGGTGCGCGTCCTGCAGGCCACTGAAAACAGCTCGTCTTGCTACCGGTGATCATTCCGCCGGCGCCGCTATGCGGTATTGTCGCAGATTGATAAAATCAATTGTCTGGATAGGAACCATCCGTGTCTCGAATTTGGAGGAGTCCAGCAGACGGCGTGGCTTGTGGTCCTTGTTGAAGCGCGCCGACCTCATTGGCCGCTAGCTCTGAGCCGGCAAGAAGCGCCAGTTCAATGACATTGGGTGTCGACACGGCAAAGCGGCATCAGATGCTAATTTATTATGCGGAATAGCGCTTGCTTCAAGAAGCGCTCGGCCTGACGTGGAAGCAGCACTGGATCTGGATTGTCGGTATGCGCGGATATTCGCGCAGCACAGCGGCAACCGCAGCGACGATCGATCTCAGCCGTTGCGAGCATGCCGATGTTGGTGGCGGCCACTCTGTTAGGCTGAAGCGTAGCGCGCATCTGATCCGCCACCAGACCGGGTTGCGTAACTTGGATTTCCAAGGCGTCTTCATGGGTTTGCACCGTCAGCGCGCTGACAGCAAGGCAGGTGCGCACGCCAAGGCAAGCGATCGTCTCGATCTCGCGGGCAATTCCAGCCCCACCGCGGGAATCTGACCCGACAACGACGAGCAGATGCGGTTCTCGCCCCAGCGCCATTGCTCTGTCTTTCGATCCATTCTCGCGTGCGCGCTTCTGGGGCGTCGTTCAGCGCAAAGTCGGTGACCACGGCTGCGCTTTCCGCGCCAGCCTCGAAAAACGCCTTCGAGCCGGTCAGGTTGAGGCCGCCGATGGAGACCAATGGGATCGGCGCGACCTGGTGCTTCCACTCGCTGATCCGCTCGAGCCCTTGCGACGCCCATTCATCTTCTTGAGGCTAGTTGGATAGACTGGGCCGAGCGCCACATACTCCGGCTCGGCCACTGGCGCAGTTCGGTGTGATCGTGGATCGAAAGGCCGAGCTTCAATCCGGCGTATTTCATCGTCAGCATCGGCGGCAGCCAAATCCTTTTGACCAAGATGGACGAGTCGCAGCCTTCCTCGATTGCCGTGCGCCAATAGTCGTTGACGCTCACTTGGCAACCATGGACCGCGCAGGCGTCGTTCGCGCAGCGGATTTCCGTCAGTCCTTTCTCGTCCATATCCTTTATCCGGAGCTGCACCAGACTCACGCCGAGCGGCACCAGCCGGTCAATCCCGCCGGCACGTCCACGAATTCATGAGAAGACGGCCCTGCCACGTCGGTGGGTAGCGCGGTTCGAGCATTCCCGAGCTGAAAGCTTCACGACCGGCATCGACCGCTTTGCCGAACGCACGCGCCATGCCGACCGGATCGGCCGCCCTCGGGACCGCCGTGTTCAGGAGCACGGCGTCAAACCTGAGCTCCATGACGGTCGCCGCGTACGACGGCCGTCCGAGCCGTGGATCCACAATCAACGGAATGTAGGGGAAATGTCCGCGCATCAACTGGACCTCGGAGCTCAACGCTTCATCGCATTAGAATGAGCGTTCGAAACGCAGGATACCGCCGACACTGCTCTTCTTGTTGGCATTGGTCCAGTTCACTTCGGAAGCTTTCACCTTTCCGACGGCGGAGCCTCCGTAGCGGTCATAGTCGAGTTCAGCCGTAACTGTGAAATCTGGAAGAAGCGCGTAGGCGACGTTCCCAGCGACACCATAGTTCTTGAGCTGATCACCCGAGAGCTGAAGGTTCAACGAAGTTGTCTCGTTGAGCTCGTAAGCGGCGCCAGCCCAGAAAGCCCAGTTCCCGCCCCAAATCTTATAGAAGCCGCGACCATGAGCGTCGATCGCGTTCATGGGGTCGTCGTTGAGCTTGCCATTGGAACCGTAGCCGAACATTCCGAACAGCAACAGTTCGTTGGTGACATTGATGTCGACACGGACCTTGGCGGCCACCGATTCGTAGTTGCTATCATAACCAGCAACGCCGGTGATCGCTCCCCAGCCATGTGTGTATTTCAAGCCGCCGACTATGTGCGGAGCGTAGTTGTCGATTGTGCCGACCACGCCTGAGCCTTCTTCGAGCGAAACCACGGCCGAAAAGCCGTTCCCGGCGTCGAAGTAGTACTGGACCACATTGGTATCCAAAGCGCCGTACGGAACCGGCGTCTGGTTGAGTACGTCACCCGCGCCGCCAATAAACATGTCGAAGGCCGACCAGTCCTTACCAACTCGGAGGCCACCAAGCTGAATCCAGGCGAAAGTCAAGATGCTGTCTCCGTTGAAGGCATAGGACCGAGAACTGTCCGAAACCGAAGTGTGGCGGTTACCGAAATTCACGCGGGTTTCGGTGTAGGTCTTCAACGTGCCGAGTTCGGTCTCCTGGCCGGTCCAAGCTTTCAGTGTGAAGCGCGTGTTGTTTTGCCATGTACCCTGATCCTCACCAGTCCTCACATCTGAGGTTCTTGCGTGGTAAAACAATCCGACATCGCCCAAGCCCACGTAGTAGCTAAGATAGCCGCCGATGCGCAGGCAGGTCTCGGTGCCTGAAATATAGACGTAGCTGGAGCCGTAGACGTCGCAGATCTTGAGGTACTCAGTGGGATCAGGCTCGGGGACGATGATCACGGCGCGAGCGTCGGAAGCGGCGATCAGTGCCGCAGTTGAGCCGAGGAGGAGGCTCCCAATGGTCATTGTTGATCTCCGTCTAAACAGTAAAAGGAATCGAGACCGATAAATGATTTTTGCTAAGCAAACGATTGATAGCGCATCAAGCTGAATTCTAGGAGTGTTGCTGCACCTGTCGTGCTAATACTCAGGAGAATTTAGAATGTGACTGAGACTTGTTGTCACATATATTAAGCAGTTATCACTCCCGGACGGTCATACAACATTTTTATACAATCACCCCTTTTCACCTCCGCGGTGGGCCTTACAAAGGGTACTACTGCAAATAACGTACCATCCTGACGACCCAGCTGCGGCTTGAAGCTCAAATGTGCGGGCGGACCTTGGTTCCCGCTTCCGTTCTTTTTGCCTTGCGGATCCACCCAAGCAGGAACGGCAAATCTTTCGGCTACGGCTCGTCTGTTCGCTTCGCGACAGTTTGGCTTAATGGCGACGGCATTGTTTGCTGTGAGCCCCGCCGTTGAGGCATCATGCGGCGGCCACCGCCCGGTACGACGCCGTCACTTTGGCGAGCTGATGGTCGATAACCACGCGCCGCAGCCTTGCACCACTGAATCAGTAGGCGCTAGCCTTGGCAGTGCGGCGGACCTGACGGTCGCGTCGAGCAGGTTCTCGTCCTGAAAGCGGCGCGCCACAGCTAATGCTTCTTGCCAGCAATTCACACAACGAGCTCATCGAGATGGCAGAGATCACTATGGGGCGGCGCTAGCTGGCGAGCAAAGTCTGGTCCCAACACCGTATTGTCTCGTCGGATGCGGCATCTGCGCTCAGAAGAATCTCCCACGCGCAGATGAAGGGAAGGTACGGTGGAACAAAACGGTGCGCGTGAGGGTTGCGGCGGGAACACCACGCTGACCGAGTGCGCTCAGACCATCGCTGTCCAGCCAAGACTGAACGGCGCCCATTGCTAAAAAATTTCGAGCCCAAAGCGGAACGGACTGACATAGCGCAAAGACGCAGGCGAGCGCAGCGGTAAGGTTGGATGTTATCAGCATGGGACGGTGACCGTTGCAGACCACGAAATTTCGAGAGGCCCGGCTGCCTTGGTACACTATCTATCCGGCTGTGTCGGAGTTCTCTGGGGCGGTCGGCGCCGAGGCTTATGAGGAATGGCTCAGGAACCTGCCGGCTGATGATCCGGTGTCACTCTATCTGCACGTTCCGTTCTGCCGATCAGCCTGCTGGTATTGCGGCTTCCCAACCACCATCACCCGCCGTGATGCGCCCATCCTCAACTATCTGGCGGCGCTGCGTGACGAGATCCGTCTGGTTTCGGTGCGAGTGCCGAAGACGTTGCCCGTGAGCGACATACATTTCGGCGGCGGAACGCCGTCTCTCATCGGACCAGCCGAGTTCCTCGCTCTGATGGAGTTCCTGCGATGCCGCTTCGCCATCTCGAAAACAGCTACGGTCGCCATCGAGATCGATCCACGCACGCTCACGCCCGAGATGGCGGAAGGCTTGGGAGCGGCCGGCGTGAACCGCGCGAGCCTGGGCGTACAGAGCTTCGATCCCATTGTTCAAAAAGCGATCAACCGGATCCAGAGCGAGGCCCAGACGTCGGCTGCCGTGGAAATGCTGCGCCGGCATGGAGTAAGCCGCATCAACTTCGACCTCATCTACGGCCTGCCGCGTCAAACGGTGGAGTCGTGCGTCGAAACAGTGAGGGCGGCGGTCGCCATGCGCCCCGACCGGCTTGCCTTGTTCGGCTACTCGCACATCCCATCCCAAATAAAGAATCAGCGCCTCATCGAGGCGGAATTTCTTCCCGACAGCGCTGCCCGCGCTGAACAGTATGCGGCTGTCACCGTGACGCTGATTGCCGCCGGCTACCGACAGATCGGGCTCGACCATTTCGCCTTGCCGGACGACGAGCTCGCGCTGGCACAGGAAACAGGTCGCCTGCGACGTAACTCGTTGGGCTACTCGGCCGATACCTGCAGAACCCTGATCGGTTTCGGCGCGTCGGCTATCGGCCGCATCGGCCAAGGATACGTTCAAAACGAAGTTACACGGGATTCCTACATCCGGCACATCGCAGCTGGCCGACTGGCGACATCGAAGGGCCATCGCCTCACAGACGACGACCGCGTGCGAGCCGCAATTATCGAGCGATTAATGTGCGATTTCGAGGCTGACGTGCCGGCAATCTGTGTCGCCCACGGATCTGATCCGATCCATCTTCGCGATTCGGCTGAGCGCTTGGCCATGCTGGCCAAGGACGGGATAGTGGACTTCGAAAACGGCTTTGTCCGCGTACGGCGGGAGCATCGCTTTGGGATTCGCGCTGTCGCTGCCGCATTCGATGTGTTTAGGGATGGCGTTACGTATATCCCGCAGCAGCTTAATGCGATGCAAAGCACAACATAGTCCGGCATCAATGTCTCCGCTTGGAACCGCCGGCCTACTTGCCACGCCGGCCGGGCGCTGGTCTGGCAAGTGGGCTTTCCGTTTGCCAATGCGTTCGTTCCCGGCCCTCACGGGGCGGCGAGTCCCTGCCGTGAGCGCCTCACCCGCGAGGCTACATGGCGGCCGTGGAGACTACCTCAGCAGCGGCGCCCGATCGGAAACCTTAGCACCTCAGCGCTTTGGCGTGGCTGCTTGAACTCTTCGACGGCAACCGCCTCAATTAGCAGGTCCAAGGCTTCGCGGCCCCTTTGACTCATCGGGTCATCCCCACAAAGGTAGTCATACGCTCGATCTAAATGCACTCGGGCGGCGGAAAAATCGCTTGTCATATCATAGAACCCTCTCTACCCGCCCGCATTGCCGTCTACGAGGTGAAGGTAGTGCAATCGTCAATATATACAGATAAATTTGAATTAAATCGGAGATGATCATGGAGGCCGAGTTCCCTGACCTGATGCCGCCATCGAGCCCGCCGACGACCACTCGCTGGCGCTCGGTCGCTTCATAAATGCCGAGCACCCCGTCCCGCGACCACCTCTGACCTCCCTCCTTCGATGCTAGACGCGTGGAAGACATGGCTGCGCCGCCGCTGCGAGAAAGGCGTGTCCCGTTGCGCGGCGGCTGCATAGTGGGCAGCCAGCGCCGGGAGCTAATCGGCAAAGCCGCGTGTGGCGATTTTGCATAGCGGGCGCAGGCGAATCGCCACGCCCGTCCAGCATGTCCGATGCCGCGTAGGCCGCCAGGATCCCTGAGCGGAGTGCATGCACGATCCCGCGTGATGACAGTGGATCGGCACAGAACAGGCAGTCGCCCGCCGCGACCCAGCGGTCACCGGCGGCGGGATCGATCGTTGCGGTTCCCGCCGCCTTGATCATGCTGGCGGTCTCGATTGCGTTGGGCGGCACGAGCGGCGCGACGGACTGCGTTGCGGCTAAAGCGCGGTACCAATGTCCGGCTTTGCGCAGTTCGCTGCCCAGATCCGGATCGGTGAGGCACGCGCAAGTCGGCGCTGTACCACCAGCCTTCGGGACGCGCCTCGACGACCATGCTGCAATCGCCCGGTGCGCGGTCGAAAAAGCGTGTGTAGGCGGCAAGATGTCCGTGCATGGTGAGCTTGGCGCCGAAACATCGGGCCAGCCTCCAACTGGACCGGTCGCCCAAACCACGGCGCGGGCAACGATAGCTTCATCGGCCAGCTTGAGCAGCCAGCCTTGATCGTCGCGCACTGCCGAACCCACGGCCGAGCCAAACCGCGTGTCCACACCTGCCGCCTTGGCCGCCTGCACCATCAGCCGGTCGAATCGCGTCCGGTCGAGCTGCCAGCCGGCACCTTGAGCGGAAAACATGCCGTGCCGCTCGCTGGGAACTTCATTGGCCCACACCGAAACAAGCGCACGATTTTCAACGAAGCCGGCCTCGGCGAACGGCGTCCAGACACCAAGCTGACGCAGCAGCCCATTCGCTACTGCCGGCAGCACCTCTCCCGGCTTTGGCCGATCATGCCTTCCTGCTTCCAGCAACAGCACGCTCCGCGCGGGTGCATCGTTGCCAACGCCAGTCCGGATGTGGTCGCCGCCGAACGTGATCGTCTCAGCGAGCTGGCGGGACAAAATGCCAACCTCAAGATAGCGTTGGCCCGGATCAGCGAGGCGGACTGAGGAAGACTTTAAATTCAAAAGGTGACACGCGGCAATAGTCGCGTGCCGCTGTAGCCCCAGGCTCCGCTTCACCGTCGGGACCGATCGGTCGCACTCTCAGCCTGGGGTTCTTCTCTGCCACCCATCATCGAATTTTGGTGGATTGTCCGTCTCCCGCACCGGTTTGAGCGCGATAGACAAGAATCGCGTTTTCTGTGCCGGCCGGGCTTCAATGACGGGGATGGCGAAAAGCTGAGTGCTCGGGCTTGCGGGCCGAGCTTGTCGGCCGCTCGATGGAAAGGGTCATTTGAGGTGGGGTCTCGGCCGCGTGCAGCTGAAAGACACGCTCGTCCAGTTCCTTGTCCACTTCCGTCAGACGATGATTGAGGCGAAGGTAGTCCGTCCAGGTCGGCGTGCGGAACGTTTCTGTCCAATGCATAGGCTTCTGCAGGTTCCGCTGGAGCGTCCAGTTCCGAGCACCGACGCGGCTGTGTACATGGCGCCGCTGCCGCATGAGGTCGAGGAAGGCCTCGAGATTTCTCTCGGCTATCAGATATTCGATCTTGACCACGATCGGGCCGCTCCTCGGCTTCAAGTTGAGAGAGACAGCTGGGGCATCGAATTCCTCCAAGGGATCGGGCTCGGAGTCGCGGTGCTCTCGAAGAGGAAAGAGAACGCCGGCTGCAGCGACGATCAACAGGGCTCCAGCGGAGCCCTCCAGCGCCCAGGTCAACGAATGGTTTTCGGCCACCGTGCCCCACACCCAGCTGCCGAGCGCGATGCCGCCGTCTATCAAAGCATAGTAGATCGAGATGGTGCGCCCCACGACCCAGCGCGGGCTCGCCAGCTGCACGCTCACACCAACCCCGGACCAGGCGGTCACCCAGCCCGCGCCGCCCAAGGCGAGTGCAATTGCCGCAACGGCAATCGAAGATGTCAGTGCCAGGGAGAGAGAACACGCCGCACAGGCGACGCAGGAGAGCCTCATCAGCCTTTCTTGCGACAAGCTCCGTCTGAACAGGCTGTTGGAGAGGCCGGCGAAAACGGCACCGGTCCCGAAGCCAGCCATGAGCGCGCCATAGGCAAGCGGGCCTCCTCCCAGCTGGTCGCGGACAACCACCGGCAGCAGCGCGAGTATGGCGATGCTCGCCAGGCCAAAGAGGGTTCCGCGCGCGATCGCGGCCTTGATTTCCGATGACATCGCCGTGAAGCGCAGCCCGTCATAGATCGCCGTCCTCATCGACTCGCGTGGAAGAGGGGAAGAACGAACCTTCCACTTGCAGCGCCAAATAGTGGCCAAGGGTACGAAATAGGTGAGCGTGGTCACCGCGAATGCCGCCATAAGGCCAAACGAGGCAACTACAATGCCGCCGAGCGCCGGGCCCACAGTCCGGACGGTATTGAATCCAACAGAAAGCAGGGTGACGGCAGCGGGAACATCTCGTCGATCCACAATATCGCCAACCGACGCTTGCCAGGCCGGATCATTGAGAGCACCGCCGCTTGCGATCAAGAAGCTGAAGCCGAGGATCATCCACGGACTGACAAAGCCCAGCGCCAGCGATGCGGTCAGCATCGCGGAGGCAGTCACCATAAGGCACCGACCGGCGAACATGACCCGGCGCCGGCTGAAATTGTCAGCGAGAGCCCCGGCGAAGACAGACAAGACGAAGGCGGGCAGGTTCGATGAAGCCTGAACCAACGCAACCATCAGATCGGAAGTCGAGATCGTTGCCATCAGCCAGCTGATGGCGACAGTCTGCATCAACCAGCCGAGGCTTGAAACCTGCGTGGCGAGCCAGATCGAGCGAAAGGTGGGCTGCAGAAGTGGCCCAAAGGTCGTTGGTGCAGCCAAATCTTCGTTTGATCCAGCCACCCTACTCATTTTGCGAACCTTTTCTTTCCGTTATTGTCGCTTCCCATGTAATCTAGGCTGAACCGTGGCGGCTTAAGAATAGATGGCCCATTTGCCTACGACGAATGTGGCCACAGTTCCTCCTGACCAGTTGTCAGGCGGCCGGGACGCAGACATGGGCCGGCTCACTCGCCTTCAACGACATCTTGGTGAGCCGGGATTCACATGTCATTTGAGGCATCATGCTCGATCGACGCGCTGCCGAGCGATTTTTCGCGAAACGTTACCCTGTTCTTTTGTTGGAAACTCACTCATCAGCGGCGTTCGATGCTGAGTGTGGCTTCCGAAAAGTGAGGACGCTTGCAGATCTTTGACAGGATCAGTTCCCTGATAGATGCAGACGATTGCCAGGCCGCGATCGAAGACGCGCGCGCCCTGCTCCTTCAGTTCGGACAAAAGTCTGATGCGCTCACACATGCGATCGACGAGTTTCTGCTCGACCTGATGACATTGGCTTTCATCGTCGAATGTTACGGACGCGGCTTTGAACTTTTGGCGCGAACGCTTGCCCGTAGAAGGCTGGCGAAGGTCAGACTGTTGTCGGGAGGGGTCGGCCGGGCAGAACGGGTTCCAAAGCCTGATGGCTGAACCGGCGATCGAGCCGCGTTCCATTAACGACGTGGCGACCGCCAAAAAAAGGGCATCGGAAAACCGAGGCCCTTTAGGTGTAAAGTCAAAACCTTCAGAGGGGAACAGCTGATACCATGGAATGGGAGGAAACCATCGCGTGCATCAGCTGTAAGCTTAATGGCTAAAAGTTGTGCAATGCGCAAACACATTTTGTGCAATGCAGCTATGCAGTAACGCAAAGCCTCAAGTTGCAAGATCGATTTTGGAAATGTTTGCTGCTCGTACGGTGATGGGCGAGATCCTTAAGCGTATGTACGGCGGCATGATGGACGCTTGCAAGCAGCCAGACAAGATTATCGCGAAGCTAAAATAAGAGGTTCGATCCAATCGGCGATGCTCAATACCCGCGCCATTCTGGTTCAGCCGGGCGTTACATCGCCTCGCCAAGTTGAGGATGTATTGGTCGCGAGCAGCCGTGCGCCAATTTGGAACCCACGACCATATGCAACGATTGGGGACTGTCCGAAGAAGGCCGAGAACGGTTGAAAGTGCGCTAGATGGAGATATTCTGAATTGGAACGGGGGCCTGGTTCATCGCCAAAGCGAGACATGGATGAAAAGCAGATCGCGCCCAACGCCTGATCCAACCATTGCAACGGAAGTCCCCTGGTCGGAAAGCCTAACCGCATATGATGACAAGCATTTCGAGCTCTATTTGAAGCTCATGGACGCTTGCGCCGACAGTGCCAGCGAAGAGGAGATGGCGCTGGATGTACTGGGTATCGATCCGGTCAAAGAGCCAATCCGCGCCCGTAAGGCCCTTCGCAGTCACCTCAAACGGGTGCTCTGGTTTATGCATGAGGGCCATAAGGAACTGCTTCCAAGCCGGCCGCCTCAATAACTGCGGCGCCGAACAAGGTTGCCCGAGAGATCAGGTGGCGCCCTCGGGGGATGCGAGGACACTTGAAAGCCGCAATCGGGTTATCATCTCCATACTGCGTGATCTCTCGGTGTACTACGGTCCCGACTTTACGGATGTCACCCCCGTCGGCCTGGGGCACCCCTTCAAGGTGACATTCACGTCGGCCCCGGATTTGTCTGGCACCTACGAGAACGTTGCAGGGAGCGGCTCGGTAAGCGGCTTTGAACGACCCGGTCAACTCGTAATGACCTACTCCGGAGCAGATGGGATGTCCCATGGAGTTGCCATTCTCCAAGACATTCAGACCCACCTTTCTTCCAACAACGTCGAGCATGATTACGTGGGAGCCGTTTTGGTCCACGCTTGCTATAAGGCGGACACCCAGCAGTGCGATGCCGCCAAATCACGCAATATAAATTCTGCAGGGCGATTTTGTCGAAAAACAGGGAACCCGACAAGGATCCTTCCCTCAAGGGTTACTCGACGAACCATGTTCGGCTTTTCAGAACGATCTGAAGCTGAAACTTAGCCCGACGGCACAGCTTTAGGCACGAAGGCGCTCACCAGGGTCGCAGCTCAAAGAGAACGGCGCCCTTCGCCGGGGGGCCGTCCGTTCCGCATCCCGCCTGACGGCGGCGCGTTGCTGATGCTCCTACGGCCGCCCTGTTGAGCCGGTCTCAGGGCCACGGTCTTTCTCCTGCACCGATCTGACTTGGTCCCGCTGGCGGGCATTTAGGTGCTTCCGTTTTGTACGCTCTTCTTTCTTGGGCCGCTTCGCGGCACGGCTGCGCCGACATGGATGTGCCTAGCGGCACCTCTCCTATGTAGCGGGAAGAGAGGCGCGCGGCCCTCTCTCCCCAGCAAGCCGCCGCGGGCGGGTTCCCCCATCTTCCTCCGCTTCGCTAGGTGCAGACCGGGGAGACCCCTCCGCCCCCGGGACTTGCCCCCCCCTCGCTCCCCGCTACTCGCCGCGAGGCAGGGGTTCAGGGGACCTGAACCCATCAGGTCAATCCCTGAAATCAACACGAGCAAGTCCATGAATACCGCAGTTATCACTATCCCGCCCGCAGGTAGGGCCGAACTGGCCGCCAGCATCGAGGCCCATGGCCTCATCCATAACCTTTTGACCCGCAAGGCCCCGAAGGGAGCCAAGTTCGAAGTCGTCGCCGGAGGGCGGCGACTGGGGGCGTTGCGGTTGCTGCTGGACGAGGGCCGCACCTACAGGGCGTGGCTGTGACCAAGGATTATCCGGTCAACCGCTGGCTTGAAGACATTACGGCAGTTGCCGGCCATTATGCGTTTCTCCCTGAAGTCGACCTGCCAGATTTACTCAACGGCTTAGGCTACCGAAGCCTGGGGATGAGGATCTGGAGGGCATTGCCCAAACAGCGCGAGAGCACTGGGGAATCGGATTGCGACCGACCCCAACGTAGTTGCTCTGCTGGAGCAGATCGGCGTCGTCGTGGCGAGCGAACCAATGGAAACCACACAGTTGGATGGGCTAAGCAGGTGGGGATCTGATCGTCGCCCACACGTACTTCTAGCGCAGTCATTCGCGCGAAGACAATTTGATGCCGCGCACGAGTTGGCCCACCTCTTGCTGCACCGTGCAGTGTCCGAGGATGAGCTTGTCGAGAACTTCAAGCTGATCCAAGACCAAGCTCATCGGTTCGCTTCAGCGTTGCTTCTGCCGGCGAGTCAGTTCTCGGCTGAGGTCACTAGTGCCTCGCTTTGGGAGCTGAGAAGGTTCGCTGGCGCGTGTCCATCAAGGCTCAGATCATGCGTCTCCAACGCCTCTGCATTGTCGATGCCGAGGGAGCGACCCGCCTTTATCGTAGCTACAGCGCCAAGGGCTACTCAGGATCCGAGCCCTACGATGACGTTTGGCCGCTGCAGCAACCTACGTTACTGGCTGATGTATTTCGGACCGTGGTGGATGACGGGGGCTGTCCAAGGAAGAGCTTCGGCACGATCTGCCGTTGTTCGCTCATGATGTTGAGAGCTTGGCTGCACTTCCTCCGGGCTGGCTCTCGCAAGAGCCTGCTCGCGTCGTGAAGCTGAAGCTCGTGGCGCCGACCCGCGGTGAGGGGCCGTCCGGCCAGCTCGGCGAGCTCATAGTACGCCTCCGGCGAAGGCCGCCTTGCGGGAGCATGGCATGGTAGCGAGGCTGCGCTCTTAAGGTCGTCCTTACGAGCGTAGTTAGCAGCACAGCATGAGCCATGTGACGTTATTGACCGGGCCGGAGCGTCGTCGTCGTTGGAGTGAAGAGGATCAGTGCCGGATACTGGCCGCGGCATTCGCGCCCGGGGCCACGGTGACGGCGGTGGCGCGTCAGTACGATGTCGCGACCAGCCTGATCTATAAGTGGCGCCGCACGGTGAGAGCCCGCGAGACGGGCTTTGCCGAAGTTGTCGTGGTTCCCGATGAGGTGCCGGCGGCGCCAGCGATGATCGAGCTGGAGATCGCCGGCAAGGTGCGGCTGCGGATTCCGCTGACCACGCCGCCGACACTGGCGGCGGCGATGGTGAAGGCGCTGGGCGTTTCATGATCCCGGTTCCGAGCCAGGTGCGGATCTGGTTGGCGGTCGGCCGGACCGATATGCGTCGCGGAATGCAAGGCCTCGCTCTGCAGGTTCAGGAGACGTTGGGCCGGGATCCGCATGCCGGCGATCTTTATGTCTTCCGCGGCCGTAGCGGCAATCTGATCAAGATTATCTGGCATGATGGGCTCGGCATGTCGCTGTATGCAAAACGGCTCGAGAAGGGCCGGTTTCTATGGCCATCGCCGGCGGCCGGTACGGTTTCCATATCACCGGCGCAGCTCGCCTACATGCTCGACGGGATCGATTGGCGCAACCCGCGCCACACGTTCCGCCCCCAGCGCGCGGGCTGAGTTTTTCTTTGAGTTTGCGCCATTTTCCGCGAGTCAGCGGACGCGTTTTATGATTCACTCCAGGGCATGGTTGCCACCGCCCAGGATGCTGTTCCGGACGATATCGGCGCGCTGAGAGCGGCGCTGACCGCGGCGCTGGCCAGAGCCGAAGACGAGGCCGCGCGCGCTGCGCTGGTCGAGGCCGAACTGGCGGTCGCCAGGGCCAAGGCATCGGATGATGCGGCGCTGATCGCACATCAGGATCTGACGATCCGGAAGCTGCAGCGGGCGCTGCATGGTCAGAGTTCTGAACGCTCAGCCCGCCTGCACGACCAGATGGAGCTCACCTTCGAGGAACTCGAGAGCACGGCCACGGAAGACGAGATCGCCGCCGAGCAGGCAGCGGCCCGGACCACTGAGGTGGCACCTTATGTGCGCAAACGACCGGCGCGCCAACCATTTCCCGAGCATCTGCCGCGCGAACGCGTGGTCGAGCCGGCGCCGACCGCTTGCCACTGCTGCGGCGGTCATCGGCTGCGCAAGCTGGCTGAGGATATCACCGAGACGCTGGAGGTGGTGCCGCGGCAATGGAAGGTGATCCAGCACGTTCGGGAGAAGTTCACCTGCCGCGACTGCGAGGCGATCAGCCAGGCTCCGGCGCCGTTCCACGCCACCCCGCGCGGCTGGGCCGGTCCCGGCCTGCTGGCGATGATCCTGTTCGAGAAGTTCGGACAGCATCAGCCGCTCAACCGCCAGGCTGAACGCTATGCCCGCGAAGGCGTGCCGCTCAGCCTGTCGACGCTCGCCGACCAGGTCGGCGCCGGCGCCGCGGCGCTGATGCCGCTGTTCAAGCGCCTCGAAGCCCATGTGCTGGCCGCTTCACGTCTGCACGGCGACGACACGACGGTGCCGGTCCTGGCCAAGGGCAAGACCGATACCGGCCGATTATGGACCTATGTGCGCGATGACCGACCGTTCGGCGGCGCCGATCCGCCGGCGGCAGTGTTCTACTATTCCCGCGATCGTCGAGGCGAACATCCCGCGGCGCATCTCGCCGGCTGGAGCGGCATTCTGCAGGCCGATGCCTTTGGCGGTTATGGCGATCTCTATGCAACGGGTCGTCAGCCGGCGCCTGTTCTGGAAGCCAGCTGCTGGGCCCACAGCCGGCGCAAAGTGTTCGAGCTGGCCGATGTCGAAGCGGCGGCGCGCAAGAAGGCGCGCGGCGAGAAGCCCAACCTGGTCTATCCGCTAGCGGTTGAAGCCGTGAAGCGCATCGATGCCCTGTTCGATATCGAGCGCGGGATCAACGGCCTGTCGCCGGCCCAACGCCACGCCGTGCGCCAGGAGCGGAGCGTGCCGCTGGTCACCGAGCTCGAGCGCTGGATGATCGAGACGCGCGACAAGCTCTCGCGCGGACACGATCTGACCAAGGCCTTCAACTACATGCTGCGCCGCTGGTCATCCTTCACCCGGTTCCTCGACGATGGGAGCATTTGCCTATCGAACAATGCAGCCGAGCGAGCCCTGCGCGGCATCGCGAAGACCGATTCATTATGCACCTCCTTTTCAAATGGCGGTGAACAGCGATTCCTGGTTGTCGTCGTGGATGCGATGCGGAGTATTGCGCGCCAAATCGGCCTTGATCCGTTCGTCTTCGAGGTCGCTGGCGCGGATCTGGTAGGGTGCGCCGCGCATGACCTGCTCGGCAGGCAAGAGGCCATCCCTGATGAACCGGCGGATTTTGACGTGCGAGACTCCAAGCCGGGCGGCCGCGTCCGACATGGTGAGCCACTCGCCATTCTTGTCGGAAGAGCGATAGCCGCTGATCTTGTGCACCGTGCGCAGCGATTGGACGCGACGCGCGGTCCAGGTCTTTCCCTGACCGGTCTGCATGCCCATGCGGTTGAGTGTGGCAGCGATTTCGGCATCCGACCATCGGGTTGCCATGGATCGCATGATCGCCAGAGCCTCCTCAGGCGTACGCTGGCCATGCTCTCCGGATTTGGGCTTGCGAACCCGTACCTGCGAGTGCTGGCCTCCGTGCCAGTGGATGGTCAAGATCACGTCGCGCGCATCGTCATCGACATCCGCCACGATGTCCTTGATGAGCGCGCGCAGCAGTTGCTGACGACAGCGCATGTCGACACCCGGCGCATTCCA